>DASSAD010000425.1:0-7101 GCA_035685725.1 Amycolatopsis sp. | reverse complement strand
CTTCGTCTTGCCGATCGTCTTGTCTTCCTTGGCCTTCAGAAGCACCTGGTCGATGCTCTGCTTGCCGGACTTGATCGACGCGAGCAACTCGGAACGCGCCTTACGAGCCTCGGCCGCCTTGGCCAGGGCTTCCGCACGCTGTTCCGGAGTCAACGTAGGCAGAGCCACCGTACTAGTCCTTCCTGTATTAGCTGTCCCGCTTTCGCGGCTACCGGCCCGGCGCCCAGCGGGTGCTTGCGTGAGCAAGCGCTGGCCAGGCCGTTCTGGTCCACGGCCCCAGTAAACGCCACCTGGGCCAATGCCGCGAAATCGACACGCGCGCACTCGCCCGGTAGAGGGGTCTCTGATCTAGAGTCGGCTTTGACGGAACGTCATCGGTGACAACCCCGGGGGTGCCACATGTTGAGCACGATGCAGGACGGTCAGCTCTCCATCGCCAACCTGCTCCGTCACGGCAGCCGGGTCCACGCGACGGCCGAGGTCGTGACCTGGACCGATTCAGGCCCGCGCCGCGAAAGCTACGCCGAGCTGGGCCGGAACGCCGCGAGACTGGCGAACGCGCTGCGCGGCCTCGGCATCACCGGAGACCAGCGGGTCGGCACGTTCATGTGGAACAACGCCGAACACCTCGCCGCGTACTACGCCGTCCCCGCGATGGGCGCGGTGCTGCACACGCTCAACATCCGGCTCTTCCCGGAACAGCTGGTGTTCATCGCCAACCACGCCGAGGACCAGATCGTGCTGGTCGACGGCTCGCTCGCGCCGCTGCTGGCCCGGCAACTGCCCGCGATGAAGACGGTCAAGCACGTGATCGTGGCCAACGGGAACCCCGCGGCGCTGGCGGCACCCGCCGGCATCACCGTGCACTCCTACGACGAACTGCTGGCCGCGCAGCCCGACACCTTCCCCTGGCCGCAGGTGGACGAGCGGTCGGCCGCCGCCATGTGCTACACCTCCGGGACCACGGGCGACCCCAAGGGCGTCGCGTACTCGCACCGGTCGATCTGGCTGCATTCGATGCAGGTCTGCATGACCGACAGCATGCGGCTGACCCAGGGTGACAAGGCGCTCTCGATCGTGCCGATGTTCCACGCCATGGCCTGGGGGCTGCCCTACGCCGCGATGATGGTCGGCGCCTCGCTGGTGATGCCGGACCGGTTCCTCCAGCCGGAGCCGGTCGCGCGGATCCTCGCCGCGGAGAAGCCGGCCTTCGCCGCGGCGGTCCCGACCATCTGGCAGGGCCTGCTCCAGCACCTGGACGCCAACCCCCAGGACGTCTCCCATCTGCGCGAGGTCGTCGTCGGCGGCTCGGCCTGCCCGCCCGCGCTGATGCGCGCCTTCGCCGAGCGCGGTGTGCGCATCCTGCACGCCTGGGGCATGACCGAGACCTCCCCGTTGGGCAGCGTCGCCCGCCCGCCCGCGTCGGCGACCGGCGAACAGGCCTGGGCGTACCGCTACACGCAGGGCCGGTTCCCGGCCTCGGTGAGCGCCCGGCTGATCGGCGCCGCGGGCGAGGAACTGCCGTGGGACAACGACGCGGTCGGCGAGCTGGAGGTTCAAGGCCCCTGGGTCGCCGCGGCCTACTACGGCGGCGACGTCGATCCCGAGAAGTTCCACGACGGCTGGCTGCGCACCGGCGACGTGGGTCGGATCAGTCCCGACGGCTACCTCACGCTCACCGACCGGGCCAAGGACGTGATCAAGTCCGGCGGTGAGTGGATTTCCACGGTGGATCTGGAAAACGCCGTGATGGGTCATCCGGCGGTGGCCGAGGCGGCGGTGGTCGGGGTGCCCGACGAGAAGTGGGACGAACGCCCGCTCGTCGCGGTGGTGCTGCGCGAGGGCAAGACCGCGACCGCGGCGCAGTTGCGCGAATTCCTCGCCGACAAGGTCGCCAAATGGCAGTTGCCGGAACACTGGACCTTCATCGACGAAGTGCCGAAGACGAGCGTGGGCAAGTTCGACAAGAAGTGCCTGCGCTCCGCACATCTGCAGGGGGAACTGAAGATCATCAGCTTTTGACGCCGGTCACGTTCACCGGCGTCGGGAGCCTGCTAGAAAGGGCGCATGAGCGAACTCGACGAAGAGGGCACCGCGCTGTTCCACCGGACCATGCCGTTCACCAAACGGCTGGGCGTCGAGGTACTGGAACACGGAAAGCAGGCGGTGCGTTCGCGCATCGCCTGGGAGGAATCGCTGTGCACGCTCGGTGGGGCGCTGCACGGCGGGGTGCTCGTGTCGCTCGCCGACGCGACCGCCGCGGTGTGCGCCTTTCTCAACCTGCCCGAAGGCGCACAGGGCACCACGACGATCGAGTCCAAGACCAATTTCCTGCGCCCGATCCGGGCGGGCCACGCGGTGGCCACCGCCCGGCCGTTGCAGACCGGGCGCCGCGTCATCGTCGTCGAAACCGAGGTCACCGACGACACGGGCCGCCTGAGCGCCAAGGTGACGCAGACCCAGGCGGTCCTTTAGTAGGGGCTTTCGCGAGCTGGTTTACACCACTGGCGGCGGTGCCCGAAAATTCCGGAATGACCCGACGCTTGCTCACCCTCTTCGCCATCACGATGATGGCGATGGTGACCGCTCTGCCCGCCCAGGCACAGACGGGGCAAGCCGCGCCCGTCGACTACCACGACTTCGCCACGCCGGTCGGGCTCTGGCTCGGCCGGCCCGCCGGGAGCCTGGCCTACCAGGGCCGGACCTATGACTACGTCCAGTGGACGTCACCGGTGCGGCGCCCGGGCTTCGACGCGACCCAGTTGATCGCGTCGTGGAACGCGCGGACTCCGGAGAAGACCTGGCTCCAGGTCGAGGCACAGGGCTGGACCGGCACGGGTGCCCGGACGGCGTGGTACGTGCTGGGCCGCTGGGCCAGCGGAGACTCCGACATCCAGCGGACCAGCGTCGACGGCCAGGACGACGCGAACGCGCGGGTGGACGTCGACACGCTGGCGATGAAACCCGGGGTGACCCTGCGCGCCTACCGGCTGCGGGTCACCCTCTACCGGGAGGCAGGCAGCGGCGTCACCCCGGTCGTCACCCGGATCGGCGCGATGACCTCGGCCATCCCGGACCGCTTCGGGGTGCCGGCCTCCCGGCCGGGCAAGGCTTCCGGCATCGAACTGCCGGTCCCGGCCTATGCCCAGAACATCCACAAGGGAGACTTCCCGGAGTACGGCGGCGGTGGGGAAAGCTGGTGCAGCCCGACCTCGACCGAGATGGTGGTCGAGTACTGGGGCCGCCGCCCGCGCGAAGCGGACCTTTCGTGGATTCCCGCGGACCATCCGGACCCCACCGTCGACTACGCGGCCCGCTACACCTACGACTACTCCTACGAAGGAACCGGGAACTGGCCGTTCAACACGGCCTACGCGGCGGAGTTCGGGCTGCGCGGGCACGTCACGCGGCTGCATTCGCTCACCGACATCGAGGACTACATCGCGCGGGGCATCCCGGTGATCACGTCCCAGTCGTTCCTCGCGAGCGAACTCGACGGCGCCGGGTACGGCACCGCCGGTCACCTCATGGTGGTCATCGGGTTCACTCGGGACGGAGACGTGATCGTGAACGATCCGGCCACCAGCAGCGACGGCACCGTGCGGACGGTGTACCGGCGCGCCCAATTCGAACAAATCTGGCTGCGCACCAAGCGCTACACCGACACGGGCTCGGTGGCCGGCGGCTCCGGCGGAATCGCCTACATCATCACCCCGTGACCACGCGCGGCGGGAACGCCCGACTGAGATCCACGCCCTGTCGCGGGCCCGGCAGCATCCGTGGCAAGCTTTCCTAGGGGAAAGACGGAGGAAAGGTGATCACAGATGCCGCATGAGGTGCAGGGGATCGTGTCCCGCGCGAAGGGCGAGCCGGTCTCGCTCGAAACCGTGCTCGTGCCCGATCCGGGGCCCGGTGAGGCCGTGGTCTCGGTGAAGGCGTGCGGCGTCTGCCACACCGACATGCACTATCGCGACGGCGGCATCAACGACGAGTTCCCGTTCCTGCTCGGGCACGAGGCCGCGGGCTTCGTCGAGCAGGTCGGCGAGGGCGTCACCGACCTCCAGCCGGGCGACTACGTGATTCTCAACTGGCGCGCGGTGTGCGGCACCTGCCGCGCCTGCAAGCGCGGCCGTCCGCAGTACTGCTTCTCGACCTTCAACGCGTCGCAGTCGATGACGCTGGCCGACGGCACGAAGCTGACTCCGGCGTTGGGCATCGGCGCGTTCCTGGAGAAGACGCTCGTGCACGCCGGGCAGTGCACCAAGGTCAACCCGGCGGCCGAGCCCGCGGTGGCGGGACTGCTCGGCTGCGGTGTGATGGCCGGGATCGGCGCGGCGATCAACACCGGCGCGGTCGGCCGTGGCGACTCGGTCGCGGTGATCGGCTGCGGCGGGGTGGGCGACGCGGCCATCGCGGGCGCGCGGCTGGCCGGCGCGGGCACGATCATCGCGATCGACACCGACGACAGGAAACTGGAGTGGGCCAAGGACTTCGGCGCCACGCACACGTTCAACTCGCGCGGCCGCAGCCAGGACGAGGTGGTCCAGGCCATTGGGGATCTCACCGATTCCTTCGGCGCGGACGTCGTGATCGACGCGGTCGGCCGCCCGGAGACCTGGAAGCAGGCGTTCTACGGCCGGGACCTGGCCGGCACCGTGGTGCTGGTCGGCGTGCCGACGCCGGAGATGCGCCTGAACGACCTTCCGCTCATCGACGTCTTCGGGCGCGGTGGCTCGCTGAAGTCGTCGTGGTACGGCGACTGCCTGCCCTCGCGGGACTTCCCGGCGCTGGTCGACCTGTACCTGCAGGGCCGGTTGCCGCTGGACAAGTTCGTGACCGAGCGGATCACCGTGGACGGCGTCGAGCAGGCCTTCGAGCGGATGCACAAGGGGGACGTGCTGCGCAGCGTCGTCGAGTTCGCCTGATGGCAGTGAGGTCGGTGACGTCACCGGGGTGCCCGTCGCGCCGGGGTCACGCCCACGCGCGCCGCGCATGACGGCCTTCTTCACCGACGAGGACTTTCCGGCCGATCCCTATCCCGGGGCTCGGCCGGATCGGTCCTTCCTGCACCGGGACGGCCGCGGCTACGCACTGCCCGACCGGATCGAGCTCGACGGCCGGATCCCGATCCTCGCCTACGGATCCAATGCCTGTCCCTCGAAGATCACCTGGCTGCGGGAGAACCTGGGACTGAGCGGAGCCGTCGTCGTGCTGCGCGTGCGGTGCACCGGGCTCGCCGCGGTGTGGGCGGCGGGCCTGCGCTTGCGGGACGGCCAACGCCCGGCCACCCTCACCGCCATGCCCGGCGTGGCGGAAACGCACGCCGTGTGGCTTGCCACGCAAGAACAACTCGCCGTCCTCGATGTCTGCGAGGGCCGCGGGGAGCGCTACCACCTGGCCAGGCTGAACCTCACGGAACCGGGGACCGGGGAAGACGGCAGCGCCGGCATCGCCGTGGACGGCGGTACCCGCCTGCCCGAGGTTTTCGCCTACGTGGGCGCGAGTCCGCACCGGATGCCCCTGCTCGTCGACGGCCGTCCGGTGCGCACGGCCGAAGTGCCGCAACGGGAGGCCGTGGCGCTACTCGGCGTGGCCGCGCCGGCGCACGGGCTCGACGCCTCGGTCGTCCAGTACCGCGACACTCCCGGACGGAACGGACACGCGGTTTAGAATTTTCGGCAGGCAACTACAGTATGACAAATGGTTGATGAAAACCACGCCGCCTTCCCGGCGCACCGGTCCTCATCATCTCAGTCCCCTTCGCCGGCCGCACGATCATCCGCCCTGGCCAGTGTCCGGGCGAAGCAGTCCACCACGCGCGTCGGCGACGACGCGCTGCTCGATGCCGCCCGGCAATGCGTGCTCGCGGTGGGCCTACGGCGGGTGACCCTCGCCGAGATCGCCCGCACCGCCCGGGTCAGCCGGATGACGCTGTACCGGCGGTTCCCCGACGTCCGGAGCATTCTGGCCGCGCTGATGACCCGTCAGTTCGGCCTGGTCCTCGAAAAGGCCGGCGCCGAAGGTGCCACCGCGCTCACCGCGCGCGAGCGGCTGACTCGCAGCGCGGTCACGGCGGTACGGCTGCTCAATGCCGATCCGTTGATGCGCAGTGTGCTGGACCGGGATTCCGAGGTCCTGCTGCCCTACGTGGTCGAGCGGCTCGGCGGCACACAACGGCTGGGAGAACAGGAGATCCGCGCCCTGCTGGAGGCGGGCCGCGCGGAGGGTTCCATCCGGGACGGTGAGCCGGCCGCCCAGGCCCGGTCCGTGTTGCTGGTGGTCCAGTCCTTCGTTCTGTCGCTGCACGCGGCGACGGCCGACGTGGACGCCGCGGCCCTGCTCGCCGAACTCGCCCACCACCTCGACGCCGCGCTGCGCCCCGAGCGCGGCGGGTGAACCACCCCGGACATGGTCAAGGCCACCCCGGCCCGAAACGGCAGGGTGGCCTTGGCAGGTCCGGCAAGTGGTGCTCAGCGCTCCGACAGCGCGAGGTAGTCCCGCTCCTTTTCGCCGGTGTAGATCTGCCGCGGACGGCCGATCTTGGTCGCCGGGTCCTGGATCATCTCCCGCCAGTGGGCGATCCAGCCCGGCAGGCGGCCCAGCGCGAACAGGACGGTGAAGAACTTGGTCGGGAAACCCAGCGCGCGGTAGATGAGACCGGTGTAGAAGTCGACGTTGGGGTAAAGCTTGCGCTCGACGAAGTAATCGTCGGAAAGTGCCGTCTCCTCGAGTTCCTTGGCGATGTCGAGAAGCTGGTCGCTCACGCCGAGCTTGCCCAGGATCTGGTCGGCCGTCTTCTTGATGATCTTGGCGCGGGGGTCGTAGTTCTTGTAGACGCGGTGCCCGAAGCCCATCAGGCGGACACCCTTTTCCTTGTTCTTCACCCGGTTGACGAAGTTCGCCACGTCCCCGCCGTCGGCCTTGATGCCCTCGAGCATCTCCAGCACCGCGCTGTTCGCACCGCCGTGCAGCGGGCCGAACAGGGCCATGATGCCGGCCGAAATGCTCGCGAACAGGTTCGCCTCCGACGAGCCGACCAGCCGCACGGTGGAGGTCGAGCAGTTCTGCTCGTGGTCGGCGTGCAGGATGAAGAGCAGGTCG
>DASSAD010000424.1:0-8856 GCA_035685725.1 Amycolatopsis sp. | reverse complement strand
GTGGTCGCCGGGCTGTGCGACGAGGTCAACGTGATGTACGGCGGTCGCGTGGTGGAGCGGGCGGAGCGGCACGCGCTGTTCAACGCCTCCCGCCATCCCTACACCCACGGCCTGCTCGCGTCGATCCCGCGGCTCGACGCTCCGCGCGGGGAGAAACTGGTGCCGATCCGCGGCTCGGTCGCGGACAACATCCCGTGGGAGCACGCGTGCGCGTTCGCGCCGCGGTGTCCCAACGCGCTGGACCGTTGCCGGCAGGTGCGTCCCGAGCTGGTCCCGGACTATGGCGGGATGCTGCGCTGCCACAACCCGGTGGGCCCGCTGATGGCGGCAGAGCAGGGGGTGTCCCGATGAGCCCCCTGGTCACGGTGGAAGGCATCGAGGTGCACTTCCCGATCAAGCGCGGCCTGGTGCTGGATCGCACGATCGGCCAGGTCTACGCGGTCGACGGTGTCGATCTGGAAATCGAGCGCGGCGAGACCTATGGGCTGGTCGGCGAGTCCGGCTGCGGAAAGACCACCCTCGGCCGGGGTCTGCTGCGGCTGGTCGAGCCGACGGCGGGACGCGCGGTCTTCGACGGTGTCGATTTGTCGACCTTGAAGGGCGAGTCGCTGCGGAAGATGCGGCGCCGGATGCAGATGATCTTCCAGGATCCGCTGTCCAGCCTGGATCCCCGCCAGTCCGTGGAGTCGATCCTGGTCGAGGGCATGCGTGCGCACGGTCTCGACCGGTCGAAGGAGACCACCCGCAAGCGCCTGCGCGAGCTGCTTTCGGCGGTCGGGCTCGCGGAGCACTCGCTGCGCAGATATCCGCACGAGTTCTCCGGCGGGCAGCGCCAGCGCATCGGCATCGCGCGGGCGCTGGCCGTGGAGCCGGACCTGATCGTGGCCGACGAACCGGTGTCCGCCCTCGACGTCTCGGTGCAGGCCCAGGTGCTCAACCTGCTGGAGGAACTGCAGGAGTCGCTGGGCCTGACCTACCTGGTGATCGCGCACGACCTCGCGGTCGTCCGGCACATCTCCGACCGGATCGGCGTGATGTACCTGGGTTCGCTGGCCGAGGAGACCGATTCGGAGACGCTCTACGCCCGCCCGCTGCATCCCTACACCCGTGCGCTGCTCTCGGCGATTCCGGTGCCCGACCCGGCGGTGGAGGACAGCCGGGAACAGCTCCTGCTCGCCGGTGACCTGCCGTCGCCGGCCGCGCCGCCGACGGGCTGCCGGTTCCACACGCGCTGCCCGTGGCGTCAGGAGACACGGTGTGACAGCGAGCGTCCGGTGCTGCGGGAGATCGGCGCCGGACACCGGGTGGCATGTCACTACGCCGAGGACATCGAGGCGGGGCGGATCACACCGCACGAGGTGCGCCCGGAACTCGTCGAGCTGGACGCCTCGGTGAACCCGGACACCATCCCGCACGCCGCCTCGGTCACCGAGCTGCTCGAGCCCTGAACCCGTGGCCGAGGTCACCCGGAGCGCGGGTATCGGGATGCCCGTGCCGTCATGAGAGGAAGGCGCGACGCGAAGGCGCACGATAGGCGGGCATATCGGCGCGACCGAGCGGCTTTCCGCGTACCCTGCACGGTGAAGGAGAGTCAGAGGGGGCCCACGCTTGCACATCGACCAGTGGCTACACACCATTCCGCCGCTCTTGGTCTATCTCATGGTGGCCGTGGTGATCGGGGTCGAAAGCCTCGGCATTCCGCTTCCCGGTGAAATCGTCCTCGTCAGCGCCGCGCTGCTGGCCGCCCAGCACATCGGGATCAACCCGGTCTGGGTGGGCATCTGCGGCAGCGCCGGCGCGATCGCGGGCGACAGCATCGGCTACGCGATCGGCCGCAAGGGTGGCAAGCGCCTCTTCGACTGGGCCGGGCGCAGGTTCCCGAAGCACTTCGGCCCCGAGCATGTCGCGAACGCCGAACGCGTGTTCCAGAAGCGCGGCGTCTGGGCCGTCTTCTTCGGGCGTTTCGTCGCTTTCCTGCGAATTCTCTGCGGCCCACTCTCCGGTTCGCTGCACATGCGCTACGGCAAGTTCCTCACCGCGAACGCGCTGGGCGGCATCGTCTGGGCCGGCGGCACCACGGCGGCGGTGTACTTCCTCGGCGTGGTCGCCGAGCAGTGGCTTTCGCGGTTCTCCTACGTGGCCCTCGGGCTCGCCGTCGTCGGTGGCGTGATCATCAGCCTGGTCGTCAAGAAGCGGATGACGCAGCGCGCTCAGGACGACGAGCCGGAAGGTTCGAAGGCCACGGTCGAGGGCTGACGGCGCGGCCCGAAATGTCGAGGCGGTGCCGCGCACGGGCGCCGCGAGCCGTCCGGCGGTGGCCACGGTGTTGCCCTGTCTGCGGGAAAGCGCGCCGCGGGCCCGGGCTCCACCGAGGGGGAATTCGGTCGGTTCCGCGGGCTCAGCCGACTTCGGCGAGGTACTTCTCCAGCCTCTCGACGATTTCGTCCGGTGTGGGCATGGAGTGGATCTGCTCGCCGGCGCGGATGGCGGCCGCACGGTACGACGGATCAGCACAGACCTGCCGAAACGCCTTCCGCACCGCCTCCGCGGAAGCGGCACAGGAGATTCCGGCTCCGCCGGATTCCACCGATGCCGCCAGCTCGTGTTGATCCGTCGCGAACGGCGTCATCACCAACGGCAGGCCGTGGGCGAGCGCCCCCAGGATGGTGCCCGCACCGGCGTGACAGACCACCACGTCGCAATGCGGCAACAGCGCGGCCTGCGGAATGAAGTGCTCGATACGGACGTGATCCGGCTGCGGACCAAAACGATCCGGATCACCGTTCTTCCCGACCGTCACCACCAGGTTCACCGACTCGTCGGACAACGCCTCGATCAACGTCTCCAACACGCCAGGCGTGGTGTTGTACGTCGTCCCCAGCGTGACATATGCGGTTCGCTCGTAAGGCAAGTCCGCCAACACCTCCGGACGTGGCATCGACACCGGCAACACGTTCTCCGGCCGAATGGCCCACATCACCGGGTGATACCAATCCTCCGCCTCGAGACGCAGAGTGCTCGGCCAGATATCCAGATACGGCGACTCGATGCAGGCGGCCGTCCGCGCCGGAGGCACCCCCCACCGCGCGTGCAACTGGGCGATCGCGGGCCGGAACGGCGCGAACGCGCCGGTGCTGGTTTTGGGGATGCCGAATCCGTGTACGACATGTGGCACGCCGGTCAGCGCGGCAACCAACTCCCCGGAGATCTCGGCGGTCGTGCTGACCATGAGGTCCGGCTGCCAGTCTCGCGCGATCGGAAGAAGCTCCTCGGCCATCGCCGGGCCGGTGATCTCGATCATGCAATGCAGCCCGAGATGGGAAAGGCGCGCGACGGAATCCAGCCCGGCCAGGGTTTCGGCCGGATACCGCTCGGTGTAGCGCCCCAACGCCTCGGCCCAGGTCAACCCCGCGGGAATCGCCCTGATTCCCGCGGTCTCGACATACCGGAGCGCATCCGGCCCCGTCGCATACCGCACTTCGTGCCCGGCCCGAACCGCGGCCTCGGCCAACGGCAAGGAGGGCGTGATGTGACTGTGCGCAGGCAGGGCCGAGAACAGAATGCGCATGAGGGAACCTTCGGTCGACGACGCGAACTGTGCGACGCTGCACCGACACCCACGGTAGCGCCATGTTGATCACGCAGTCCGCGATCGTCCCGTGACGATCAGCACAGAAGGGCCTCCGGTGGCCCGGGTGGCTGTCGCGATCCCGAGCGAACCGGAGGCCCTCCCCGACGACTAGCGGTGCGAGCGGTTGATCGCCGAGACCACCGCGCGCAGCGACGCCGTGACGATCGACGGGTTGATGCCGACGCCCCAGTAGACCTTGTCGTCGATGGCGCACTCGATGTAGGAGGCCGCCTGGGAGTCGTCGCCCGGAGTGAGCGTGTGCTCGCTGTAGTCCATCAGGCGCACGTCGAAACCGATGCTGGAGAGCGCGTCGAAGAACGCGGCGATCGGACCGTTGCCGGAACCGGCGATGTGATGCTCCTCGCCGTCCAGCCGGACGACGGATTTCAGCTGGTAGTCACCGTTGGCGGTGACGTGCTGGCTGATCAGTTCCAGCGGGCTGCGCGGTTCCAGGTACTCGGCCGAGAACGCGCTCCACATCGTGGCCGGGTCGACCTCGCCGCCCTGGGCGTCGGTGTGCCGCTGGACCACGCGCGAGAACTCGATCTGCAGCCGGCGCGGCAGGTCGAGCCCGTGCTCGGTCCGCATGATGTAGGCGACCCCGCCCTTGCCCGACTGGGAGTTGACCCGGATGACGGCCTCGTAGGTGCGGCCGACGTCCTTGGGATCGATCGGCAGGTACGGGACCTCCCACGGAAACTCGTCCACCGGCACCCCGGCCTTCTCCGCCGCCCGGTTCAGCGCGTCGAAGCCCTTGTTGATCGCGTCCTGGTGACTGCCGGAGAACGCGGTGAACACCAGGTCGCCGCCCCACGGGGAACGCTCGTGCACGGGCAGCTGGTTGCAGTACTCCACGGTGCGCTTGATCTGGTCGATGTCGGAGAAGTCGATCTGCGGGTCGATGCCCTGGCTGAACAGGTTCATCCCCAGCGCGACCAGGTCCACGTTGCCGGTGCGCTCGCCGTTGCCGAACAGGCAGCCCTCGATCCGGTCCGCCCCGGCCTGATACCCCAGTTCCGCGGCGGCGATCGCGGTGCCGCGGTCGTTGTGCGGATGCAGTGACAGGATCACGGCGTCGCGCCGATCCAGGTTACGCCCCATCCACTCGATCGAGTCCGCGTAGACGTTGGGGGTGGCCATTTCCACCGTCGAAGGCAGGTTGAGGATCACCGGCCGGGACGGCGTGGGCTGCCAGATGTCGGTCACCGCGTTGCACACCTCGGCGGCGTACGACAGTTCGGTGCCGGTGTAGGACTCCGGTGAGTACTCGAACCGGAAATCGGTGTCGGAGTACTTCGCCGCGTACTCCAGCGCCAGTTCGGCGCCCTGCAACGCGATCTTCTTGACGCCTTCGCGCTCCTCGCGGAACACGACCCGCCGCTGCAGGATCGACGTCGAGTTGTAGATGTGGACGATCGCCTGCGGCGCGCCCTGCAGCGCCTGGAAGGTGCGCTCGATCAGTTCCGGCCGGCACTGCGTGAGGACCTGGATCCGGACATCCTCCGGGATCGCGTCCTCTTCGATGATCTCGCGGACGAAGTCGAAGTCGGTCTGGCTCGCCGCCGGGAAGCCGACCTCGATCTCCTTGTAGCCCATGGCCACCAGCAGATCGAAGAACTTGCGCTTGCGGGCCGGGGACATCGGGTCGATCAGTGCCTGGTTGCCGTCCCGCAGGTCCACCGCGCACCACAGCGGCGCGCGGTCGATCCGGTGGTCGGGCCAGGTGCGGTCGGGCAGGTCGATGTCTTCGACCAGGCGATACCACGGTTGGTAGCGGTGCGCGGGCATCGCGCTGCCCCGCTGGGTATTCCATACCGGTTGGCCGGCGGGCGCGGGACGGGACGGTTTACGGATGGTGCTCATCAGAGAAGGTTCTCCTGCCAGTTGTCGATGGACGACCGGCGGCATCGCTGAGCCCCGCGACGGGGGGCCGGTCTGATCAGGCCCCGTCGCGGCAGCGAAGCAGGAGACCACGTGCCACGAGTCCCACTTTAACCACGCGAGGTCGAAGGTCGAAAGCGGGTGCGAGATCACCGGCACCGGTCGCCTTACTGGCGGGTAGTCACGGGAGTGGTGACGTGCCAGACTCGCGGCATGGCCGAGCACGCCAAGGAAACCGAGGAGACACGCGTCCAGGACGCGCCACGATCCAGGCGAGACGTCCAGGTGGACTGGCGCCGGGCGAAGGACCGGAGTGTCGGGCTGCTCGCCGGGATCGTCCGCTGGGCCGGTCTGATCTTCGCCGCGATCCTGGTCCTGCACGTGATCTTCGTGGTCGGTTCCGCGAACCCCGGCAACGGCATCGTGTCCTGGGTTCGCGGCTGGGCCGGCACCTTCTCGATCGGCTTCGCGGACATCTTCGAGCCGGCGGACCCCAAGCTCCGCGTGCTGGTGAACTTCGGCCTCGCCGCGTTGTTCTGGCTGGTGGTCTCCGGCGTGCTGGCCAGGATCATCCGCCGGATCGGCGGGCTCGGCTCGTAGCCGGCGCCGCGGTCAGCCTGCTGGCGGCGGAGACCAGGTGGGGGTGCCCCAGGAACCGGTGAAGGCGAATTCCGCGAGCGGCAGCCGGCGGCGCGGCGCGCGTTCGCGGGTCACGGCGCGCTCCTCGACCAGCACCTCGGGCTCGCCCTGCACGCCGACGGCGATCGCCACCCTGGGCACGGCCTCCGGCGGCACGGCGAAGTCGCGCCGGATCGCCTCCGGGTCGAAGCCCGCCATCTGGTGGGCGACCAGGCCCTCGTGGACCGCCTGGAGGGCGAGGTTGCCGCCGGCCAGGCCGAGACCGTATTCGGCGTAGGGGATTTCGCCCTTTTCGTTGCGGGTGACCATGACCGCCACCAGCAGTGCGCCCGCGCGGTGCGCCCAGGACTGGTTCCGGTCGGTCAGCGCGTCCAGGATTCGCTGAAAGGTCGGGTCTCCCCGGCGCCCGACGAGGTAGCGGGCCGGCTGGGTGTTGCCGAAGGAGGCCGCCCAGCGGGCCGCTTCCACCAGTGACCGCAACTGATCCCAGCTCACTTCGCCGGTTTCGTCGAGTGCCCGTGGGCTCCACCGCTCGGCGATGAGATCCGCCAGGGGAGCGCTGCTGTCGGCTTGTTTCCGCATCACACCGCATACTTCCACACGGTGAGCGCGTAGGCACCGAACCAGGCACTGGCGAACGCGACGACGAGCACGGCCAGCGCGGCCGTGCCCGTGCGGCGGTTGTCCAGTCCCCGCGCCACCGGGATCAGCAGGGTGATCGCCGCCGGCAGCAGGAAGCGCGGTTTGGCGTGCATCAGGCCGCTCGATCCCAGGCACATCACCATGATCAACGCGCCGTAGGTGAGCAGCGGCCACGGCACGCGGCGCCGGATGCCCGCCGCGAGCAGCAGCACCGCGCCCGCGATCACCCCGACGGTCAGCACGCTCATCGCGTACGGAGCGCTGACCAGTACCTGGCCGATGAACCGCGCCGTCGAAACGCCCCAGTCGAAGCGCGTGTCCCAGCCCTGCCACTCCAGTTCCGACCAGGTGGTCAACTGCGTGCCCAGCCCGGCCGAGGGCGCCACCCGGTACCCGGTCCACCACAGGTAGCCGACCAGGCCGGTGGGCGCGAGCGCGGCGGCGACCGCCGGCCGCCAGTCCCGCCCGCGGACCGCGCAGACCAGGGCGGCCAGGACGACCGCGACGATCAACGCGAACGCGGACGAGCGCACCAACCCGGAAATCGCGCAGGCGACCCCGGCCAGCCACCAGCGCCGTTCGAGCACCCCGACCAGCGCCCACGCGGCCAGTGCGCAGAACATCGCCTCGGTGTAGGTCATCGACAACGCGATGCTCATCGGGCCGGCGGCGAACAGCGCCACGAGGAGGTACCCGGCGCGTGGCGAGCCGCCGCCGGCGAGTCGGCCGAGCCTGGCCACCCCGTAGGCCGCGGCCAGTCCGCAGCCGAGGGTGGCGGTCAGTGCCGCCGCGGTGACGTTCAGCCCGCTCACCAGCGACACGGTCCGGATCAGTAACGGGTAGGCCGGGAAGAACGCTCTCGGCGTGAAGAAGTTGGGCAGGCCGCGGGAGTCGGTGAAGTAGCCGAGGGCGTAGCCGCGGGCGGCGATCCGGAGGTACCACTGGCCGTCCCACGCGGTGAGTCTGTCGACCAGGTCGTTGTTGGTGAAGGCACACAAAACGGCGAGGGTGGCCACGCCGAGTGCCCGGACTCCGAGAAAGATCGCTGCGGGAAGGAAGGCCCGCCACCGCAAGGCTTGTCCGGGCCAAGGCCCGGCGAGAGACGGTGGCTTACGCTCTGTTACGGCCACCGAGTGATCTTTCCACGAGTCCGGGGACCGTCCTTACCGGAGTGGTCGGCACCACAAATCGCGGTGGCGGTCTGGCGGCACCCCGGTAGGCTGCAGCGAAAGCGCACCTACGGAGGCTGAGGTCAAGTGGCGCTGGTAGTCCAGAAGTACGGCGGCTCGTCGCTGGAGAGCGCGGATCGCATCAAGCGAGTGGCCGAGCGCATCGTCGCCACCAAGAAGGCCGGCAACGACGTGGTCGTCGTCTGTTCGGCGATGGGCGACACGACCGACGAACTGCTCGACCTTGCGCAGCAGGTGAATCCGGTTCCGCCGGAGCGCGAAATGGACATGCTGCTCACCGCGGGCGAGCGGATCTCCAACGCGCTGGTGGCGATGGCCATCTCCGCGCACGGCGCGGAAGCCTGGTCGTTCACCGGCTCGCAGGCCGGCGTGGTCACGACGGCGGTGCACGGCAACGCGCGCATCATCGACGTCACACCGAGCCGCGTCACCGATGCGTTGTCACAGGGTTACATCGCCCTCGTCGCCGGCTTTCAGGGTGTGTCCCAGGACACCAAGGACATCACCACTCTCGGCCGGGGCGGCTCGGACACCACCGCCGTGGCGCTGGCGGCCGCGCTGAAGGCCGACGTCTGCGAGATCCTGTCCGATGTGGACGGTGTCTACACCGCCGATCCGCGGATCGTGCCCAATGCGCGCAAGCTGGACACCATGCCGTACGAGGAGATGCTCGAACTCGCGGCCAGCGGTTCGAAGATCCTGCACCTGCGCTCGGTCGAGTACGCGCGGCGATACGGAGTCCCGATCCGCGTCCGTTCTTCCTACAGTGACAAGCCGGGGACCACGGTCGCCGGTTCTATCGAGGAGATCCCCGTGGAGCAAGCGTTGATCACCGGTGTGGCGCACGACCGCTCCGAGGCCAAGATCACCATC
>DASSAD010000423.1:0-4737 GCA_035685725.1 Amycolatopsis sp. | reverse complement strand
GTGCTCGCGCGTGTCCTCCCGGAAGCGGCTGATCCGGCCGGATTCCGCCGTCGCCTTCGCCGCGTCGTCGTCGAACTCGGTTGTCAACGGGGACAGTTCGCCGACGATGAGGATCTCCTCGCGATCGACCGTGATCTCCGGCGCCGAGACGAACCAGTCGTCCGGCAGTCGCCCGGCGAACCAGGCGGCGGCGTCCTCCGCCGAGGGTATGTCGGCCTGCTGCCAGCCGCCGCGCCCCTTCCATCCCTTGTGTCCATGTGTCCGCATGACCGCCTCCGCGATTACATGATTACATCGCTACTGACGTTACGCCGGAAACGGTCATTCAGCGCCGATGTTCACCGCGAGCGTAAGAGCCTCGGGCGTGGTGACCGGGCGGTCACAGACGTAGCCGTGACAGACATAGGCGGCCGCGCCACCGTCGACCAGGGGCCGGTCAGCCAGCAGGGGCACGCTGTCCGGGACTCCGGCGAGGACGACACCGCCACCGGGCGCGGTCCGCGCGGCGGTGGCACGCAGCTCCGCCCGGGCGGCGGCGTCCGGTCCCACCACGGCGATCTGGATGGGACCGGCCAGCGCCGCCTCCGCGACGGCCAGCCAGTGCCCGGCGAACCGCGGCATCTTGGCCACGAGCTGCCCGATCCGGCCGACCGCGCGTTCGGCCGCGTCGCGGTAGCGCCCGGCGTGGTCGGCGCCGACCAGGACCGACGCCGTCAGCAGGGCGCCGGCCAGCGCGGACGCCCCCGAAGGGCTCGCGTTGTCACCGGGGTCGGCGGGCCGTTGCACCAGGGTTTCGGCGTCGTCCGCGGTGTCGTGGTACGCGCCGGGAGCGTCCTCGACGCCGAACCGCTCC
Source organism: Amycolatopsis sp. (assembly GCA_035685725.1). GTDB lineage: Bacteria > Actinomycetota > Actinomycetes > Mycobacteriales > Pseudonocardiaceae > Amycolatopsis_E. The sequence goes on along the minus strand of DASSAD010000423.1, from coordinate 3,884 downwards.
AGCGCCACGTCCAGCAGATCCGTCGCCTCGGCCAGCCATCGCGGTTCACCGGTGGCCTGGTGCAACCCGAGCAACCCGTCGGCGAGACAGGCATAGTCCTCCAGCACGCCGGCGGCGTCGGAGACCCGCCCGTCCCGGGAACTCCGCCGCAGCCGGCCGCCGACCCGGTGGACCGCCAGCACGGACGTGGCGGCACGCTCGGCGGCGACGACCCAGTGGGGCTGGTCCAACGCCACCCCGGCCTCGCAGAGCGCGCTGATCGCGAGCCCGTTCCAGGCGGCGATCACCTTGTCGTCGCGGGCCGGCTGCGGACGCTCGTCGCGGCTCGCGAGCAGAGCTTGACGGACCCGCTCGTACCGCTGCGCGTCGTCCGGATCCCGGCGCAGCTGAAGCACCGAGCGGCCCCGTTCGAAGGTGCCCTCGCTGGTCACCCCGAACAGCTCAGCCGCCCAGGTACCGTCCTGGTCGCCGAGCACCTGGCGGAGTTCGCCCGGGGTCCACACATAGGTCAGCCCTTCGTCGCCGAGCGTGTCAGCGTCCAGGGAGGCGGCGAAACCGCCTTCGGCCGTGCCGAGACGTTCGAGCAGGAACTCACCGGTGAGCCGGGCGACCTCGTGCGCTCGCGCGGAACCGGTCAACCGCGCCAGATGCGCGTAAACCCGCAACAGCAAGGCGTTGTCGTACAACATCTTTTCGAAGTGCGGCACCACCCAGGACGCGTCGACCGAGTACCGGGCGAACCCGCCCGCGAGGTGATCGTGCATGCCGCCGCGCGACATGGCCTCCGCGCACGCTTCGGCGAGGGACAGCGCGTCGGCCGACCCGGTGCGTTCGTGGTGCCGCAGCAGGAACTCCAGCACCATCGACGGCGGGAACTTCGGTGCGTGGCCGAATCCACCGTTGACGTGATCGGCCTCGCCACCCAGCTTCGCGACCGCGGCGGAGGTCACCTCGGCGTCCACGGTGGACTCCGGCAGTGGCCCGTTGCCGCTCGCGAGGTGCGCGACGATCTGTCCGGCACCCTCGCGCAGTTCGTCCCGGCGGTCGCGCCAGGCCTGCGCCACCGCGACCAGCAGGTGCTGGAACGACGGCATGCCCGGCCGCGGCTGGGGCGGATAGTAGGTCCCGCAGTGGAAGGGTTCGCCGTCGGGCGTGAGGAAGCAGGTCATCGGCCAGCCGCCCTGACCGGTCATCGCCTGGGTCGCGCTCATGTACACCGCGTCGATGTCCGGCCGTTCCTCGCGGTCCACCTTGATGTTGACGAAGTTCTCGTTCATCATCCGGGCCGTCTCGTCGTCCTCGAACGACTCGTGCGCCATGACGTGACACCAATGGCAGGCCGCGTAGCCGACGGACAGCAGGATGGGCACGTCGCGCCGTTTCGCCTCCGCCAGCGCCTCGGCGGTCCAGGGCCACCAGTCCACCGGATTCTCGGCGTGCTGCAGAAGATACGGGCTGGTCGCGAAGGCGAGTCGGTTGGCCATAGGACCAGGGTGTCACGGAGGCCAGGACCTCCGCCGTGCACCGGCGCATGGGCTCACGCAGCGCTTTGACGCGGTGGGAACCGCGAGGACGGAATGTTCTCCCGCCGGACCACCCGGCCCGGCGGGCGGCCTAGCTCGGGCTTTCGCTCTTTTCCTTCTTGGCCGCCTTGTCGGCGCCCGCCTTCGCCTCGGGCTTTTCGCCGGATTCCGGCTCGGCGCCGGTGGATTCCCCGGTGCCGGCGGATTCATCGCTGTCGAAGCTCGCGGGAATGCGCTTGAGGTGCTTGGTCATCGAGCGCACCAGGAACGCCACCGCGATCAGGAAGAGGAGCAGCAGCAGGAAGCCCACCGGCGAGGACTTGCCGAAGTCCTCGCCCTGACCGCCGTTGTCACCGTTGCCCGGCTGCTGCGCCAGCACGATCGCGTGCGTGGCGACCGGGGCCGGCACAGCCAGGGTGACGCTCATCGTGGACTCCAATCGGCGGGAACCTGCTGTCGAGTCTAGGCAGTGCCTCAACGGGCCCTCAACGGGGCGCGCGCTCGGATTTGCGTTGCCGGGCCGCCTCTGCGGCCTGGGCCTTGTCTTCCCAGGTGGGCGGCCCACCTCCGCGACTCCGAAGCCGTGCGCGGCCGTGTGCACCAGTGGCCGCGGAACACGGCCCACCGATGCGGACGGTCCCTCAGGCGGTCACCTTCTGCCGGAGACCCGCGAACAGGTCGTCCTCCGGCAACGTGCTGTCGACCAGGGAGCGGACCAGCTCGTACTCCTCGGTCGGCCAGAGTTCGCGCTGCTTGTCCAACGGCACCGCGAACCAGCGGCTGTTCGGGTCGATCTGTGTGGCGTGCGCCTTGAGCGCCTCGTCACGGGCCTCGAAGTAGTCGCCGCACTCGACGCGCGTGGTGACCCGGTCCATCACGTCGGCGCGGTTGTTGGAATCCCACCGCTCGAGCCACTCCGCGTACGGCGACTCCTGGCCGGCGGCGAGCAGTGCCTCGTGGAACAGCTGCATCCTGCCACGGGAGAAACCGTGCATGTAGTAGAGCTTGAGCGGCTGCCACGGCCGGCCGTCCGCGGGGAAGCGATCGGGGTCGGGCGCGGCGTCGAAGGCCGCCATCGAAACCTCGTGGCACCGGATGTGGTCGGGGTGGGGGTACCCGCCGTTCTCGTCGTAGGTCAGCACGACGTGCGGGCGGAACTCGCGGATCACCTTGACCAGTTCCCGCGTCGGCTCCTCGATGTCGATCACCCCGAAGCAACCCTCCGGCAGTGGTGGCAGCGGGTCACCCTCGGGCAGCCCGGAGTCGACGAAGCCGAGCCAGTGATGCCGGACCCCGAGGATCTTGGCCGCGCGGGCCATCTCCTCGCGCCGGATCCCGGTCATGTTCTCGCGCACACCGGGCCGGTCCATGGCCGGGTTGAGGATGCTGCCGGCCTCGCCGCCGGTGCAGGTGACCACCATGACCTCGGCGCCCTCGGCCACGTACTTGGCCATCGTGGCGGCGCCCTTGCTCGATTCGTCGTCCGGGTGCGCGTGCACCGCCATCAGGCGCAACGGTCCCGCTTCCGATCCCGTCAGCGTGCCCTCACCCACCGAAGCGGCCCCCACCTCACCGTTACCCAAAGCCGTGCCATCCACTACCGGCCCACCGGACACCTGCTCGTCAGCTCCCACCATCCGTGCAACGACCCCTTCTCACACCGGTATTCCCCGGCTGACGGATAATCGAAGCCTCATTGTCCCCGAGCAGTACGACAATCCTGTTGAGGAGGCCCGGTGTGAGCACTCGTGCCCTGCCGGAAGGCCGGTACGGTCCGGCCCGGAACCGCGTGTCGCAGCGCCGGCCATGGCTGTTCGTGGTGGCCGGCCTCGTCGCGGGTCTCGTGGTGGCCTGGGTCGCCTACCTCAACCTGGGGCCCGCCCCGATCTCGGCGGACCAGGTGACCTTCAGCCCGGAGCCGGGCAACACCATGCAGTTCACCATCAACGTGACGCGGGACGACCCCTCCAAGGCGGGCGTGTGCATCGTGCGGGTACTCGACAACTCCGGCGCGGAGAGCGGGCGGAAGGAAGTCCTGATCCCGGCCGGGAACGGGAACAGCCTGCAGACGACCTTGATTCACAGCACCGATCGTCCGGTGACCGCCGAGGTCTTCGGATGCTCGTACACAGTTCCGGCCTACCTGTCAAGGAACTAGCGGCCAACGGGGTGAATTGCGCGCCCAATGCCCGCTGAGTGAGAAAACGGGCGGTGGCCGCCGCCGTTTTCGTGCTATTCTGTTCTACCGGCACGGCCCGACGGGCCGTGTTTTTCCTTTATCTCGGCCACACCGGCTGCCTGTCGGTGTGGTGGCCGGCTTGTATACCCATGCCCGGCAGGCACGACGAGGAGATGGTGACC
>DASSAD010000422.1:0-15209 GCA_035685725.1 Amycolatopsis sp. | reverse complement strand
CGCTGTTGGCGAAGTCGGGTAAGGACTGCTGGGTCGGCCGTTCGCGTGATGTCTTGACAGGGATGCCGATGCCTCAGCAGAATCGGGACCGAAATCGTATGCGATATCATCGATGATGTCGCTGGTTGGAGGTTCTGGTGGCTCCTGACCCGATCACGGCCGCGCTGGGATACCGGCCCGGCAAGGTCATCGCGGTTCACCTCAACTATGCGTCGCGCGCGGCGCAACGTGGGCGCACACCGGCCGATCCGTCGTACTTCCTCAAGACCACCTCGTCGCTTTCCGGGCCGGGAACCCTCGAGCGCCCCGAGGGCACCGAACTGCTCGGCTTCGAAGGCGAGATCGCACTGGTGATCGGCGAAGCGGCCTTCCGGGTGCGGCCGGAGGACGCCTGGGCGCACGTCGGCTGGGTCACCGCCGCCAACGATCTGGGCCTGCATGACCTGCGCTACGCCGACCGCGGGTCGAATGTCCGCTCCAAGGGCGGTGACGGCTACACCCCGGTGGGGCCCGATCTGATCGAGGCGGCCGCGTTGGATCCCGCGGGCATCCGGCTTCGGCTGTGGCTGGACGGGGAACTGGTGCAGGACGATTCGTCGGCCACCCTGCTGTTTCCCTTCGGCCTGTTGCTGGCCGACCTGTCCCGGGTGATGACGCTCGAGGCGGGCGACGTCATTCTCACCGGGACGCCGGCCGGCGCCTCCGTGGCGGCGCCGGGGCAGCGCATCGAGGTCGAGGTCTGCTCCGCCGCCGATCCCGCGCTGACTTCGGGAAAACTGACCACGCAAGTCGTCGCCGGACCGGCGCTGGCGCGGTGGGGAAGCCCGCCCAAGGTGGACGACGCTCAGCGGGCCGACGCCTGGGGCACCACCCCGCCCGCGAAGGCAGCGGGCACTGTGACGGGCAAGGCGTCGGGTGCGGTGCCCGCCCCCGAGCCCCGCCCGGAATCCGCCGCCGTGCTGACCGATGAGGTGCGGGCACGACTCGGCGCCGTCGCCGTGGCAACGCTTTCCGTGCAACTGCGCAAGCGCGGCTTCGACCACGTTTCGCTGGACGGGCCGCGCCCGCTGGTACCCGGCCGCCGGATCGTCGGTACCGCGCGCACCCTGCGGTATGTGCCGTACCGGCCCGATCTCTTCGCCGAGCGCGGCGGCGGGTTCACGCCGCAGAAACAGGCGATCGAATCCGTCGGCCCCGGTGAGGTGCTCGTGATGGAAGCGCGCGGCGAGACCACGGCGGGAACGCTGGGCGACATCCTCGCACTGCGCGCGAAGACCCGGGGCGCCGCGGGGATCATCACCGACGGCGCGGTCCGCGACGCGGCCGCGGTCGCCGCGGTCGGCCTCCCGGTGTACTGCGCGGGTACGCACCCCGCGGTGCTGGGGCGGCGACACGTGCCCTGGGACACCGACACGACGATTTCCTGTGGTGGGGCCACCGTTCAACCCGGAGACGTCATCGTCGCCGACGACGACGGCGCCCTGGTCATCCCGCCGCACCTGGTCGTCGAAGTACTCGAAGGCGCCGAGACCCAGGAGGAAGAGGAAGCCTTCGTCGTCGAAATGGTCGCGCAGGGCGAATCCGTCGCCGACCTGTACCCGATCGGCCCGCGCTGGCGCCCGGTCTTCGAGAAATGGCGTGCGCACCGGAAGTCGTGAACTCCCGGCGGCCGCGGGAAAACCAGACTGAGAGGAGACCGATGAAGTTCCGCTCCGAACCCGCCCGGATCCGCGGTGCGATCGCACCGCTTTTCACGCCCTTCACCGACGACGGTGCGGTGGATCACGACGCGCTGCGCAGGATGGTGCGCTGGCAACTCGCCCACGGCACCCGCGGCATCTCCATCGGCGGCTCCACCGGCGAGCCGTCGGCGCTGTCGCTCGGCGAACGGGTCGAGGCGATCCGCACCGTCGCCGCCGAGGTCGCCGATTCCGTGCCGTTCCTGCCGGGCACCGGCTCGGCCAAGCTCGACGAAACCCTCGAACTGACCGCCGTCGCCCGGGACGAGGGCGCCGACGCGGTCCTCGTGATCACGCCCTACTACGCACGGCCCACTCAGGAAGCGCTCTACACCTGGTATTCCACCGTCGCCAAGGAGTTTCCGGACCTGCCGATCGTCGCGTACAACGTGCCGGTCCGGACCGCGGTGGAGATCGCCCCGCAGACCTTCGCGCGGCTCTACCGAGATCACGACAACATCGTCGGAATCAAGGAGACGACGAAGGACTTCGAGCATTTCTCGCGCGTGATGCACCTGTGCGGGCGGGAAGTGCTGATGTGGTCGGGAATCGAGCTGCTGTGCCTGCCGTTGATCGCGCTGGGCGGGGCCGGCTTCATCTCCGCGCTGTCCAACCTCGCCCCGGCCGCCGTCGCGCAGACCTACGAGGCGGCGGTCTCCGGCGACTGGGAACGCGCGCGGGAACTGCACTACGGCGTGCACCCGCTGGTCGATCTGCTGTTCACCGAGACCAATCCGGCTCCGGCGAAATGGCTGATGGCCCAGCGGGGCCTGATCTCCTCCGGCAACGTCCGCCCGCCGCTCATACCACTCACCGAAGCGGGACAGGACAAGGTGCGCGCGCTGGCCGCTCAGGCCGAGCAGTACCTCACTCCCGTCGACGAGCGCGCGCTCACCTCCGCTGCCCCGGGAGCGCTGCGATGAGCCCGGCGGTGTCGCCGGGACTGCCGCCCGGCCTGCCCGACCGGTTGCGGCACCACATCGGCGGAAAACCGGCCGACTCCGGCGACGGCGCGACCTTCGACGTCCTCGAACCGGCCACGAACACCGTCTACCTGAAGGCCGCCGCGGGCGGGCGGGCCGAAATCGACGCCGCCGTGGCCGCCGCGCGGGAGGCGTTCGAAACCGGACCGTGGCCCCGCATGCGCAACCGCGACCGGGCCCGCGTGCTCAACCGGATGGCGGACGCGGTCGCGGCCCAGAACGAAGCCGTCGCGGCGATGGAAACGTTCGACACCGGACTGCCTGTCACCCAGGCGACCGGCCAGGCGATGCGCGCCGCGGAGAACTTCCGCTTCTTCGCCGACCTGATCGTCGCCCAGTCCGACGAGGCCTACCAGGTTCCGGGTGTGCAGCTGAACTACGTGAACCGCAAACCGGTGGGCGTGGCCGGTCTGATCACCCCGTGGAACACCCCGTTCATGCTCGAATCGTGGAAGCTCGCCCCGGCGCTCGCGGCCGGCTGCACGGTGGTGCTCAAACCGGCGGAGTTCACCCCGCTGTCGGCCTCGCTGTGGCCGCGGATCTTCGCGGAGGCCGGGCTGCCCGACGGGGTGTTCAACATGGTCAACGGCATCGGCGAGGTGGCGGGCGACGCGCTGGTGAAGCACCCCGGTGTCGACCTCCTTTCGTTCACCGGGGAGACGGCCACGGGGCGGCTCATCTTCCGCAACGCGGCGGATCACCTCAAGGGCCTGTCGATGGAACTCGGCGGGAAGTCTCCCGCGGTCGTCTTCGCCGACGCCGACCTCGATGCCGCGCTCGATTCCACCTTGTTCGGGGTGTTCTCGCTGAACGGCGAGCGGTGCACCGCGTCCTCACGCATCCTCGTCGAGCGTTCCGTCTACCACGAGTTCGTCGAGCGCTACGCCGCGCGCGCCCGCAACGTCAAGGTCGGTGTCCCCGCCGATCCCGCGACGGAGGTCGGCGCCCTGGTCCACCCGGAGCACTTCCAGCGGGTGCTCGACTACGTCGAGGTGGGCAAGACCGAGGCCAGGCTGGTCGCCGGTGGCGGGCGGCCCGCGCACCTGCCGGAGGGCAACTACCTCGAACCCACGGTCTTCGCCGACGTGCCCCGCACGGCCCGGATCTTCCAGGAGGAGATCTTCGGCCCGGTCGTGGGGATCACGCCGTTCGACACCGAGGACGAGGCCGTCGACCTCGCCAACGACGTGCCGTACGGGCTCGCCGCCTATGTCTGGACCAAAGACCTCACCCGCGCCCACACCGTTTCCGGCCGGATCGAAGCCGGCATGGTCTGGATCAACTCGCACAACGTCCGCGACCTGCGCTCGCCCTTCGGTGGTGTCAAGGCCTCGGGGGTCGGTCACGAAGGGGGTTACCGGTCGCTGGACTTCTACACCGAACAGCAGGCCGTGCACGTGACGCTCGGCGACGTGCACACCGCCCGGTTCGGGGCGAGCGGCTACAACGCCGGTGACACGTTCTTCTCCGGCAAGGCGTCCCGGCCGTGACCGGGCGCCTGTCGCGTTCGAGCTGAGACAAGCGAGACAAGGAGAAAGCAATGACGCAATCCGCCGCCGGGATTCCCCGGCCTCGCATACCCGCGCCGGACATCGTGCGCTGCGCGTACGCGGAACTCGTGGTCACCGACCTCGCCGCGTCCCGCGCCTTCTACGCCGACATCCTGGGCCTGGTCGTGACCGAGGAGCGCGAGCACGAGCTTTACCTGCGTTCGTTCGAGGAGTTCATCCACCACAACCTCGTGCTCCGCGAAGGACCGGTGGCGGCCGTCGCGGCATTGGCCTACCGGGTCCGGACACCGGGTGACGTCGATCGCGCCGAGGCCTACTTCGCGGCGCTGGGCTGCCGCGTCGAGCGCAGGCGGGAGGGCTTCACCCACGGCGTCGGTGATTCGGTGCGGGTCGAGGATCCGCTCGGCTTCACCTGCGAGTTCTTCCACGAGGTGGCCCACGTGGAACGCCTCACGTGGCGCTACGACCGGTTCGGGCCGGCCCCGCTGGTCAGGCTGGACCACTTCAACCAGCTGACGCCGGATGTCGTCGGTGGTCGCGCGTACCTGGAGGATCTCGGGTTCAGGGTGTCGGAGGACATCCGCGACGACAACGGGGTCACCTACGCCGCGTGGTTCTACCGCAAACAGACCGTGCACGACACGGCCCTCACCAACGGAGACGGGCCGCGGCTGCATCACATCGCGTTCTCGACCCACGAGAAGCACAACGTGCTCAACATCTGTGACAAGCTCGGCGCGCTGCGCCTGTCCGACCGGATCGAGCGCGGTCCCGGCCGCCACGGCGTCTCGAACGCGTTCTACCTGTACCTGCGGGATCCCGACGGGCACCGGGTGGAGATCTATACGCAGGACTACTACACCGGCGACCCGGACAATCCCGTGGTCACCTGGGACGTGCACGACAACCAGCGCCGCGACTGGTGGGGTAACCCGGTGGTGCCGAGCTGGTACAGCGAGGGCTCGCTCGTGCTGGACCTCGACGGCAACCCGCGCGAGGTCCTCGGCCAGACCGATCCCCATGAGCTGGCGGTCACCGTGGGCGCGGACGGGTTCTCCTACACGCGCAAGGGCGAAACCACCACCGGATTCAAGATCGGTTCCCAGGTGTAGCCGGCGCGGCGGGGCCGGGACGCTCCGGCCCCGGTTACGATTTCCCGGATCGCACTGCAGGACGGACCAGCTCATGCCCGAAACCGCCGACGCGCGGCAGACCTTGTCGAAATCCGAGAAGATCTACCGGGCGCTGCAGGAAGGCATCCTGTCGGGACGCTTCGTGGGCGGCTACCGCCTCGTGCTGGACCAGATCGCGCGGGAGTTCGGCACCAGCCCGGTCCCGGTGCGCGAGGCCATCCGCAAACTGGAGGCCGAGGGGCTGGTGATCTTCACCCGCAATGTCGGCGCCCAGGTCGCCGGCATCAACATCGCCGACTATGCCGACGCCATGCAGACGCTGGCTTACCTCGAAGGCGTGGCCACCAGCCTCGCCGCCCCGCTCCTCACCGCCGAACGGCTGGACGAGGCCAGGGCGGTGAACGCCGAGATGCGGCGGCTGCGCGAGGAGGCCTTCGACCCCGTGCGGTTCACCGAGCTCAACCACCGGTTCCACTGGGTGCTGTGCCAGGACTGCCCCAACCGGCACCTGCTGGACCTGCTCCGCCGGGAATGGCAGCGCCTGTCGGGCATCCGGCGGTCCAGTTTCACCTTCGTCCCGACCCGCACGGAGTCCTCCGTCGCCGAGCATGACCGGATCCTCGCGCTCGTCTCCTCCGGCGCCCCGCAGGAGGAGATCGAACGGCTTTCCCGCAGCCACAAGCTCAAGACGATGACCGAGTACGTGACCTGGAGACAGGACCACCTCCAGGACTGATCGCGCACCCGGTCGGTGCCGTCCCGCGGACGGGCCCGCCGCGCCGGCGCTTCTCTTCTCGATTCGCACAAAGGTGCGATCCTGGTCGGTCAGGCGTTTCCGAGGACGAACCCCACGGCGGTGATGAGCACGCCGCCCACCGCGACCTGGATGACCGAAGTGCGCAGCGAGACCGCGAGATAGCGCTTACGCACGAGCGCGATGAGTGACAGTTCGATCGCCACGACGATTCCGGCCACCACCAGGGCCGGGTTCCGGTCGCTGATCAGGAACGGCAGCGAGTGGAAGGCGCCGCCGAGCGTGGTCATCAGCCCGGTGACGACGCCGCGCATCGTGGCCGGGCCGCGCCCGGTCTGCTCGCCGGTGTCCGACAGGGCCTCCGACAGGCCCATACTGATGCCGGCACCGAGCGCGGTGGCCAGGCCCACGAACAGTGCCGCGTGTGAGCCGGACAACATCGCGGCCGCGAAGATCGGCGCGAGGGTGGACAGGGTCCCGTCGATGAGTCCCACGAGGCCCGGCTGCACGTAGCGGAGCACGAAGGCCTGTTCGTCTTTGTGAATACGTTCCAACAACTGCTGCACAGTACGAATAATAGCGGACGACAATGGTCTTCCGCCGTTGCCCCTAATTGAGGACGCCGTGTCCCGGGAATAGGTTAGGTTGCGCTGACCTGGTATTTAGTAGGCTAACCTTACCTGTCCGGTCCGCGGAAAGGCTTACCTTTCTGAGGGTTGGCTACCTTTCGAACGTAGTGGTCGGTGTCACTATTCTCCGGCGCTGGGCGCACTCGCCGAAGCGCGCGGCGCGGACCGGCCGGACGCGGACTCGGCGTCGGGACCAGAGAACTCGGCGACCGGACGGGAGAACTCGGCGACCGGAACGGGGGACACGGCGGCGGGAACGGGGGACACGGCGACCGGAAGGGGGGACACGGCGACCGGAACAGGGGACACGGGGACGGTAAGTTCGGGGCGGTTAGTTGGGGGTGGCGCGGTGGTGTGGGGTCTTGGACTGGATCAGTTCGGCGAGGCGCAGGCAGCTTTCGTCGGCCCACGGTCGCCCGACGATCTGGACTCCGACCGGCAGGCCGTCGACGAAGCCCGCCGGTGCCATCACCGCGGGCAGCCCGAGGTAGTCGAACACCCCGGTGTTGCGGCCGGTGACGCCCTGCATGGGATGGCGGACACCGTTGACCTCGACCGTCACATCGGACAGTCGAGCGGCCGTCGCGCCGACACCGGGGGTGAGCACCAAGTCGACCCCGGCGTTGTCGAACGCCCGCACCGCCGCCTGCTGCGCGAGGACGCGACGGCGAAGCGACCGGAGATAGTCGACCGCCGACGGGACGAACCCGCGCGCGATCCGCACCTGCGTGCCGATGTCGAAGAGTTCGAACCGGTCGAGGTTGGCCTCCTGGGTCGAGGCCAGTTCGCTGGTCATGACCAGCATCACGTCGTCGTTCATGCGCGCGACGTCACCGAAGTCCAGCTCGGCGACGCGTACCCCGGCCGCGCGCAGAACGTCCACAGTGGACTCCCATGCCGCGAGCACCCCGGCGTCGCACGCCTCGGTGAACCAGCCGGCGGCGACGCCGACACATAACTCTCCCGCAGGAGCGGTGGAGCTCGCCGCCGCGCTCATCGCGTCGAGCACGGCCGGGGGCGCGGCGACCGGGTCCGCGTCGTCCGGGCCGCCGAGATGGGGCAGCACCAGCCGCAGATCGGTGGCCGACCGGGCGATCGGCCCGATGTGGTCCAGCGTCCAGGACAGCGCGGCGACCCCGGTGCGCGGCACGAGCCCGTAGGTCGGTTTGATCCCGGTCAGGTTGCAGAACGCGCTGGGAATCCGGATCGACCCGCCCGTGTCGGTGCCGAGCGCGAGCGGCACCAGCCGGGCCGCCAGCGCGGCGGCCGATCCGGTGGAGGAGCCCCCGGTCCACCGCGCGCGGTGCCACGGGTTGGTCACCGGCCCGTAGCGGGCGTTGTTCGGTGCGCCACAGGCGAACTCGGTGGTGGCGGTGATCAGGACGGGGATCGCTCCGGCCGCCTTCAGCCGCGCCACGACGGTCGCGTCGGCGCCCGCGACCCGGTCCCCGGTGGTGTGGGAGCCGCTGGTGATCGGGTTCCCCGCGACATCGATGATGTCCTTGACCGCGACCGGAATCCCCTCCAGCGGCCGGGCGGTGCCGGTGCGCCAGCGTTCGTCGGCTTCCGCCGCGGCGAGGTCCGGGGTGTCGGCGATTTCCGCGAGGATCGCCCCGCCCACCCGTTCCCGGTCCGCCCAGCGGCGGCGCAGCGCGGCGAGCACGGACGAGGGCGTGAGCGAACCCTCGCCGAAGGCGGCCAGCAGATCGGCGACCCCCATCTCGTGCGGCGGAATTCCGCGCCGGACCGGGGCCGGCGTCGCGGTGATCGCCACCGGCGGGCGGCAGGCGGCGAGGAAGGCCGCCGCGTGCGCGGGTTCGGTGCCGCCGGTCGGGGACGGGGGCAGCGGCGCGAGCCGGGACCGGGCGAGCACCGGGTTCAGATCCGCCTCGGCGGCCGGGAGCAGGGTCTCCATGCTCGGGGCGGACGGCCCGCTCAGGTCCGGATAGCGGGTGTCGGGCGCGATCGTGCGGGGCTCGTCGAGGGCGGAAACGGGAGCGTCGGCATCGAGGGCGGGATCCACGGTGGTCACGGCAGGCCTCTCGTTCACGCCGCGACGATCCGGTCGGCGCGGCACTTCATCAGCGGCTGGATGCGGGTGCCGAAGTCCTCCACACCGTCGAGGAAGTCGTCGAACACCAGCATGATCCCCTTGGTGCCCTTGACTTCGGCGATCTGATCGAGCATCCCGGCGACGGTGGCGTAGGAACCGACGAGCGTGCCCATGTTGAAGTTCACCGCGCCCTCGGGAAGGGAGATCGTCTTCGCGGTGGAGGCGTCGTCGGCGGTCTTGTCGGAGGCGGACTGGCCCGCCATCCAGGCGAGCGCCTCGAGATCGGCATTGTCGTGATAGTCCCGCCACTTCGCCTGGGCGGCCTCGTCGGTCTCCGCGGCGATGATCATGAACAGCGGCATGGCGCCGACGTCGCGGCCGGCGGTTTCCGCCGCCGCGACGAGCTTTTCCGTGGCTTCCGAGAACGCCGTGGGGGTGTTGACACCGGCCCCGAAGAGGAAGTTGTAGTCGGCGTACTCGGCCGCGAACTTCATCCCGGTGCTGCTCTGTCCCGCGGCGACGATGTCGACCCGCCCGCTCGCCGGCCGTGGCGAGAGCACACAGTCGTCCATCTGGTAGAACTCGCCCTTGAAGTCGCTGACACCGTCGGCGAGCAGTTGCCGCATCACGGTCACGTACTCGGCCGCGCGGGCGTAGCGGTTGCGGAAGTGGTCGTCGCCCGGCCAGGTGCCCATCTGCGTGTACTCGGCGGGTGCCCAGCCGGTGACGATGTTGACGCCGAACCGGCCGGGCGCGATCGAATCGATGGTCGCGGCCATGCGCGCCACCATCGCCGGGGGCAGTACCAGGATCGGGGTCGAGGCGTAGAGCCGGATCCGTTCGGTGACCGCCGCCAGCCCGGCCATCAGGGTGAACGACTCCAGGTTGTGGTCCCAGAACTCGGTCTCGCCGCCGAAGCCCCTGAGCTTGATCATCGAGAGCGCGAAGTCGAGACCGTGCGCTTCGGCCTTGCGCACGATGGCCTTGTTCAACTCGAAGCTGGGCAGATACTGCGGGGAGCTCTTCGAGATGAGCCAGCCGTTGTTGCCGATCGGGATGAACACGCCGATGTCCATGTCACTCCTCAAGGGATGGGCCCCTGCCGGTTCCACGGCGGGTGTGCCAGGCGGAAACGGCCGGTGAGACCACGTCGCCGGGCGATCCTTTCGAATGTAGGCAGCGATCATCGGCATGGTCCACGGCCGCCAGGTAAACGGCCTGTTGCGCACGTTAATGATCAGTGACCCGCCCGCCCCTGGCAAGCTTCGGCCAGGCCCGCGGCCATGACGTCCACATAGGACAGACGCCGCCCGGCGATGGGCGGACCTCACTCGGCCTTGCCGGTCTGCCAGCATCGGATGATGGCCTCGGCCGAGGCGGTGATGTCGTCGCCGGTGGTCGCCGCGTCGGAGATGCTGATGCGCATCGCGCGGTCGCCGTGCCAGCTGGTGCCGCCCGCCCAACAGGTGCGATCCGCCTGGACGGCGGCGATGACGGCGTCGGTGGTCTCGTCGTCGTCGAAGCGCACGAGCACCTGGTTGAGCGCGGGCGGGACGAGGATCCGCGCTCCCGCCTTGTCGAGCAACCCGGCCATGTGCTCGGCGTGCGCGCAGAGCCGGTCGACCAGTTCGGCGACGCCCTGCCGTCCGCGGCTGGCCAGGATCGCCCAGATCTCCACCCCGCGGGCCCGCTGGGACATCTGCAGTCCGAGGTGTGCCGTGGCGCGTTCGGCGTCGGTGGTGAAGTAGTCGGCGTGGAAGGCCATCGCCCGCCGGAGATCGGCCGGGTCACGGCAGATCGCGATACCGGAGTCGTAGGGCGCGTTGAGCCATTTGTGGCCGTCGGTGGCCCAGGAATCGGCCAGCTCCACGCCGTCGACGAGGTGCCGCTGCGCCGCGGAGGCGGCGGCCCACAGACCGAAGGCCCCGTCGACGTGTACCCAGCCGCCGTGGGCACGGACGGTCGGGATGAGCCGGCGGAACGGATCGCTGTGACCCGTGTTGACGTTGCCTGCCTGGAGCAGCACCAGGGTGCGATCGTCGACCGCCGGGAACTCTTCGGCGAGCACCCGGCCGCATTCGTCGGTCGGTGCCGGAATCACGTCGTCGGTGCCGAAGCCCGCAGCCCGCAGCGCCTTGGCGACCGAGGCGTGGATCTCCGCGGAGGCGATCACCCGCAACCGCGGCGCGCCCGCCAGCCCGCGCCGCTCGACATCCCACCCGGCGCGGTGCAGCAACGCGTCTCGGGCGGCCAGCACGCAGGTCAGGTTGGCGATGGAGGCACCGGAGCAGAACGTGGCGATCGCCGCGTCCGGCAGCCCGAGCAGCCGGCAACACCAGCGCGCGGCCAGCCCGTCGAGAAGCGCCGCGATCGGCGACATGACGGGCAGCGCGACATTCTGGTCCCAGGCACCGGTCAGCACGGCCGCGGCCGCCGCCGCGGGGTCGGTCCCGCCGACCACGTAGCCGAAGTAGCGGCCCGCGGTCGACATCACCGTGGCGGGTGATCCGAACTCGTCGAGCAACGCGAGGACTTCGTGCGCGGGAACGGGTTCCTCGGCGAGTTCACGCGGAAACCGCGCGAGGTCGCGCAGTGCCTGCTCGGTGGGGAACACGCCACGGTCCCGGCTCGCCGCGAAGTAGGTCGCGGCGCGCCGGGCCGCGTCGAGCACGAGGTCGGACTTCAGCGTTAGATCGTCGCCAACGGGCTGATCGGCGGCGCTGGGCCTCAACGACATGCCACCAGTGTCGAGAACGGGCCCTCGAATGCAAGAGCTTTTAGCGCCGGTTCGCCGGTAGCATCCGCTTGCGTGGGCGAGGAGTGGCACTGGGACGAGACGCTTTACGCTGGCAGCGCTTCGCATTACCGCATCGGGCGAATGCCGTACCCGGCCGAGCTGGGCCGAGCCATCGGTGCGGAACTGGGCCTTGACGGCACCGGACGGTTGCTCGACGTCGGGTGTGGGCCCGGGGCGCTGACCCTGGTGCTCGCGCCGCTGTTCGCCCACGCGGTCGGTGTCGACGCGGATCCCGACATGCTCGTGGAGGCCCGCCGTGCGGCGGCGCGGCTCGCGGTCACCAATGTCGAGTGGCGGCGGTCGCGGGCCGAGGACCTTCCCGCCGGGTTGGGCGAATTCCGGGTGGTGGCCTTCGCCCAGTCGTTTCACTGGATGGACCGACCGCTGGTGGCCTCCCGGGTGCGGGGAATGCTCGACCCGGGTGGCGCCTGGGTCCATGTGGGTGCGGTCACCCACCGCGGGGTGCCCGGCGAGGACATGTTGCCGTATCCCCGGCCGCCGTGGGACCGCATCGACGGCCTGGTCGCCGCCCACCTCGGGCCGCTGCGGCGAGCCGGGCAGGGCGTGCTGCCGAACGGCACCAGCGGTGGTGAAGAAGAGATCATGCGGGAGGCCGGTTTCCGGGGCCCGGTCCGCCTCGAGGTCGGCGGCGGAGAAGTGGTCGAACGGGGCGTCGACGAGATCGTCTCGGCCGTGTTCTCGCTGTCCGGCTCGGCACCACACCTGTTCGGCGACCGGGTGCCGGACTTCGAGGCCCGGTTGCGCCGGCTCCTGGGGCAGGAGTCGCCGGCCGGCCGGTTTTCCGAGCGGCTGCGTGAGATCACCGCCGTGATCTGGCGTCCTTGATCGAGCCGTGACGCCACGAAGCGGGCGGTGCGTCGTGCGCTTTCCGCCCGCTTCGTCCGTCTTGTCCGCTCAGCCCTTGCCGAGTGCGGCGTTGATCATCGCCCGGCCCACCGGGCCGGCCACCTGCGCGCCCACCGTGGCGAGGTCGAGGTGGCCACCGGAGGTGACCACGACGGCGACCGCGATCTGCGGGTTGTTCGCCGGGGCGAAGGCGACATACCAGCCGTAGGGCTGCACGGTCTTCGAGTTCGGGCCGTGCTCGGCGGTTCCGGTCTTGGAGGCGATGAGGACGCCGGGAAGCTTGTTCGCCGTTCCCGAGTGGGTCTCCGAGGCTTCCATCATGTCGGTCAGGGTGCCGGCCACGCTGGAGGAGATCACGTTGGAGTTGAGCACGGTCGGGCTGAAGTCCTGGATGGTGGACTTGTCCGGGGCCAGGAGCGATTTGACCAGCTGTGGCTGCATCTCCTTGCCGCCGTTGGCGATGGTCGCCGCGATCATCGCGTCCTGCAACGGGGTTTCCTGCACGTCCAGCTGGCCGATGCCGCTCTGGTAGAGACCGGGTACGCCGTTGGGGATGTTCATGCAGTTACCGCCCGAGGTCGGGCCGACACAAGACGGCACGACACCCAGCGGGATGGACAGGTTGCTGTTGCCGAAACCGTACTTCGCCGCCTGCGCGGACAGGTTGGCGGCGCCCACCTGCCCGGCCAGGGTGGCGAACGCGGTGTTGCACGAGTACGCCAGGGCGGTCTTCATCGACACCTGGCCGCCGACCGACTGCGGGCAGGTCTCCCCGTCGTAGTTCTCCAGCGTCGTCGACGTTCCGGGCAGCGTGACCCGGGGTGCCGCCGGCAGGTTGGTGGTGTTCTCGTCGTCCACGTTGTTCGACAGCGCGGCCGAGGCCACCACCAGCTTGAACGTCGAGCCGGGGAAGTAGGCCTGCGACACCGCCTGGTTGATCAGCGGACTGGTCGGCGAGTTGGGGCTGTAGCCGTTGTAGGCCGCCTGCGCCGCCGCCGTGTCGTGCGTGGACAGCGTGTTCGGGTCGAAGGACGGCACGCTCACCATGCCGAGGATCTGCCCGGTGGACGGCTGGATGGCGACCGCGGCGCCGCTGAAGCCGTCCTGCACCATGGTGTTGTAGCCCGCTGCCTGGATCTTCGGGTCGATGGTCAGCTCGACCGTGCCGCCCGCCGAGGTGTTGCCGGTGACCAGGTCGGACAGCCGTCGCAGCGCCAGCCTGTCGTCGCTGCCGTTGAGGAAGGAGTTTTCCGCGTACTCCATGCCGTGCGCGCCCGAGGTGACCGAGTAGTAGCCGGTGGCCGCGGAGTACAGCGGCCCGTTCGTGTAGGTCCGCAGGTACTTCAGGTTGTCGTTGGTCGCCTGCGAGGAGGCGAGGATGGTTCCGTCGGAAGCCGTGATCAATCCGCGCTGCACGGCGTACTGGTCGTACAGCTGGCGCTGGTTGTGCGGGTTGTCCGCGTAGTAGTTGCTGTTGAGCACTTGCACCCAGGAGTCGTTGGCCAGCAACAGAACAACCAGCACCATCATCAGGATACCGACACGGCGGATCCCCTTGTTCACAACGGCCACTCCCTCATAACCCTGCTCACCTCATCTGCGGCGCTTCGCTCACCCTGAGCGAAGCGTGCTCTCGTCGGGCCCGTGTTCTCGTCGGGCCGGCACTCGTCGGGCTATTGTGCCGAGAAGGCCGGTGTGCTCCGCGTACCGCCTCGGTTGCGGGCGCGACATCCCGGCGCGAACCGGACCAGGCGAGCAAACGGACACTAGCGGGCGAGAGCGCGGCGGGCGCGGGGACCTGGATCACTCGCGGTGGTCGCCGTCTGGTATGAATGGGATGCTTGGGTGCGTTGTCCCCAGGGGTAGTTTCCGGAGTCGGGTTGCCCTCCATTGTGGTCTGTCGCGTGTGGACCTCCTGGCCGTCTTGATCCCTTGCCGGTGGATCATTCCGGCATCGTCGAGCCCGACCCGGTCGTTTCCGTATAGCGGAAGCGGAACGCGTTTCGCTTGTCTTCCGGGTGTCGGGGGCGCTGTCGTAAACCTGTCGTGAACACTGCGAGCGACGGGGCGGGATGCGGCCGTCTCGCGGGCACCGAATCAAGGGAGATCCTGTGTCGAGCACCGAGCGGATGGCGGCCGAGCTGGCGGAGCTGCGTACCACCGTGACCGAGCTGGCCGGTCAGGTCGCGACGTTGCGGGCGACCGCCGAAATCCGGAACCTGCAGCACAAGTACGGCTACTACCTGGACAAATGCCTCTACCAGGAGGTCGTCGACCTGTTCAGCGCGGACGGCGAGGTCGCCTTCGCCGGTGGGGTCTACCGCGGCCGCGCCGGGGTCGAGCGGCTCTACCTGCGCCGGTTCCGCGAGCAGTTCACCGGCGGCCACAACGGGCCCATCCGGGGCTTCCTGCTGGAGCACATCATCAACCAGGACGTCGTCACGGTCTCTCCCGACGGCACGACGGCCCGGGCCCGCTTCCGGTGCCTGATGCAGGCCGGCGTGCACGAGTCGGCGACGGAGCTGGCGTCGCGGACCGCTTTCGAGCAGTGGTGGGAAGGCGGTATGTACGAGAACACCTACGTGGTCGAGGACGGGATCTGGAAGATCCGCCGCCTGGGGTACTTCCCGTTCTGGCACGCCGACTACGCCGCCGGCTGGGCGCACACCGCGCCGCTGTCGCACATGATCCCGAAGGTGACCTTCCCGGAGGACCCGAAGGGCCCCGACGAGCTGATCGAGGG
>DASSAD010000421.1:0-3079 GCA_035685725.1 Amycolatopsis sp. | reverse complement strand
AGTCCGGAAAGAGCCGGTCGTACAGGTCGAACGGGGTGGCGCGGGCGTTGCCGGCGAGGGCGCGTTTCTCGCGGTCGCTCAACTGGCGCGGTGCGTTGTTGTCGACCATCGGTCACCGCCCTTCGGTCGAGTAAGGAGTTGGACGGTTCAGCTGAGCGGCAGCTGGTAGGCGGCGACCTTGACGAGCACCGAGTCTGCGGTGAACTTGAGGTTCGACCCGTAGACGGCGAGCGGGAACGGCCCGTACAGGCCGTGCGCCGACGCGGCCAGGCTGATCTGCCTGCCGGGACTGGCCACGCCGTCGACCAGGCCCGGGATCGCCACGGTCACCGTGTGCACGCTGGTGTCGGTGTTCGACAGTTCCAGGAACAGCTGGCCTGAGTTGGGCACCGTGTTGCCGTTGGTGGCGTCGCACGCGGCCAGCGTCTGGTAGGCGGTTCCGGTGCGGCTGATGGTGCCCGGGGTGATGGCGGTAGAGGCCATGGTTACTCCTTCGGGGTTCGAGACATCGCGGAATTTCGCGCACTATGCGCGCACTTCGCATGGCATAATTGAGGCTATGACTGGTAGTCCGCATGACGACCTCGCCGAAGCGCTGCGAAGCCACCGCGAAACGCTCAACCTGTCGGTGCGCGCTGCGGCCAAGCTGGCCGGGTTCTCCGAAGGTCGCTGGAGGCAACTGGAGTCCGGCTACGAACTACGGCAGGGTGTCCAGATCGCGTCAAATCCGACACCTATGACGGTGGCCCGTGCCGCATATGCCCTCGGTGTCCCGGCCGAGGAACTATTCCGCGCCGCTGGTATCGACGCTGACCCCGCGCGATTCGTGGAACAGATCAAGACGGCGAAGTCGAAGGTTGGCGCGGGCGGACTCACTACCCGGCAGCTAATGGAACGGATGTCCGATCTGCATCTGGACGAACTTCGTCGGCTTCGCGACATGGTGGACGGGGCAATCGCGGTTCAGGAGCGCATAGCCGAGGCTGGCTGATTCCGAGATTGGGGGTCGTGCCGGGGCGCAGGACGGGGTCGGTAACGGCCGGCCAGGATGGCCCCCACGTCGATCCGGCCTGCCCTGTCCTTGCGTGCTCTCCGATGTCGTCTCTGCCCCTGCTCGAGACGATGGGGCCGCACGGTTGACGCCCCGGCACGAGATCGGGGGTTAGCGGTATCGGCGTGCGCGGTGCCAGAACGCGGCCACCCACCAGCGGCGGCCGAGGCTGACGCTCAGGCCGATCTTGCGGTCTCCGTCGCGCACTGGGGACAGCCAGCGGGCGGCCTCTCCGTGGTAGATCGGGCCCGATGCGACGTTGACCGGGCCGAGAGCCTTGACTTTCGTGCGCATCGCGCCTCCTACTCCCAGGTATCCGAGCCGCGGTGCTTGTGGACGCGGGACCGGCGCGGGTTCGCCGAATCGGCCACCTCGGGGGTGCGGGCCGCCCAGAAGGCCATGACGACCGAGTCCGCCATGTCCGGCGACCGGCCGAGCCGTTTCTTGATCTGGTCCTTGCTCTCGACCTCTATGAACCCGCCTGCGTGGGTGGTCCATCGTGGGGCGCATAACTGCGCGGCGAGGTCGTCATTCGGGGGGAATGCGATGGTGGGCGCGTTGGCGGGGTCCAGCATCTCGCGGAGATTCCAGTACGAGGCGCTCCTGACGTTGCGGAAGCGCCACATGCCCGACGAGTCCCGCATGGCCGTCTTGTGGGAGCCGTTAAACGCCCGCACTGACCGGCCCTTGTGCTTGAGCTGATCGGTCACCCCGGCACCCAAGCCGTTGTCGTCGACGATCGTCGTGGTCTGCTGGACCAACCGCGCCTCACGATCCACGAGAGTCGCGGTCTCGACGGTATCCAGCTTCGAGTACTCGGTGATCGAGTCGAGGACGTCGCCGAAGCGGATCGCGATCGCGGTCTTGTCGTCGCCGTACCGCGCCACGTCCACCGACACGATCTTCCGTCCGGGCTGGGCAGGTTTGCCGGCGTCGCACCAGTCGCGCCAGCGTTGCTGAGCGGCCGACACCCACGACATGGGGATCAGAGAGTCTTCGTTGTCGGCGAACTCGC
Source organism: Amycolatopsis sp. (assembly GCA_035685725.1). Lineage (GTDB taxonomy): Bacteria > Actinomycetota > Actinomycetes > Mycobacteriales > Pseudonocardiaceae > Amycolatopsis_E. The sequence goes on along the minus strand of DASSAD010000421.1, from coordinate 1,013 downwards.
CGAGCACCTTCGCCCGGTACAGCGGGTTGTCCTCGCCCCACCGGGCCCGCCGGTCCTCAACCCATTCGCGGGAGACCAGCACCTCGGACAGTTCGTCCGGCACCTGCTCGCCGGTGAGGTTCGGCGAGTCGAACGCCGAGATCCGCATCGTGTGCCAGCCCGGATCGGTGCAGATCCGCGCGAACTCGCTCGACGCGTCGTCCGGGTTACCAATGGCGAGGATGCGGCAGTCACGGCCGGTGGTGATCGCCTCGACCGCGGTCCACAACCAGGCTGGAATACCGCCGGCTTCGTCCAGGATCGCGAGCACGTACCGCTTGTGGATGCCCTGGAATGCGGACTCTTGGTGGTCGGGTGGCCGCCTGCCGATGCCGATGAGCGAACCGTCGTCAGCGATCCACCGGTCGGCGCGCTGCACTTCGCCGGGCAGGTCACCGACCCGGTGCAGGCGGCGCAGTTCTTCCCACAGCACGGCATGAACCTGCTCGTAGGAGGGGGCGGTGGTGACGACCATCGCCGACCCGAGCGGGTGGGTGTCGAGCCACCAGGCGCCGAGCGTGGCGGCGGTGAAGGACTTCCCGACGCCGTGGGCTGAGCGGACCGCGGTGCGGCGATGTTCGACGACGGATGCGGCGATCTCGCGCTGTTTGGACCACAGGTGTGTGTTGACGCGGTCGCGGGCCCAGCCGGTGGGGTCGCGGACCCATGTTGTGCGGCGGGTGTCGAGCGCTACACGGTCCTCGATCATCTGTGCGGCGAGGGCGAGCGCATCCATGCTCACCCCCTCGCGGGTCAGTAGGTGGCGAGGTCGACGACGAGGACAACCCCGGCGAGGACGGCACCCCCGATCGCCAGAAACACGCGGCCTCGGGGGGTGAAGTGCGCGACCGCCACCAGCAGGACAGCGAGGGCGAGGAAGATGCCGAGGAGTTTCGGGTCCATGGTTCACACCGCCTTGAGGTGTCGGGCTGCTGCGATCTTGGCGGGGCCGCGGTCGGCCGCCGGCACGCCGG
>DASSAD010000420.1:0-11738 GCA_035685725.1 Amycolatopsis sp. | reverse complement strand
CAGCACCCGCGCACTGATCTCCTGCGGGGTGTAGCTCTTGTCGTCGATCGCCGTGGTCCAGCTGGTCCCCATGTGCCGCTTGACGGACCGGATGGTGCGGTCGACGTTCGTCACGGCCTGGTTCTTCGCCGGCTGGCCGGTGAGGACCTCGCCGTTCTTGGCGAAGGCGACGATGGACGGGGTGGTGCGGGAGCCTTCCGAGTTGGCGATGACCGTCGGCTCGCCGCCCTCAAGGACGGCGACGACCGAGTTGGTCGTGCCGAGGTCGATGCCGACCGCTCGCGCCATGGTGTGTTCCCTCCTGAACTTGCGGTATCCGCTCGTCTTGAGCGGGGTCCACTCAAGTTCTATCCCGAGCTTTCCGATCGAGTCAAACCAGACTTGAGTCCGCTGTGCTCAACCTTTCTGACCGGCCCAACGTGTGGGCGTTGAGCGTTGTTCCCGTCACCCGGTGATGACCGTCACGTCGCCGTCGGTGGTGCTCTCCGCAAGACCGGATCGAGGCCGCCGGATCGAGGCCGCCGGATCGTCGACGACATCGATCCTGCGGCGCGGCGGGGATCCGGACATCAGGGAGCACCCCGGTTGTTTCTCCGGGATGGCCCTGGTTGCCGATGTTTCCGTGGGTGGTCCGAACGTATGACCCAACCGATGACCCTTAGTCTTTCCGGGTAGGGATTTCCGTACCGAAGGAGGGACCCATGTCCCAGCCACCCGACCCGTATGACTTCCTGCCTTCGTTGCCGGCTTTCGCCTTGCGCAGCAACGACATCGCGGAGGGTGAGACGCTGGCGACCCCGCATCTGAGCGGCATTTTCGGGGCCGGGGGCGAGGACCGTTCGCCGCAGCTGGCCTGGACGGGCTTCCCGGCCGAGACGCGGAGTTTCGCGGTCACCTGTTACGACCCGGACGCGCCGACCGCGAGCGGGTTCTGGCACTGGGCCGTGTTCAACATTCCCGACTCGGTCACCGAACTGGCCTCCGGCGCCGGTGACGCGACCGGTTCCGGGTTGCCCGAAGGCGCGGTCAGCCTGACCAACGACGGTGGGGTCAAGCAGTTCCTCGGTGCCGCGCCGCCGGCCGGCCACCGCCCGCACCGGTACTTCTTCGCCGTGCACGCGGTGGACGTGCCCAAGCTGGAGGTGCCGGAGACGGCGTCGCCCGCGCTGCTCGGGTTCAACCTGTACAGCCACGCCATCGCGCGCGCGGTGATCACCGCGGTGTACGAGAACAAGGGCTGATTTCCCGGCGGAGACGCCGCGGCCGCGCGGGCCGGTGTCCGCGCGGCCGTTCAGCGGGGTTGCAGCAGGTGGTCGACGACCGGGCGCAGTTCGTCCGCCTTCGGCGGCTCGTCGTCGATCAGACCCTGGATCAGCAACCCGTCGATGCCGGCGAGGAACGCCCGCAGTGCCACCAGGTCGTCCGGCCGGACCATCGAGGTCAGCACGTCGAGCCAGCGCCGGGCGGCCGGGCGCAGCTCCGGGCGGCGCGCGGCCAGCAGGTACAACTCGTACTCGGCCATGGTCCGCCCCCGGTGGGGGCCCAGCGCCGCCGCGAGCAGGGCGGCGACCTCGTCCGCGCCGCGGCTGCCCCGCGAGCGCGCCCGGTCGATCATCCAGTACACCTCGGTCGCCATGTCCTGCGCGCAGGAGATCAGCGTGGCGATCAGCAGGTCGTTCAGGCTCGAGAAGTGGTAGGTCGTCGAGGTCGTGGGCACCCCCGCCTCGGCCGCGACCGTGCGGTGCGTGACACCGGCGACCCCGTCCCGTTCGATCACGCGCAGGGTCGCCTCGATGATCTCCTGCCGCCGCTTGTCCCCGCGGGCCTTGCGCCCGTCCCGCTGTTGCCTCACCGCGCCGCCCCCAGTTCGATCAGGGTGACGCCCGCGATCACCAGCACCAGCCCGCCGATCATCAGCGGACTGACCGGTTCGTTCAGGAACAGCATGCCGATCAGCGCGACGGCCGCGACGCCGACGGCGGCCCAGACCGCGTACACCACGCCGACCGGCAGCCCCAGCTTCAACACCGCACCCAGCCCGACGAAGGCGATCGCGTACCCGCCGACGACGACGATCGACGGTCCGAGCTTCGAGAACCCGTCGGACAGCTTGAGGGAGACGGTCGCCGACACCTCGGCGGCGATGGCGAGCACGAGCAGAAAATAAGCCACACCGCCAAGGTACCTGAACGATCGTCCCACAACATGACGAGTTGTTTGCCACATCGGTGTGACATTGCGCGCCACATGGATTACTCATCAGTAAGTCAGTCGGGGCGCGCGGCCCCATCTCGCTCAACTCGGACGAAAGGTGCCCGGATCATGGGTGCTCTGCAGGTCACGCTCGGGGTGATCGGCGTCGCCATCAGCCTCGTCGCCTGGGTCCTCTTCGCCGGCGGCGTCCGGCGCATGGTGCGGATCATCCGGCTCGGGCAGCCGGACGCGACCCGCAACGGCCCGGTCCGGGCTCGCCTGCGGACCGTGGTCACCGAGTTCGCCGCGCACACCAGGATGAACAAGTTCCGGCACGTCGGCCCCTGGCACTGGCTCGTCATGTGGGGCTTCCTGATCGGCTCGCTGTCCTGGTTCGAGGCGTACGGCGAGATTTTCGACCCGCGGTTCCACTGGCCCGTCTTCGGCGCGTGGGCACCCTGGCTGCTGCTCACCGAGCTGCTGGGACTCGGCACGGTCGTCGGCGGCGTCGCGCTGGTGATCATCCGGCAGCGCAACCATCCGCGCCGCGCCGACCGGCTTTCCCGGTTCGCCGGCTCGAACTTCGGCCAGGCCTACTTCGTCGAGGCCGTGGTGATCCTCGAAGGCCTCGGCATCCTCGGGGTGAAGACGTTCAAGATCTCCAGCGGGATCGAGGACCCGGCGCTGTGGAGCAGCTTCGTCACCAAGCCGCTGGCCGCGCTCCTGCCGGCCGCCACCGTGGCGGTGACCGTCACCGCGCTGGTCAAACTGCTGTCCGGGATGGTCTGGCTCGCCGTGGTCAGCCGCACCCTCACCATGGGCGTGGCCTGGCACCGGTTCAGCGCCTTCTTCAACATCTACTTCAAGCGCGAGGCCGACGGCGGGGTCGCGCTGGGCGCCCTCAAACCGATGATGAGCGCGGGCGAACCGCTCGACTTCGAAGAGGCCGACCCGGAAAAGGACGTCTTCGGCGCCGGCCGGATCGAGGACTTCAGCTGGAAGGGCTGGCTCGACTTCACCACCTGCACCGAATGCGGCCGGTGCCAGTCGCAGTGCCCGGCCTGGAACACCGGCAAACCGCTGTCCCCGAAGCTGGTGATCACGCAGCTGCGCGACCACGCCTACGCGAAGGCGCCGTATCTCCTCGCGGGCGGGCGGAAGGACATGGCCGGTGAGGAGATCGGCCTCAAGGGTGAGGACGCGCACGCTGGGATAGATGTGCTCGCCCTCGCGGAGGCCGGGCGCCCGCTGATCGGCGGGCCCGACGAGCAGGGCGTCATCGACCCGGACGTGCTGTGGTCGTGCACCACCTGCGGGGCCTGTGTCGAGCAGTGTCCGGTGGACATCGAACACGTCGATCACATCGTCGACATGCGCCGCTACCAGGTCATGATCGAGTCGAGCTTCCCGAGCGAGCTCAACGGCATGTTCAAGAACCTGGAGAACAAGGGCAATCCCTGGGGACAGAACGCCCGGGACCGCCTGGCCTGGACCGAAGGTCTCGACTTCGAGGTCCCGGTGTTCGACGGGGAACTCGGCGAAGCCGAGTACCTGTTCTGGGTGGGCTGCGCCGGTGCGTTCGAAGACCGCGCCAAGAAGACCACCCGGGCCGTCGCCGAGCTGCTGCACATCGCGGGCGTCAAGTACACCGTGCTCGGCCCCGAGGAAAGCTGCACCGGCGACCCCGCCCGCCGCGCCGGCAACGAGTTCCTCTTCCAGATGCTCGCGCAGCAGAACGTCGAGGTGCTCAACTCGGTGTTCGAGGGGCGCGACGAACGCAAGATCGTGGTCACCTGCGCGCACTGTTTCAACACGCTGGCCAACGAGTACCCCGACCTCGGCGGGCGCTACCTCGTCGTCCACCACACGCAACTGCTGAACCGCCTCGTGCGGGAGAAGCGGCTGGTCCCGGTCGCGCCGATCGCCGAGGACGTGACCTACCACGACCCGTGCTATCTGGGCCGGCACAACAAGATCTACGAGGCCCCGCGCGAGTTGATCGGCGCTTCGGGCGTGCAGTTGCGGGAGATGCCCCGGCACGGCGACCGGTCCATGTGCTGTGGCGCGGGCGGTGCGCGGATGTGGATGGAGGAGAAGATCGGCAAGCGGATCAACCTCGAGCGCGTCGACGAGGCACTCGGCACCGCACCGTCGAAGATCGCGACCGGCTGCCCGTTCTGCCGGGTGATGCTCACCGACGGCGTCACCGCGCGCCAGAACGACGGCAAGGCCGGGGAAAAGGTCGAGGTAGTGGACGTTTCCCAGTTACTGCTCGCCGCGGTGAAGCGCGACCCGCGGGCCCTGCCCGAGCCCACGTCGGGTTCACTGCCCGCACCCGAGGCGGATCCGCTGGAAGCCCGTTGACGGGTCGACAGCGCGATTATTCGCGTTATCCTGTTCACTCCCGGCCGACGCAGTCCGCGAAGCACTGCGACCTGCACGAACGAGGCGACCACGATGGGCATACCCGCTGACACCGGACCGGCTGACGAGTCCGATGGCGTCAGGGCAGGAGCCCGGTTCCCGTCCGCGAAGCAGCTGGCGAGGATGTCCGCCGAGGAGCCGGAAACCGAGTCGCGGGGCTGGGAAGTCGAGGAAAGCCGGTCGGCCGGAAGGCCTTCCGGCGCCCGGTTTCCGAGTGATCAGCAGCTCGACCGGCATACCGGGTCCGGCGACGCGTCCTGGCCGGAACCGGCGGATCTTCCCGAGCCGGCCGCTGGGACGACCAGCGAATCCACCGGGCCCGATGCCATACCCACCGAGCCGGTCATGACGCCGGTCCGGCGCGCGACCGGCCGTCCTCCGGCGCAACGCAGATCGGCGGAGGGACACAGACCCGCGGAGGAACCCGATGAGGTCGCCGGTCCCCGGGTCCGTCCCTACGTGCTGACCGGAGGCCGCACTCAGTCGGTCTACGAGCTGCGGTTGGAGACGATGGTGTCGTTGCGTTCCGACGCGAAGTGGGAAGGCACCGCGCTGAACGCCGAGTACCAGCCGGTGCGGGCCCTGTGCGCGACACCGCGATCGGTCGCCGAGGTCGCCGCGAACCTGACGGTGCCCATCGGCGTCGCGCGGGTCCTGCTCTCCGACATGGCCGACCTCGGGCTGATGCACATCCACGGCACCGAACGCACCGCCGAGGGCCGGCCACCGATGGCGCTGATGCGCCGTGTGCTCGACGGCCTGCAGCGTCTGTGAGCCGTCCAATACGATCGTCGGGTGAGTGCCGATAAGGGCGAAAGCACGCTGACCGTCGTGCTCGCGGGCGCGGTCAACCTGGGCATCGCCGTGATGAAGGCGGTCGCCGGAATCATCACCGGGTCGGGCGCTCTGCTGTCCGAGGCCGCGCACTCGGTCGCGGACACCTTCACCGAAATTCTGTTGCTCACCGCGTTGCGGCGCTCGGCGCGGCCCGCGGATCGCGTGCATCCCTTCGGCTACGGCAAGGAACGCTACTTCTGGGCGCTGCTCGCGGCGGTCTCGATCTTCGCTTCGGGCGCGATGTTCGCGTTCTACGAAGGGTTTTCCACCGTTTTCGGGGAACCCAAGGAGCAGAGCGACTCCCTCGTCGGCTACATCGTGCTGGCACTGGCCTTCGCCCTGGAGATGATCTCCTGGCGGCAGGCGAGCAGGCAGGTCCGCAGGGAGGCGGCCGAAGCGAACAAAACCTTGCTCGAATACCTCAAACAGGTCGACGACCCGGCGCCGAAGACGGTCTTCCTCGAGGATTCCGCGGCACTCGTCGGGCTCGTGATCGCCTTCGCCGGGATCGGCCTGCACCATCTGACCGGTTCGGTGATCTGGGACGGGGTGGCTTCGATCACCATCGGGGCGCTGCTCGCCGTCGTCGCCTACATCCTCGGGCGCACGAACCTCCGGCTGCTGATCGGACGGCAGGCCGATCCGGCGATCGTGCGGGGGATCCACGAGGTGCTGGAGGGTGCGCCGGAGATCGAGGCCGTGGTCGATCTGCAGACGATGCTGCTGGGCACGGACCAGGTTCTGGTGTGTGCCCGGGTCGACTTCGACGACGCGCTGGGCGCGGCCGATGTCGAGCGAGCGTGCGTGCGTCTTGCCGGCGAGCTTTCCGAGGTCTGCGGAGACGTGACCGAGGTGTTCATCGAGCCGGTGCCACGCACCGATCCGGATCTGCGCGCTGCCGTGCTCGCCCGCTACGGCACCACACTGACCTGACGCGCCGTTGCATGAAGCACTGAACGGGTGGTTCACTTGTTGAGTGCCGTACCGGCGTACCCCGCGCGTTGAGGCCCGGCTGGCCGCCCAACGTGCCGCGATCCTCGCCGCCGCCACCGAACTGCTGGCGGAACGGGGTTATGCGGGCTGTTCCGTGGCCGCCGTCGCGGAGCGCGCCGGCATCGCGACCGGAAGCGTCTACCGGCACTTTCCCGGCAAGGCCGAACTCGTCGTCGAGTTGTTCCGTGGCGTGGTGAACCACGAGGTGGACGCCGTGCGCGAGGCCGCGACCCGGCCGGGGGACCCGGCCGAGCGGGTCGCCGCCGTTTTCGAGACCTTCGCCGAACGAGCACTGAAAGCACCGCGCCGGGCCTACGCGCTCCTCGCCGAGCCGGTCGACCCACCGGTCGAGGCCGAGCGCATCGTCTTCCGCCGCGTTTTCCGCGATCTGGCGGCGGAGCACATCGCCGAAGGCGTCCGAACCGGACTGTTGCCGCCGCAGGACGCGGTGTTCACCGCGGCGGCACTGGTCGGCGCCGCGACGGAAATGCTCGTCGGACCGCTCACCGACGACGAGACGCCGACCGGACTCCGGCCCTTCATCCTGCGCGCACTCGGGAGTGGGAATGCCTGACACACACGAAGTGACCAACCAGGTTCCGCCGTTGTCGTACAACGTGGCCGACGACCCGGCGCTGCTGGCGGGCCTGCGGCGCGAGGGCGCCGGGTGGGCCGGGGAGGAGCTGCGCGAACTGGGCCGGCTCGCCGGGAGCGAACCAGTGCGGGAATGGGGCCGCCTGGTCAACGAGAATCCGCCTAAACTGCGCACTCACGATCGATATGGGCACCGGATCGACGAGGTCGAGTTCCACCCGCACTGGCACGACCTGATGAAGGTCGCGGTCAGCCACGGCCTGCATGCGGCGCCCTGGCGTGACGACCGGGCCGGGGCGCATGTCGCCCGCGCCGCGAAGGTCCTCGTCTGGAACCACGTCGAGGCCGGCCACGTCTGCCCGATCTCCATGACCTACGCGGCCATCCCGGCCCTCCGGCACAACCCGGAACTCGCCGCGGTCTACGAGCCGCTGCTCGCGTCGAGCGAGTACGACTACGGCCTGCGCGTGCCGACCACGAAACGTGGGCTGATCGCCGGGATGTCGATGACCGAGAAGCAGGGTGGCTCGGACGTTCGTGCCAACACCACCACCGCGACACCCGCGGGGGACGCTTACCTGTTGACCGGGCACAAGTGGTTCACCTCGGCACCCATGTCGGACGTGTTCCTGACGCTGGCGCAGGCCCCGGGTGGGCTGTCCTGCTTCCTGCTGCCCCGGGTGCTGCCCGACGGCACCCGCAACCGGATCTTCCTCCAACGCCTCAAGGACAAGCTCGGCAACCGGTCGAACGCCTCGTCGGAGATCGAGTACGACGGCGCGGTGGGCTGGCTGGTCGGTGTCGAAGGGCGGGGCGTGGCCACCATCATCGAGATGGTCAACAACACCCGGCTCGACTGTGTGCTCGGCACCACTTCCCTGATGCGGCAAGGCGTCGTGGAGGCCGTGCATCACGCCACACACCGCCGGGTGTTCGGCGAACACCTGGCGGACCAGCCCGCGATGGCGAACGTGCTGGCGGATCTGGCGATCGAGTCGGAAGCCGCCACGACGGTCGCGATGCGACTCGCGAGCACCACCGATGACCCGGCCCAGCAGGCGTTTCGCCGACTCGCCCTCGCCGTGACCAAGTACTGGGTGTGCAAGCGAGGACCCGTGCATGCCGCCGAGGCGCTGGAATGCCTGGGTGGAAACGGTTACGTCGAGGATTCGGGCATGCCGCGGCTTTACCGCGAAGCTCCGCTGCTGTCCATCTGGGAGGGTTCGGGCAACGTCGCCGCGTTGGATGCCTTGCGCGCCATGGGCAAGCAGCCGGCGTCGGTCGAGGCCTACTTCGCCGAAGTGGACGCGGCCGCCGGCGCCGATCCCCGGCTGGACGACGCGATCGCCGGGCTGCGCAAGGAACTGTCGTCCTTGGACGACGTGCAGTTCCGCGCCCGGCGGCTGGTCGAGACGATGGCCTTGGTGCTACAGGGTTCCCTGCTGGTGCGTCACGCGCCCCACGCCGTCGCCGACGCCTTCTGCGCCTCGCGCTTCGGGGGCGACTGGGGCCTCGCCTTCGGCACCTTGCCCCGGCAGGTCGACACCCGGGCCATCATCGGCCGGGTGCTCGGTTGACGCGCTAGCGCCAGGTGTCCACCCGGTGGAAGTTCTGGTATGCGCGGCTGGGCGTCGGTCCGCGCTGCCCCTGATAGCGGGAGCCGGCCTGCGCTGAGCCGTACGGATGCTCGGCCGAGCTGGTCAACCGGAACAGACAGAGCTGGCCGATCTTCATGCCCGGCCACAGCGTGATCGGCAGATTCGCCACATTGGACAGTTCGAGGGTGATGTGGCCGGTGAAACCGGGATCGATGAACCCGGCGGTGGAGTGGGTCAGCAGTCCCAGCCGCCCGAGCGACGACTTGCCCTCCAGCCTGCCCGCCAGATCGTCGGGCAGGCTGACCATCTCGAACGTCGAACCCAGCACGAACTCGCCGGGGTGCAGCACGAACGGGTCTTCGCCTTCCTTCTCCACCAGCGAGGTCAGCTCGTCCTGCTGGAGCGAAGGGTCGATATGGGTGTACTTGCTGTTGTCGAAGACCCGGAAGAAGCGGTCCAGCCGGACGTCGATACTGGACGGTTGCAGCATCGACGGGTCGAATGGGTCGATCCCGAGCCGGCCGGCTTCGACTTCCTTGCGCAGGTCGCGGTCACTGAGCAGCACGGGCTCACCCTAGCTGGCGAGCCGCGGGCGTCGCGATCCGCGAGTCCGCCGGTCCGCGCCTCAGGACGCTGAGTCCCGGTGCCGGGACGCAGGGTTCCGGGCTTGGGACACCTGGTCCACCGGCATGTGCCGCGCGTACGTCGGGTCGAGATCGAAAACCTTGGCCAAGCGCGTGACGTACTGGCGACGCTCGAGCCCGCCGATGAACTCCCGCACGGCCGTCGCGCCCGGAATGAGCCGGCGCGCGGTCTCCGCGGCGAAGTTCGTCGCGGCCGCGGCGACCACCGCGGCCTGCGTGACCGGATCGTTGGGGAGCCCCAGGAAGTCCGCGTTCTTCTTGCCCAGCACCAGGCGGCTGATCGACGAGTGGACACGCACCGACACCTCGGACAGCACCTTGCCGAGCAACCCGCGGCCCGCCTGCCCGTGTGACCGCATGAGCGCCGTCGCGAGCCGTTTCGAGTCCTCGTCGGGAATGAGTTCGGTCTCGGCCAGCAGCCAGAACAGCCGCCACGCGTCCTCCTCGTCCCCGGGCAGCAACTCCTCGTCGATGCCGAGCAGCCAGCCGACATATCGCCAGAGATGCAGGATGTCGGCCCGCTCACGCTCGGTGTAGCGGACGCCGAGCAGTTGGGTGCCGAACACGAAGACCAACGAGAACAACAGCAGCGTCCCGACTGTCTGCACCTGATTGACCGGCTGATCCCAGGCTTCGTAGTCCCAGTCGGTCCGACGGTTCATCGCGGCCCGGACATGCGCGTGGACCAGCCGTACCCGGATCGCGGAGACATAGCCGGACTCACCGGGCCGCAGGTGGCCGGGCGTGGTGATGTCGATCCACCAGGCCGCGGTCTCGGTCAGCCTGCGCGCCGCCATATTCTCGATCTGCCCCGTCGCCACCAGCGACTTCGTCGCCCGCGACGCCAGATACCCGCCCATCAACGACATGTCGCCCAGCGGGAACAACCCCAGCAACCCGGTCCGCGTGATCGCCCGCGCACCCCGGTCCAGCCGCTGGTAGTCCAGCCAGTACGGCGTCGACTCGACCTCACGGAAGAAGTCGGACAATTCCCGCGGCGGATCCTCGACCGCGCCGACCCCTTCCCGCAGCGCCGCCTCGAACAGCACCCGGCTCTCCGGCACCCGCCGGAACATCGCCACCACGGCGTCGGCAAGCGGATCGCCGGCCCGGGTGAACTCCCGGAACCTGCGCACCTGCTCCCCGCTCGCGCGAACGTCACTCCGCACGAACAACCGCGTCGCCAGCCGAAGCCCACCCTGGCGGAAAAGCTCGGGGTCAGGCAGGCGATCTTCCATGACAACGATCGTTGTCACTTGCCGGTAGGGTGTCAAGAAGAGGGGCTCGGTTCACGGGGATGGCGGACCGTGTATGCTCTGGTACCGCTGCGGATGTAGTTCAATGGTAGAACATCAGCTTCCCAAGCTGAATACGCGGGTTCGATTCCCGTCATCCGCTCTCACTACGAAAGCCCAGGTCAGAAGGTGTCTACTTCGGACCTGGGCCTTCGTCGTAGCTAGATCAACTCTTGAGTTGGGCCATTAACGGGCCATTAGCGCAGCGGAACCAGCGCGCCCGAGCCGCCACCGTCCGGATCATCGTCCTCGTCCGTTGATCCCCTCCGGTGCTCGTCGACGAGCTTCGACAGCCGGTCCGCGATCCGTTCATCGGCCTCGCTCGTCGCGCGCTGGTAGATCAGCGCGGCCCGCATGTCGTCGTGTCCCATCCGAGCCATCAGGTCCTTGGTCGAGGCCCCGGCCTTCGAAGCCCAGATGTTTCCGGCGTGGCGTAGGTCGTGGAAGTGCAGGCCCTTGAGGCCGATGTTCGCCACTACTTTGGTCCACCTGGTCCGTTGGCTGAAGTTGGGCCGCCGCACCGCGTTCCCACCCCGTTCACCCGTGAACAGCAAGGCGAGCTGATCAGGCTTCACGTAGGTGGTCAGGTGCTTCACCACGTCTGGCCGCACCGATGCCGGGATGATGACTGTCCGAACTCCCGCACGGGACTTCGGCGGCCCCTCGATCAGCCCGCGGCCGGGAACTTCGACCAGCGCCCTGGATATTCGGACCCAACTCCCGTCCTCCGCCACGTCGCACCGCCGCAGTGCCGTCACCTCACCCCAACGGAGCGAACCGAACGCGGCCAGCAGGACGAGCACCCGGAACCGGTCCGGCATCCGGCCGGCCAGGTCGAAGACCTGGGCGACGGTCAGCGCCGGCCTTTCCGCCGGGTTTTCCCGGTCGGCTCCGCGGATGCGGCAGGGGTTGCGCTGAAGGATTTTGTCCTCCTCCATGGCCGTGTTCAGAATCGCTCGCAGTAGCCGGAACGCCTTGGCAGTGACCGACTCCGACACGCCCGCCTCAAGCCGTTCGGCTCTCCATTGGCGAATGACCGGGGTCGACAGCTTGCCCAGCTCGACACGACCCAGGTATGGCGCGATGTGCTTCCGGAGCAGCCACCGATACAGCTCCGTCGTTCGAGGTCGCAGGCCGGGGCGCTGGTTGATCCACTGTTC
>DASSAD010000419.1:0-24746 GCA_035685725.1 Amycolatopsis sp. | reverse complement strand
CGGTGCATTGACTCCGCCTGTGATCGCGAGGTTGGATGATCTCCGCAAACACGCGCCTCAGAGAGGAGGAGCATGCGTCGCTGGCCCTTGCTGTTGCCGATCGCTGCCTTGGCGGTGGCGTCGCTTCCATTGACCGGGGCGGATTTTCCGGCCGTGGCCGATGCGAGCGCCGACACCGGGTCGTATGTGCTCACGGCGACCGATCCCGGCGGTGACTACGCGCCTACCTTCACTGGCAACGGTTTCCTCGCCGTACGGGTCCCGCCCACCGGACAGGGTTACGCTCCCGGCACCGTGGCGGCGGAGGCACAGGTCGCCGGTTTCTACGCTCAGCCACCGGGACAGGTGCAGCAACGTGCGACCCTGCCGTCGTGGTCGACCCTGGCCTTCGGCGACGGTGGTCAGGACTTCTCCCTCGGCACGGGGACAGTCGCCGGCTGGCGGCAGCAGATCGACCTGCACACCGGTGTGATCACCACCACGGCTACCTGGACCGCTCCCGACGGTCATGTCACGGACCTGCGGTACGACGTGTTCACCGACCGCGCCAGACCCGCGGTCGCGGTGGTGCGCCTGGAAATGACGCCGCACTGGGCCGGCACGGCGACCGTCACCGACCTCGTCGACGGCACTCCCGCCACGATGAGCGACGAGACCGCGAAGGGCTGGGACACCGCGGCGCACCGGGACTGGGAGACCGTGCGGGCCCAGGGCACCGGGATCGACGCGACACTGTCCACTCAGGACGAATTCGGTCCCTCGGTGCGGGGCGTCGCGGACAGCCCCGTGGGCAACGACACCAGCCAGAACGTCGGGCAGTCCATGGCGTTCGGCGTCACCGCCGGGCAGAGTTACACCGTCACCAAGTACGTCGGTATCGGCACGACCGCCGGTGGTGGTGACCCGGCCGCTTCGGCGGCGCCGCAGCAGTCGATCGCCGCGGCGGGCCTGGGGTACACCCGCCTGCTCGACGAGAACAACTCCGCGTGGAACGCGCTGTGGGCGGGGCGCGTCGACGTGCTCGGGAACCCCACACTCGCCACCGAGGTCAACGCTAGCCAGTTCTACCTGTGGTCCAGCACCCGGGACGGCGTGAACTGGAGCGTTTCGCCCGCCGGGTTGTCGTCCAACGGTTACGACGGCCACATCTTCTGGGACGCCGAGACGTGGATGTACCCGTCGTTGCTGGCCCAGCACCCGGATCTGGCGGTGGGCATGGACGACTACCGCTACGACCGGTTGAACGCGGCGGAAGCGCACGCGGGGCAGACCGGGTCGGCCGGTGCCCGCTTCCCATGGGAAAGCGCCTTGGACGGCACGGAGCAGATCCCGCCGCCCACTTCGATCAACAGTGAAGGCCTGTACGAGCAGCACATCACCGCGGACGTCGCGCTGGCGCAGTGGCAGTACTACCAGGCGACCGGCGACCGGGCCTGGCTGGCTTCGCGCGGTTGGCCGGTGTTGTCCCAGGCCGCCGCGTTCTGGGCGAGCCGCGCGACACCGGGTGCGAACGGCAGCTACCACATCGATGGCGTCACCGGACCTGACGAGGAGAACCCGGACGTCAGCGACGAGGCGTACACCGATGCCGGGGCCGCGGCGACGTTGCGGATGGCGGCCGAGGCCGCGCGGGTCCTCGGCCAGTCCGCGCCGCAGTCCTGGACGGCGATCGCCGACGGCCTCACGGTCGCGTTCGATCCGGCGACCGGGACCCATCCGGAATTCGCCGGATATCAGGGTCAACTGGTCAAGCAGGCCGATGTGACGATGCTGCAGTATCCGTGGGCCTACCCGATGCCGGCGAACGTCGCGCAGGCGGACATCGACTACTACGTGCCCCGTTCCGATCCGGGTGGACCGTCGATGGACGACGCGATCAACTCGATCGACACCGCCGCGCTCGGCTCGCCGGGTTGTGCCACCTACGCCTACACCCAGCGCAGTATCGAGCCCTTCATGCGGGACGCGTTCGACCAGTTCTCCGAGACCCGGACCGGCGGGGCCTTCACGTTCGCCACCGGGATCGGCGGGTTCCTCCAGGAGTTCCTGTACGGCTACTCGGGTCTGCGGTGGGACACCGGCGCGGTGTCGCTCGACCCGAGCCTGACCGCGCAGATCGGCGGCATCGTGCTGCACAACGTTTCCTGGCAGGGACGGGTGTTCACGGTCACGATCGGCCAGAACAGCACGCGGGTCGCGCTCGGCTCGGGCGCGCCGTTGCCGGTCCGGGTCGGGAATGTCACCCACACCGTCGGTCAGGCGAGCCCGCTGACCGTGCCGACCCGTCGGCCGGACCTCGCGCCGACCACCGACGCGGCCCGTTGTCAGGCGGCTCAGGCGTCCTCGGCCCAGCCCGGTGCCGACGCGCTGGCCGCGGTCGACGGCAGCCCCGCGACGGACTGGCAGCCGGCGCAGTCCACCGCGACCTTGACCGTGCCGCTCGCCGGTGACCCGTCCGTCGGCAAGGTGATGTTGGGCTGGGGACAGCAGTACCCGCCCGCGCCCGCGCCGAACGTCCCGCCGCCGCCCGGCCCGGTGACCACCTTGCGTGCCACGGATTACCAGCTGCTGGCCTCGTCGGACGGCCAGACGTGGACGACGGTGGCACAGGTCTCGGGCCGCGCTTCGGGGACCAGCGACGTGCTGACGTTCACGCCCGTCCACGCTCGGTACCTGCGGCTGCGGATCACCGGATCCACTGCGGACACGCCGCCGATGTTGACCGAGATCACCGTGCCGACGTCATGAAACGGTGATCCGGCGAAACCACGGCGCCCTGGTCCCGTTCAGGACCAGGGCGCCGCTTCGGCGTTCCGCTCAGGACAGGGGGAGATCAGGACAGTGGGGAGAACGGTACGGGGAAGGCGATGGTGGAGGTCGCGTGCGCGATGGACTCGGGGCCGCCCCGGGGCGGCCAGATTCCGCGCGCGGCGGCCTCGCGGCGGATCGCCAGCCGCTCGTTGAGGTCCGGGAAGGGCCAGATGTGGGTGATCCGCGGCGTCCCGTCGAGGCCGTAGAGCGCGGTGGTCAACGGTGAGAGCTTGGTCCGCTCGGGCAGCGCGGCTTCCCAGCCGGCCATCGTCGGCGCGAGCCCGCCGATCTTGAGTTCGTAGGTGCGGAACTCGTAGACGCCGCCGTACTTGCCGGTCCGGACGTCCGGAAGGAACGGGAACCGCGCGTAGCTGGCGGCCTCGAACGATTCGAGATATTCGCCGATGCCGAAGGGATCGGCGCTGGTCAGGATCTGCTCGCGCTCGCCGGCGAGGGCCTGCGCGTTTTCGAACTCCCGCAGCAGGAGCAGCCGCCCGGCGATGACGCCGTGTTCGGTCTCCCAACAGCCGAGTAGGCGGCCGGCTCCGGTCGCCGTATAGGACTCCAGTGCGGGAAGCGCCTTCGGCACCGTGGAGAGCTTGAGGTCCAACGTGGTGAGTTCGTACAGCACAGCGGAAGTGTCCTTTCTGGAGGGCCCGTTCGGCATGGATTCACGGTACGGCGACGACCGGTGTGCCCGAAGTCACTGGACACAGTGGACAACACAGTGGACATCGGAAGGAAAGACGGCTCTTGCGCCCGGATCGCGCGTCGATGCGAACGTCGCGGACGCGATCGGTTCGCCAGGGAGAATCGGCCCGCCGCCGGACCCGGTGAGAGCGGCGACATCGGCCTCGTGCCGGATCGCGGCGGGCGGCCGTGGAGCGGGAGCGACTCCCTGAGCTGTCATCGATTCATGCTCGCACGGTTCCGGCGACGGCCGGCGTGGCAAGATCGACAATGCGGGGTTGGTCACCCCCGCCGGTGCCGTGGCGGGCCCGAAATTACCAGCGAGTACAACGATCACGGCCCGCCGGGCCGCCGCCCGCCGGGTGTCACGTATCGCATCGGTTCGACTCCCGATAGTCCTTGAGTGAGCTGCTGGACGGCGTTAACGTGATTGAGGTCACCGGTTCGCGCACCACTGCGTTCGGCACGGCATCTACGACAAGGAGGTCGGATGACGGACCTGCCCGCGACCGCGCAGTGCACGGCTGGTCGTCGCACCGCAACCACGAACACCTCGGGCTCGATCGATCGTTCCGTCGCCCGGGCGTGGGAGAGTTTCACCACCGGCGAGACGACCGTGCGGGGCGTCCGGCCACACATCCTGGCGTCGTGGTACCGATGTCGCGACACCTACGACGTCGATCCGCAGCTCACCGCCGCGCCGGGCGCGCCGGATCACACCGATCACCGGCTGGGACAGGATGTCCTGCTGACGGAGCTGGGCGGGCTCGCCGCCATGGCGGGACAACGGCTGGAAGGGGAGCACGGCATCGTCGCCGTCGCCGACGGTTCCGGCCGCATTCTCGCGTCCTGGGGTGATCCGTCGGTGCGAGCGCGCGCCGAGGAGAGCAACCTCGCACCGTGGTCGGCGTGGTCGGAGAACACGACGGGCACCAACGGCATGGGGACCGCCCTGGAGAGCGAGGGCGCGGTCACCGTGACCGGTCCGGAGCACTGGTGTGCGGGCTTCCACCAGTGGTCCTGCGCCGGCATCGCCATCCGCGACGTGGTCACCGACTCGCCGGTCGCGATGATCAACGTCTCGCGCTGGTCGGGGGGTATCCCGGCGCACGTGACGTCGTGGCTGGAGAAGGCGGCGGCCGGTGTCGAGGCCGAGATCCGGCGGCGCGCGGCCTGGGAAGGCGAGATCGTCGTCCAGCGGTTCACCGACGTCAGCGCCAAGGGCAACGGCTCCTTCGCCGGGTTCGATCTCGGCGGCCGGGCCATCATCGCCGACGAGGCCGCCCAGTCGGTGCTCGGCCTGCCCCAGGGCACGCCGATGGTCGATCTGGCCGACCGCGCCAGGCCCGAGATACCCGAGCTGTCCGGGGTGGTCCGGTGGGCGACAAAACGGTCGCTGGAACGTCCACAGTGGAGCGGATGTGCGCGGCTTCCGCTGGCCGATCCCGACGCGGTCGTCCCGGTGAGCCTCCGGCCGGTCTTCGCGGCCAACCACCTGGTCGGCATGTTGTGCCAGTTCGGTTCCCAGGACGGCGACGAGCATTTCGAGCAGCCCGGAGAGACCAGCGCGTTACCGGCTCCGCGACGGGTCATCGGCGTGCGCAACGACCGCGTCATCGTGCTCGCGCCGTCCGAGATCAGGTACGCCGAGGCCGACCGGAACACGGTGTGGCTGAGCACCGACCGCGGGAAGGTGCAGGCGGCCACCCGGGGCCTCGACAACATGGCCCGTGAGCTGAGACCGTTCGGGTTCTGCCGCGTGCACCGCCGCTTCGTCGTCAACCTGCGCAGGGTCGCGGAACTGGAGCGCGGGATCAAGGGCGAGCTGCTCCTGATCACCGATCCGCGCGCGCCCGACTTCATCCCCGTCTCGCGGCGGCACGCACCGGAGATACGCCGGCTGCTCGGTGTGTGAGCCGCGAGGAAATCGGGGACGCATTACCCGCGGTTTCCCTTTCGTCGGCGACGGTCCTCCGTTCGTGCCGGAAAGCACACCACTAGTCGTCGAATCGTTGCCTCCACCCGCGGACGTCGGCCATCGTGGTGACACCGGAGAACGGCGGGGAGGGGGGTGACCGGTGAGATTCGGCTTTCGGTCGCGACCGTCTTCGTCAGGTCCGGGTGCGCCGATACCGTCATACCGGTGAATACGGGGGCGGGAACGGAATCCGTGAACCGGTTCGCCGGACGCGGACAGCCCGCACGGAACCCGATACAGCCAGCGGAAGGGAGCGAGGAAATGCCGGACATCACACTCGCGGAGGCCGAAGCGGTGGTCGAGGCCGCGGTGAAGAAATCGCGGGAACTCGGCACGTTGATGGACATCACCGTGGTGGACGCCGGCGGGAACCTGAAGGCGTTCGTCCGCGAGGACGGCGCCTGGCTGGGCAGCATCGACATTTCCGCCAAGAAGGCACGCACCGCGCGGTATTTCGACATGGATTCCGGTGCCATCGGTCAGCTTTCCCAGCCCGGTGGGCCGCTGTACAACATCGAGGTCTCCAACGGCGGGCTGATCAGTTTCCCGGGCGGGGTCCCGCTCCGCAACGGCGACGGCGAGATCATCGGCGCGGTCGGGGTCAGCGGAAGCACGGTCGAAAACGACCACGCCGTCGCCGCGGCGGGCGCGCATTCGCTGTCCGGGGGAGACCGGTAACCGGCGCTTTCCCCGGCCACCCTGCCCCGAGGCCGGGGAATCCGGGTGTTGGCACGCGTTTTTCGAGGAGGAAGCAGCATGAAGCGGCAGATCCCTTCCCGTTCCGTCGACGTGACGTCCCCACACCGAGCGCGGCCATGATTCTCCGTTGCCTCGGCGCCGCGGCCGGCGGTGGCTATCCGCAGTGGAACTGTGCCTGCGCGGGCTGCCGCAAGGCGCGCCGGAACCCCGAAACCGGATCACTGCACGCGAGTCTCGCGGTGTCCGGCGACGGGCACCGATGGTTCCTGCTCAACGCCACACCCGACGTCCATCACCAGATCGCGGCCACGCCGCCACTGCACCCCGGGCCGGGCACGCGCGACACCCCGGTCGCCGGCGTGCTGCTCAGCGATGCCGAGTTCGATCACACCATCGGCTTGTTGATCCTGCGGGAAGGCTCGCCGCTGACCGTGTACGCGACCGCGCCCGTGCTGGACACCCTGGCGAACGATTTCCCCGTCCGGGAACTGCTTTCCGACTACGCGAGCCTGTCGTGGCAGGAGATCGGCGGCGGTGTGTCCTTCGACCTCGACGAAGGTTTGCGCGTGACCGCCTTCGCCACGGGGAAGAAGCCGCCACGGTACGTCCGGCGGCCGAAGCCCTCCGACGAGTGGGAAGTGGCGTACCACCTGCGGGACACCGTGACCGGCGGTACGGCGGTCTACGCACCGACGGTGCCCCGCTGGGACGACGCCTTCGCGGCCTGGGTCGACTCCGCCGACTGCGTACTGGTCGACGGCACGTTCTTCACCGATGACGAGATGTGCCGCACCGGCAGTGGAACCCGCACCGGGCGGGACATGGGCCACCTGCCGCTCACCGGCGACCACGGTTCGCTGACCGCGCTCGCGCGGCTGCCGGCGAAGCGCAAGGTGTTCACCCACATCAACAACACGAACCCGATCCTGGACCCGACCTCACCCGAGCACGCCCTGGTCACCTCGATGGGCATCGAGGTGGGCCTGGCCGGCTTGGAGGTGCGATTGTGAGACCGTGGACCGCTTGGGGTGACGGGGGGCGTCGCGGCCGGCGGCCGACGGAGTGACGGCGTTGACGGGCGGGCAGTGGTCTCTCCCGTGGTCCCGCGGGGTGTCGAGTTCCGGCCGCTTCCGCGGCGTCGGCAGCCTGGCCCGGCACGAAGCGGCCGCCCGGTCGGCGCTCATCTCCCATGTCCGCTATCACGTCGCGCTCGATTTCGCCCAGGCCGAGGATGAATTCCGGTGCACCGCGACGATCCGGTTCCGGGCCGATGTCGGGAACACGGTCACGTTTCTCGACTACGCCGGAATTCCGCAGTCGGTCGAGTGCAACGGTTTCCCGGTGGGCGCGGTGGCCCACCACGGGGCGCGCCTCTACCTGCCGACCGTGGCGGGCGAAAACGTGGTGCGGGTGGTGGGTACGGGGCACTACGGCCGTGTCGGCGCGGGCCTGCATCGCTTTCGCGATCCGGTGGACGGACAGGTCTATCTGCACACGCGGTTCGAGCCGTTCGAAGCCCACCGGGTGTACCCGTGTTTCGACCAGCCCGACCTGAAGGCGACGCTGCGGCTGACGGTCACCGTGGACGACTTGTGGCAGGTCATCGCCAACACCGTTCCGGCGGCTGCGCCGGAACGGATGCCGGGCGGCCGGGCCGTGTGGACCTTCGTGCCGACGCCGCCGCTCCCGCCGCACCTGACGGCACTGGTGGCGGGCCCGTTCCACCGGGTTTCGGGATCCCATGGAGATCTTTCGCTCGCTCTTTACGCGCGCGAAGCGCTGATGGAGGAGCTGAAGGCCGACGCCGGTGAAATGTTCGATGTGATCGCGCAGGGCTTGGATTTCTATGCGGAGCTACTGGACCGTCCGTATCCTTTCGTCAAGTACGACCATGTCTTCGCGCCTGAATGCGCTTTCCCAGCGCTGAAGCATCCCGGATGTGTCACCGTCGACGAGCGATTTCTCTTCCGTTCCAGGGTCACCCGGGAAACCCGGCGGCAGCGGGCCGAGGTGCTGCTCGACGGAATGGCGCAGATGTGGTTCGGCAACCTCGTCGGCGTGCGCTGGTGGGACGATCGGAGCCTGAACGAGGGACTCACCACCCTGATGGCCGCGCTCGCACAGCCGAAGGCGACGCCGTTCGGGGAGGCGTGGGCCCTCTTCGAGCATCGCGCCGGTGCCGCGGCCCGGCAGGCCGACCGGATGTCGGTGAGTCCGCCGGTGGTCTCCGGCGCCACCGACACCGATTCGGTCCGGCTCGATCTCGGGCCGGTCATGGCCGGGAAAGCGGCCGCTGTCCTGCGCCAGCTCGCGGAGTGCCTCGGCTGGGAGAACTTCGTGTCCGGGCTGCGCCGCTACCTGCGCGACCATGCGTGGTCGACGGCCGAACTCGGCGACTTCATCCGCGCGGTGCAGCGGTCGGCGACGGCCGACCTGACGGAATGGGCCGACGAGTGGCTGCGCAGGCCGGGCGTCACCACCGTCGAGGTGTGCCGGCTGCGGTCCGGCCACACCACCGTCCAGCTGGCCGATCCGCGGCCGGAAGCCCGGCAGGTCCGGCTGCGGATCGGCTGTTACGCGGGCGGCGACGCGGATCTGCGTTTCCAGCACAGGTTTCGGGTGTCGGTCGACCAGCGGGGCGAGCGCGAGGACGCGAGAAACGGACCTCGGCGGGTGTTCGATCTCGTGCTGCCCAACGAGGACGGGCTCAGCTATGTGAAGATCCGGCTCGACCCGAGGTCTCGGCGCACGGTGATGAGCGGGCTGTCCGCGCTCGCGGACCCGACCGCGCGTGCCGTCGCCTGGGGCTCGTTGTGGGACGACGTGCTCGACGCCCGCCTCGCCGCCCGCGCGTATGTCGCGGTGGTGCTCGCGCACGCGCCGGCCGAGGAGGACGTCGGAATTCTCGGCCTGCTTTGGGACCGTGCCGTCGTCGCGGCACAGGTCTACGGCCAGCGATCGAACGCGGTGCCGTTGCTGCGCGCCATCGGGCGGCGCCTGGGGGAGGAACTGGATCGAGCCGCGGCGGGAAGCGACCACCAGCTCGTGCTGGCTCAAGCGTTGACCTCGTCGGCGACCGGCGAGTACGGCGGGGTGTCCGACCTGGCGCGCGGCCGGCGATCATGGCCCGGGTTGCGGGTCGACCGAGACCTCCGCTGGCGTGCGCTGGTGCGCCTCGCCGGGCAGGGCCAGCCGACCGACGACCTCCTCGCCGCCGAACTCGCGGCGGACCCCGGCGACGACGGCCGCCGGCGGGCGTTGCTCGTCGAGGCCGCACGGCCGCAACCGCGGGCGAAAGGGGAGGCTTGGCGCCGGGTGCTCAGCGGCGCGCACTCGCTGGCCGAGCGGCGGGCGGTCATGGCCGGATTCCAGCAGCCGGGCCAGGAAGCGGTGCTGACTCCGTTCGCCGAGCGCTACTTCGCCACGCTGGAACACGTCTGGGAGTCGGCCGGGCCGGAGAGCGCGCTCGCGGTCGCACGGGCGCTGTATCCGCTGTTCACCAATGCGGAGCACGAGGTCCTCGCCCGGACCGACGAGATGGTGGAACAGGCCCGGCTACCCGGCGAACTGCTGGGTGTCCTGCGGGAGAAGCGCGCGGAACTGGCCCTGGTGCTGGCCGCCCGCGCCCGCGACCTGTCCCACGCCCGCACCCGCACCCGCTGACCCCGGCCCCCGCACCCCACGCACCCCACCCCGCCGTGTCCCCCCGTCCGGTTGCTGTGTCCCCTGTTCCGGTTGCCGTGTTCTCTCGTCCGGTCGCTGTGTCCCCTGTTCCGGTCGGCGTGTCCTCTCGTGCGGTTGCCGTGTCCCCTGTTCCGGTCGGCCAGTTGCGGTGGTGCTCAGCGACGGTGTCGGCCGGACGGGAGGACGCAGACTGGACGGGGGGACTCGGGGACCGGAAGGTGGGACTCGGGGACCGGAAGGGGGGACTCGGCGACCGGACGGGGGGACTCGGGGACCGGAAGGGGGGACTCGCCGGGGTCAGGCGGCGATCATGGCGTGGGGGTCGATGACGTACTTCTTCGCCGCGCCACCGTCGAACTCGGCGTAGCCCTGCGGGGCGTTGTCGAGCTTGATGACGGTGGCGTTGACCGCCTTGGCTATCTGCGCCCGGCCGCTGAGAATCAGGTTCATCAGCTGCCGGTTGTACTGCTTGACCGGGCACTGGCCGGTGGTGAACGAGTGCGACTTGGCCCAGCCGAGCCCGATGCGCACGCCGAGCTGGCCGATCTTGGCGTTGTCGTCGACCCCGCCCGGGTCGCCGGTCACGTACAGACCGGGGATGCCCAGCGACGCGCCGGCCCGCGCGATGGTCATGATGTCGTTGAGCACCGTGGCGGGCTGCTCGATGGCGCCCTGGCCGTGCCCGCGCGCCTCGAAGCCGACCGCGTCCACGGCGGCGTCGACCACCGGCTCGCCGACGATTCCGGTGATCATGTCGGACAGCTCGGCCGACTCGCGCAGGTCCACCGTCTCGCAGCCGAAGCTGCGGGCCTGGTCGAGCCGTTCGGGAATCATGTCGCCGACGATCACCACCGACGCCCCGAGCAGCTGTGCGGCGTGCGCGGCGGCGAGCCCGACCGGTCCGGCGCCGGCGACGTAGACGGTGGAGCCGCTGGTGACGCCCGCGGTGTAGGCGCCGTGGAAGCCCGTCGGGAAGATGTCCGACAGCATGGTCAGGTCGAGGATCTTCTCCAGCGCCTGGTCGCGGTCGGGGAAGGGCAGCAGGTTGAAGTCGGCGTAGGGCACCATGACGTACTCGGCCTGCCCGCCGATCCAGCCGCCCATGTCGACGTAGCCGTAGGCCGCGCCGGGTCGCGCCGGGTTGACGTTGAGGCAGATCCCGGTCTTGCCCTCGTTGCACATCCGGCAGCGCCCGCAGGCGATGTTGAACGGCACCGAGCAGATGTCGCCGGGTTTGACGAACAGGACGTCCTCGCCGGCCTCGACGACCTCTCCGGTGATCTCGTGGCCGAGGGTCTGCCCGATGGGGGCGGTCGTGCGGCCGCGCACCATGTGCTGGTCGCTGCCGCAGATGTTGGTCGACACCAGCTTCAGGATCGCGGCGTGCGGGGCCTTCTTCGGCAGGCCGAGTCCGGTGACGACGTCACCGGGGAGTTCGAGCTTGGGGTAGTCGATCGTCTCGACGGCGACCTGTCCCGGTCCTTTGTAGACAACCACGCGGTTCCCTGACATCGGAATCCTCTCTTCGGCGTGTTGGTGTTTTCGCCCCCGCGGGAGTGTCTGCCGTCCTGGCGGCGGCGCGGCGTGCCGTGCGCCGATTTTCCGCCGGACGCTATTGCGCGCGTCGCCGCGCGGGCAAGAAATCGGCGCGCAACGGTGCCGAGCACGCCACGAACGGCAGCCGTCCGGGAACCAGCGGCGCACCCGGCGGGCCGGGCTGTTGCTCCCGGGTCGTGCCGAACGCGATCCGCGGTGCTACCGTGACGCGCGAGCGGGCCGATGCCGAAACCGGGCAGCCACCGGCGTTCTCCACCCGCTTCCGCCGACCGGTGGTTGCCCGGTGACCGCCGCTCGTTGCCCGCGCGCTTCCGTTCCGCACAACTTTCTTGCTGCCGCGAAGATCAGGCCGATAACTTCCTTTTCAACTGTGACACTGTGCGCACCGCCGCGGTCCGGCGAAACGTCGCACATTTCGCATGGCGGAGCGGAACGGCTCCGAATTCTCTTTCGGCACAAAAAACCGGGATTGGGAGGTGAGGCCGGTGGCCACCACCAAGCGGGAACTGTCCGGTCTGATCAGCGAGATCGGGCTGGACAAACAGAACGGGGCGACACTGGGGCGGCTGGTCGCCCACGGTGGCCTCGCGCACGCGCTGGAGGGCCCGGACGGGAAGATGACCGCGCAGATCAGGATCCCGCCCGACCAGTTGATCTGGGATCCCTCGATCCTGGTCCTGCCGCACGGCGGTGACGTCGAGATCGAGCTGGTGAACGACGACACCAACACCCATTGCGCGCTGTTGCCGAGCAACGGTGACAGCCGGTGGATCTGGTTGCCCGTCTATTCCCGTGGAAAGACCACGATCAACCTCGACGGTCCGGGCTACTACTGGTTCAGCTCCAACGTCGGCAATGACGAGGGCCGCGGCCTGTTCGGCGCGATCGTCGTCCTCGGCGACGTGCCGTCCGAGGCCCGTCTCGACCGCCCGGAACAGCCGCGACCGTAGAAAGGACCCGGTGATGACGGAATATGTGGAGGCGCCGCCGGCCGCCAAGCTTTCAGAGCTGAGCGCCTCGGTCGGCTCGGCACCCGCGGTGGCGGAGAGCGTCACCTACGAACGCCTGCTGGAGGCACGGTCGGAGCCGCAGAACTGGCTCACCTACTACGGTGCCTACGACGGGCAGCGGTTCAGTCCGCTGGATCAGATCAACACGGAGAACGTCGGCCGACTGGGCACCGCGTGGGTGTTCCAGTTCGGTTCCTACGGCCTGCACGCCGGCGCTTCGACGTATGCGTTCGAAGCCGCGCCGATCGTCGTCGACGGCGTCATGTTCCTGTCGGGCTGGGACGGCTGGGTCTGGGCCATCGATGCGAAGACGGGGCAGCAGCTGTGGCAGTACAAGCACGCGATCCCGTTCGATGTGTCGTTGTGCTGTGGCAACGTCAACCGCGGCGTCGCGGTGGCGAAGGGGAAGGTCTTCGTCGCGACCCTGAACGCCCACGTGGTCGCGCTCGATGCCACCACCGGTGAAGCCGTCTGGGACACCGTGCACGGTGACGTGCGCGCCGGCGAGAGTGCCACCGTCGCGCCGCTGATCGTGAAGAACCAGGTCATCGTCGGGAGTTCGGGCGGGGAGTTCGGAGTCCGGGGTCACCTCGACGCCTACGACATCGACACCGGGCAGCGGCTTTGGCGCTGCTACACCATTCCCAAGCCCGGCGAGCCGGGTGCGGACACCTGGCCGGCGGACAGCCCGGCGTGGGCGCGGGGCGGCGGCAACACCTGGGTCACCGGGACCTTCGATCCCGAGCTGAACCTCCTTTACTGGGGGACGGGCAATCCCGCGCCGGACTTCGACGGCGAGGTCCGCGAGGGCGACAACCTGCACAGCGACAGCGTGATCGCGGTCGACGCCGACACCGGCGAGATCCGCTGGCACTACCAGTTCACTCCGCACGACCTCTGGGACTACGACTCGAACATGGAGAGCATCCTGTTCGAAGAGGACGGTCGCAAGCTGCTGGCCCACTTCGACAAGAACGGGTATTTCTTCGTCCTCGACCGGACGAACGGCGCACTGGTGCGCGTCACCCCGTTTTCGGACCGCATCACCTGGGGCGAGATCACCGCCGACGGGGGTGTCAAGCCGCAGATCTTCCCCGACAAGGAAGGGGAAGCGGTGCATTTCTGGCCGGGGCCCGCCGGGGCGAAGGAATGGTGCCACGCGGCCTACAGCCCCCGGACGAACATGTTCTACGTTCCGGTGCAGGACGTCGGTTCGACGGTGACCCGGCGGCGGCGCGAGTTCAAGGAAAGCATCCCGTACTGGGGTGCGAGTGTGACCGTCGACACCACGGACATGGCGGGTCAGGTGAAGGCCTTCGACGCGGCCACGAACGAGGAAGTGTGGCGGTTCAGCTGGCACCTGCCGATTTCCTCGTCGGTACTGGCCACCGCCGGTGACCTCGTTTTCTGCGGCACGCCCTCCGGCGAGTTCAACGCGTTCGACGCCCGGACCGGCGATCTGCTGTGGCAGTTCCAGACAGGGAGCGGGCACCACAGCAGCCCGACGACCTACAGCGTGGACGGAAAGCAGTACATCGCCGTCCCGGTCGGCTGGGGATCCTGGGTCGAGGGATTCGCGCCCGGAATGATGGGCGGCCCGCACGGGGACGCGCTCTTCGTTTTCGCCCTGCCGTCAGCGTCCTGAGCAGCAATCCCGAGGGAATCTGCCGTGCCCTCACGAAATCGGCCGAGAGGAGGTGGAGAGTCATGGAATCACCGGTTCGGTCTCAGGCCGAAGTGTGGGAGTCCCCGGAATTCGAGGAGATCGGGGTCGGCGCCGAGGTGACCATGTACGTCGCTCAGCTGGCGGACTGAAGGTCTCCGTACCAGGTGAGCGTGTGGGTGCCGTACCGGGAAGAAACCCCGGTGGGGGTGCCGGACACAGCTCCGGCACCCCGCCCCGCCGTGCGCCGAAGCGGAGTTGTCGTGGAGATCGGCGGCGAGGAAAGGGAGTACGAGGTTGTCCGGCACGGAAAGTTTCGTCGCGGCATTGCGCGCCCAGTCCCAGCGTTATCATCACCAGCATTCCTTCCACGTCAGGATGAACGAGGGACGGCTGAGCCGGCGGCAGATCCAGGGCTGGGTGGCCAACCGCTTCTATTATCAGGAAAGCATTCCGCGCAAGGATGCCGCGATCCTCGCCAACTGTCCCGAACGCGAGGTCCGGCGCCGGTGGATCCGGCGCATCGTGGACCACGACGGCACGGCGGGCGTCGAGGGCGGCATCGAGGCGTGGCTGCGCCTCGGCGAAGCCGTGGGGCTGACCCGCAAGGAACTGTCCGACGGGCGACATCTCCTGCCCGGCGTGCGGTTCGCGGTCGACGCCTACGTGAATTTCGCGCGCACCCGCCCCTGGGTCGAGGCGGTGGCGTCTTCGCTCACCGAACTGTTCGCGCCCGATCTCATGGCCGAGCGTCTCGCGGCGTTCGAGCGCTGGTATCCCTGGATCGACAGCGATGGGCTGGCTTATTTCCGGGCGCGGCTCGAACAGGCTCCCCGTGATTCCGAACACGCCCTCGAGGTGGTCACCGAACGCTGCCGCTCGGTACAGGACCAGGAACGTGCCGTCGCGGCGCTGGAGTTCAAATGCGACGTCCTGTGGAGCGTGCTGGATGCCATCGACCGTGGTTACCCGGACCAGAACCACCGAGGGGACCGATGAGACGATGAGTATGACGCTTTCGCTGTCTTCCGCGCGCCCACGGCTCGCGCCGCACGTCCGGTTGATGTTCGATCGGGTGCGTGCGCGGTACGTGCTGCAGACTCCCGAGACCGTGACCGTCCTCAATGGAACCGGAGCGGCGATCCTCCAGCTGTGCGAAGGCAAGGAGACCGTGGACGAAATCGTCGCGACGTTGCGCGGACGATACGACCGGGTGCGTGCCGACGAGGTGCGGAGCTTCGTCGCGCGCCTGGTCACCAGGGGATATCTGGAGCCGGGCGGTGACTGATTCTGCCGGCACCACGAGGGGATCGGGCCAGCCGCCGTTCGGATTACTGGCCGAGCTGACCTACGCCTGCCCGCTACACTGCGGGTACTGCTCGAACCCGCTCAACCATGCCGACTACGGCGACGAACTGACCACGGCGCAATGGCAACGGGTGCTGACCGAGGCGCGCGAGCTGGGCGTGTTGCAGGCTCATTTCTCCGGCGGCGAACCGCTGCTGCGTCGCGACATTGTGGACATCGTGCGCAGCGCACATGACGTCGGCCTCTACACCAACCTCATCACGAGCGGGCTCGGCCTTTCCCGGCGCCGCGCGGAACACCTCAGGGCGGCCGGCCTCGACCACGTCCAGATCAGCGTCCAGTCCGACGAACCGGCCGGGTCCGATCTGATCGCCGGCACGCGCTCGTTCGAACGCAAGATCACCGCGGCGCGCCTGGTCAAGGAGCTGGGCTGGCCGCTGACCCTGAATGTGGTGCTGCACCGGCAGAACATCGACCGGATCGCCGGGCTGGTCCGCCTGGCCGAGGAACTACGGGCCGACCGCGTCGAGCTGGCCAACACGCAGTACTACGGCTGGGCCTGGCGCAACCGCGATGCGCTGCTGCCGAGCCGGGAACAACTCGAACGGGCCGAAGGGGTCGTGCGGGAGGCCCGTCGGCGTCTGAAGGGACGGATGGACGTCATCTACGTCCTGCCGGACTACTACGGCGACTATCCCAAGGCCTGCAATGGTGGCTGGGGCCTGCGGCAGCTCGCCGTCGCGCCGAATGGCGATGTGCTGCCCTGCCTTGCGGCACAGGCGTTGCCGTTGCCCCGCGTCAGCGTGCACACGCATTCACTGGCCTGGATCTGGTGGGAATCGGCGCCTTTCCGGGCATTCCGGGGTACGGACTGGATGCCGGATCCCTGCCGCGGCTGCGATCGCCGTGAACACGACTTCGGCGGGTGCCGCTGCCAGGCCTTCCAGCTGACCGGCGATGCCACCCGCGCCGACCCGGTCTGTCGTCTTTCCCCGGACCACGGAATCGTCGAGGCCGCGGTCCGTGCGGCCAACGAGCCGTCGCGGTCCGGGAAAGCGGTACTCACGCCCAGGCCCCACAGCCGCTCCAGGTGAGCGCGGACCGGGCGGAAAACGTCCCGCATTCCGCTCGGCGGCTTTCGGGGCAAGCACTGAGAAAGGCGCGGCGATGACGTCCATCCTCATCTTCATCTCCGGTGCGGTGCTGTTGATCTTCAGTGCCGAAAAGCTGGTCGGTTACCTCATCGGGGTGGCGAAGGGACTGAGGGTCTCCCTGTTCCTGCTCGCCGTCATCTTCACGGGCATCGAGTTCGACGACATCTTTCTCGGCGTGGCCGTCAACATGGAGGACGAAAAGGGGGTCGCGCTCGGCATCGTGTTCGGGACGGCCCTCTCGCTGCCCGGGATCGTGCTCGCGCTCGCCGCGATCATCACGCCGACCAAGGTGAGTATCCCGCGTGACTACATCATTCTCTTCGCGGTCTCACCGCTGGTCATGGTCTTCTTCATCCTGAAGGCGCCGCTCACCGCGATCGACGGGATAGTGCTGATCGCGCTTTTCGTCGCGTTCATCGCCTACATCGCGGTCCGGGAGTCCAAACGGGCCACACCGGTGTTCCGCAACGCGGAGATCTACGAAAACTACGCCTCGGTCGGCGTGGGCGGCCGGGAAACCCCGGGCTCCCGGGATCTCCCGAGACGCCTGCCGCCGGCCGAACCGGCTTCGGGTGCGGAACCGGCGGACGGGCAGGATCTGGCTCGGCAGATGCCGTTCGGTGGAGCGCGTGAGCATTCCGGTTGGGTCGGACTCGGGCTGGCGATTCTCTCGCTCGGCGGTCTCATCGTCGGGGCGGCGACCACGGGGATCGGCACCAAGGGGATCCTGCAGACCTACGGGCTCGAAGGCACCGTGTTCGGCGCGACGATCGCGACCCTCGTGCTGACCATCGAGGACATCTTCCTGACGGTGGAACCGACCCGCAAGGGCGCACCGGAAATCGGCGTGGGAAACGTCATCGGCAGTGTCGTCTTTTCGGTCACCGGAAAGCTCGGCATCGTCCTGCTGGCGGGCAGTCTCGTGGTGGGGCCGGATGTGCTGACCTGGCATCTGCCCGCGCTGTGCGTGCTCACCTGGCTCGCGGCCTACTTCATGTCCACCGGCCGGTTGCGGCGCTGGCACGGCTTCGTCCTGCTCGGCCTCTACCTCGTTTACTGGACGGTCAGTTTCTTCGCGATGGGATTCGTGCCGGCCGATCTGTCCTGATCTGTCGAGAATCGCTTCACCGCGGTGAAGCGATCCCCTTTTCCGTGGTGAGAGCGTGGAGCAGGGCGGCGGCGAGCGCGGTGCGTTCGAGCATTCCGCTGATCGTGACGTGTTCGTGCCGCGCGTGTGCGCCGTCGCCGACCGCGCCGAAACCGTCCAGCACCGGCATCCCCAGTGCGGCCACGAAGTTGCCGTCGCTGGCTCCGCCGACCGAGCATTCCCGCAGTGCGAAACCGAGTTCGGCGGCGAGGTTCCGCGCGAGTTCGTAAAGCGAGGCGACCGCCGGGGTCCGGGCCATCACCGGGCGGTTCCATTCGCCGTCGACGGACAGCTTGGCGCGCGGGTCGTGTGCGCGCAGCGCGGCGAGCGCGCCGTCGATCCGCGCGGCCTCGTCCGCGCTGCTGACCCGGACGTCGATGTTTCCCTGTGCGGCCTCGGCGATGACGTTGCTCCGGGTGCCGCCGGTGATCACGCCGACGTTCACCGTCGTCCCGGCCTCGAGATCGGTGAGCCCGTGCAGGGCGACCACCGCGCGGGCGAGTTCGTCGATGGCGCTGGCGCCCTTCGCCGGATCCAGCCCGGCGTGCGCGCCGACACCGGTCGCGAGGACCCGGAACAGGCCCACGCCCTTGCGCGCGGTCTTGAGCGCGCCGTCGGCGCTGGCCTCGAACACGAGCGTGGCGGCGGTTCCGGCGGCGGCCGCCTCGATCACCGGCCGCGACGCGGGGCTGCCGATCTCCTCGTCACCGTTGAGCAGCAACCGGATCGGCGGATGGGGCAGTCCGGCGGCGGACAGCGCGCGCAGTGCCCACACCGCTTGGACCAGACCGGCTTTCATGTCGAAGACGCCCGGTCCGCTCACCCGGTCACCGTCCACCCGAAACGGCCATCCGGCGAGCGTACCCAGCGGCCACACGGTGTCGTAATGGCACAGCAGCAGCACCGGCTTGCCCGTGCCCGGGTAGTCGTACACGTGGATGTCGCCGTACTGTCCGCCGTCGGTGGTCCGCAGGGCGGCCGGTCCGCCGAGCCGCTCCCGCAGCCATCCGTCCAACCAGGACAGTCCGGCGGCCAGGCTCGGCTTGTCGTCGCTGGGCGTTTCGAGGCCGACATAGCGGCTCAGGTCGCCGAGCATGTCGTCGCGGTGGGCACTGACCCAGTCGTGCAGCGCTCGCACGTCGTTCACCGGTTCCGCTCCCTTCGTCGAGGTTGCTTCGTTCGGTCCACCCCGCGGTCACGGTCGCGCCGCGAGGACGTGGTCGACGACCTGGGCGTGGGTGGCGAACCACACGCCGTCGTGGGCGGCGATGTGCGCCAGGAGTTCGGTCAGCACCACCATGCGCGAGCGGTGCCCGATGATGTGCGGGTGCATGGTCAGCTGGAACAGTCCGCCCTCGGCGTACGCGGCGTCGAACTCGTCCTTCCAGATGGACAGCACGCCCCGCGGCGGTGTGTAGGGCCGCAGCGCGGAGAACCGGTCCATCATGAAATACGGGGCGTCGTCGCGGATCCATTCGACGGGCAGTTCCACGACACCGGTCGGCTCGCCGTCCGCGAGCAGCTCATAGGGTTCGTCGTCGGCCATCAGCGACGAGTCGTACCGCAGTCCGAGTTCGCGCGTGATCCGCAGGGTGTCCGCGGAGAAGTCCCAGGACGGCGTGCGGATGCCCACCGGCCGGGTACCGGTGAGCCGCTCCAGCGTGTCCGCGGCGCGGAAGGCCAGATCGCGTTCGGTGGCCGGGTCGAGCGAAGTGTTGCGCTCGTGGATCCACCCGTGCAGCGCGACTTCGTGCCCCGAGACCACATAGGATTTCGCCTCGCCCTCGTGCAGCAGCGCCGAAACCGCGGGCATGAAAAAGGTGGCCGGGGCCTGGAACTCCGCCAGCAGAGCCAGGATACGGGGCACGCCGACGCGCGCGCCGTACTCGCCCTGAGCCAGCTTGCCGGGCAGGACTTCACCGTCGCGCAGCGCGGGTGTTTCGTGATCGGAGTCGAAAGAAAGCGCTACGGCGACCTTCGCGCCGCCCGGCCACGACACGGGACGCAGCGACCGTCCGGCCCGCACCCGCTCGACATGGCCCCGCCAGGTGGATTCGTCCCATTGCCACGGGTGGCCGGTCATGCGCGCTCCATGAAATCGACGTTAGTTGTGGCAAAAATCCGCGTCAAGGTCGGAATACGAGCGCGCGAACGGTCGAAGCAAGCGGCTTTTCCGTTATCCCGGTACCTTTTTCCGGATGCCGCGGAGTGTGCGGGATCACCTCGACCGCGGGCGTGAAAGTGATCACTCCCACGGTTCCGCATGTTCACCTGATCGCTTCCTGCCCGTCACCGGGACGCCCACGTGACGGCGTTCCGGCGGCTGAAGATGAGCCGCGCTGTGCGCCTACCAGGGGAGTTCCGTGGACGCCAGCGACCGCGGGAACCGGTGTGGTGTCCACGCGGCCGACCCCGTACCACCAGACACGGCACGATGGAGACAGGCAGGTTGGACGGCAAAACAGGTGACGAACAGCGCCCCGACGCCGCTTACGCGGTCGAAGTCGACGGCCTGAGGAAACACTTCGATGAGGTCACCGCCCTCGCGGGCGTCGATCTGCGGGTGCCGGTGGGCCGGGTCCACGGCCTGCTCGGGCCCAACGGAGCAGGCAAGACCACCCTGCTGCGGGTGCTCTTCGGCCTGATCAGCCCGGACGGCGGCACCCTGCGCGTGCTCGGCCGCACCCCGGACAAGGGCGACACCGCCGTTTTCCTCGACGGTGTCGCGGGATTCGTCGAGAGCCCGCGCTTTTACCCATACCTCTCGGGAAGGCGCAATCTCGAACTCCTCGCCCAACTCGACGGCAGCCGGGCGGGCGCGCCGGACCTGGCCGGGGTGCTCGACCGCGTCGGACTCCTCGGGCGTGAAAAGGACAAGGTGGGCGGGTATTCCTTCGGGATGCGCCAGCGACTCGGCATCGCCGCCGCGCTGCTGCGCTCGCCCCGGCTGCTGGTGCTGGACGAACCGGCGAACGGTCTGGACCCCGCCGGTATCCGCGACATGCAGGCCCTCATCCGCGAACTCGGCGACAGCGGCCTGACGGTGCTGCTCAGCAGCCACAACATGGACGAGATCGAGTCGCTGTGCGAGAGCGTGACGATCATGCGCACCGGCCGGGTCGTCTACGACGGCTCGATCGAGGGCCTGCGGGCCCAGGCCCCGGCGCCGGCGCATCACCTGCGCACCGCGGACGACGGCAAGGCCGTCGAACTGGCGCGCAAGCGGTCGAAGCTCACCGTGGAGGAACGGCCCGGCGGCGGCCTGTCCATCCGGGCCGGCCAGGAAGAGCTGGACGAGTTCGTCCTCGCCTTGGCCACCTCCGGGATCGCGGTGCGGGACCTTCGACTTGTCCGCACTTCACTCGAATCGTTGTTCTACATGCTCACCGAGACCCCGGACGACGGAACCGCGCGCGGCGACCAGCCCGACGGTGACACCGAAACCGGTGACCAGCGACTGCTCGGCGGAGCGGTAGGAGCAGGCCGATGACCCAGACGACATCCCGCCCCGACACCGCCGGCACCGCGGCGCGGTCCTCGCGTCCCGCCTGGGGCGCCGGCGTGGTCTACCGCTGTGAACTCGCCAAGCTGGCCGCCCTCTGGTGGGTCAAGGCCCTGCTCGCCGCGTGCTTCGTGGGGCCCTTCGCCTTCGCCCTGGCGATGAAGCTGCAGGACACGGAACCGACCGACACCCTCTTCGGGCGCTGGGTGCACGACACCGGGTTCGCCAGCCCGCTGGTCGTGCTGGGCTTCGCGAGCCAGTGGGGCCTGCCGGTGCTCGCCTGTCTCGTGTCCGGGGACATCTTCTCCGCCGAGGACCGCTACGGCACGTGGAAGGCGATCCTGACCCGGTCGCGCACCCGCACCGACATCCTGATCGGAAAGGCGCTGGCCGCGGCCTCGTTCTCGGTCGCCGCGGTGGTGCTGGCCGCGGTGGGCAGCATGATCTCCGGCGTGCTGCTGATCGGGAACCAGCCGCTGATCAACCTGTCCGGCACCGCGATCCCGCCCGGCCAGGCGACCGTGCTCGTGGCGCTGAGCTGGGCCACCGCTCTGCCGCCGGTTCTCGGGTTCACCTGCCTGGGCCTGTTCCTCTCGCTGGTGACGCGCAACAGCGTCGCGGGTGTGCTCGGCTCCACGGTGATCGGGTTGCTGATGCAGATCTACGCGTTCGTCAACGGCTTCGACGTCATCAGGCATCTGCTGCTCACCACCCCGTTCGACGCCTGGCACGGTTTCCTGGTCGACCAGCCCTACTACGGGCCGTTGGAAGAGGGCCTGGCGGTCTGCGCCGCCTACATCGTGGCGTTCCTGGTCGCCGCCTACGTCGTCATCCGCCGCCGAGACTTCACCGAAGGCTGAAAGGATCACCCCGCATGACCTTGTCGTCACTCGCCAGGCGGATCCGTGGCAGGCGCGCGTCCGCGAAGGTCGTCGTCATCGGCGTGCTGGCGGTCGTGCTGCTCGGCGCCAGCGCCGCGCTCGGCGGCCCGGACATCACCCGCGCCCGGCTCGAAACGTCCTTCGGGGCGACCTTCGTGAACCTGTACAACCTGCAGCAACACGTCCAGAACGGAACATCGGTCCTCCCGGCCGCCGGCGGGAACGAAATCTCCGACACCCTGCTGTTCGATCCCGCACCGCACTGCACCGAAGGCGGCCAGGACGTCACGGTCGGATCGGCCGGTCCGGACTGGGCCTGCACGGTGTCGTGGCCCTCGTCCGCCACCGAAACCCTGGTGCGCATCGACTACGAGGTGACCATTCAGCCGAACGGCTGCTACACCGCGCAAGGCCCGACCACCTTGGTGGGACAGCAGAAGATGCAGGGCGCCGACGGGAAAACCCACACGAACCCGCTGTACGAATTCGACGGCTGCTTCGACACCACCGGCTGAATCCCCCGCGTGATCACCCCCGCCGTGCCGGGGGTGATCACGCCACGGGAGGTCAGTCGGGCAGCCGCTGTTCCTCGATGCCCGGCATGATGATCGGCTTGAGTTCCAGGCTCGGGTCGAAGCCCAGCCCCGGCTGGTCGGGGGCGGCCGCGGTCAGCGTCAGCTGGAACTCCTGGACGTACTCGACGTTGTTCCGCGCGTCGATGCGGAAGGCCTGGTCGTGGCCCGGGTAGATCACATCGGCGATCGAGACCAACTTGTCGATGGTCCGGCTGGCCAGTTCGTTGTTCCAGAACACCAGCGCGTTGCGGCGCTCGGCCGCGACCGTCGCGTTCTGGATGGAGTCGCCGGTGATCACGGCCGCGCCGTCGGAAGTGTCCACTTTGACCGCGATGGTGCCGGCCGAGTGTCCGGGCGCGTCCACGATCTCCACACCGGGTATCAGCGAGACGCCTTCCTCCACCTCGCGGATCCGGCTCTGGTAGGTCTCCATCAGCGAGTTGATCCAGTCCGGGCAGGCGTAGTCGTTCTTGTGCGGCGCGGTGATGTAGCGCCGTTCGTTGCGGTGCAGCACGATCTCGGCGCGGTCGAAGATGTTGAGGTTTTCGATGTGGTCCCAGTGGGCGTGGGTGCACACGACGACGTCGATGTCGGAAGCGGTCAGGCCACGGCGGCGCAGTTCGTCCTCGAGCACGGGACGGCGGCCGGTGTGCCCGGTGTCCACCACGATCCGCCGGAGCCTGCCCTGCTCGTCCAGTCCTTCGATCATGTTCACGCCGCAGAAGGCGACATCGCCGTGATCGGTGCCGAGCCGGTAACCCTGGAGCAGGCTGTCCACCACGGGCTTGCGTTCCACTACTTCTCCTTCGGTTGTGCGGGAAGCTGATCGACCCGGCACGAAGTCCTGCTGACCAGCGCGCGGTCGGAATCCCGGAACCGTCCGGCGGTCTCCCGCGTGAACAGGGCGATCATGACGGCCGCGACGACCATGACGGCGGCCAGGAAGTACAACGAGATGGCGAAACCACTGGGCGAGGTGTAGCCCCCGCCCAGGCCGATCAGCCAGCCCACCACGATCGGGCCGAACCCGCCGATGATCAGCCCGCCCATGTTGAGGCCGTTCCCGATCGCCACGGCGCCCGGTTCGCTGGAATCCGAGGCCATCGCGTACAGGACAGGGTAGACGCCGTTGGTGGCCATTCCGGCGAACAGCTGCACGGCCACCAGCGCCGCGATACCCGCTCCGGCGAACCGGAACAGGGTGAACGCCACCGCGAGCCACAGGAACATCGCGACCAGGCTGTACTTCCGGCCGAACCGGTCGGAGATCGAGCCCCACACGATCTGCCCGATCCCGCCGGTGATGGTGAACAGGACGCTGTAGGTGGCCACCGCGGTCAGGCTGTAGTGGGCCACGAAGGCGAGATAGAGCGGCAGCCAGAAACTCAGGCCCATGTAGCCGAAGTTGGCCAGCCCCGAGCCGAGGGAGGAGACCAGCACGTTCGGGTTGGCCAGTGCCCGCTTGAGCGCGCCGGGCGCGGCACGGACCCCACCGTCCTTCGCGGCATCGACCGGCGGCGTGAGCCCGCGCGCCAGGGTGTCGGTGACGAAGGCGCCATACCGCTTCGGCGTGGCGAAACGCCAGTAGCCGATCAGCAGCGGAATCGCCAGCAACGGCAGGATCAGGAAGACGTAGCGCCAGTGCTGTGAACCGAAAACGGCGTAGATGGCCGAGACGCCGAGCCCGCCGAGGAGCGATCCCCACGGAAAGGCCGTGTGGTGCAGACCTTGCGCGAAGCCACGGCGTTCCAGCGGCCACCATTCCGCGATCGCGGTGACCTCCGAGGCCTCGCCGATCCCGCTGCCGAAGTTCTTGATCAGCTGGAAGGCGAACACCGTGGTGAAGGTGGCGGTCAGCGGTGCCACCCCGGTCAACAGCGAGAACACCAGGTACACCAGCGCGATCGGCAGGTGCCGGTATTTTCGGGCCCACCCGTGGCCGCCCTTGGCCAGCCACGGCGACAGGGCCACGCCGGCCACCCCGAGCCCCATCGTGAGCGCGCCGGAAAGGACGCCCATGGTCGTCGAACTCAGGTGGAACTCTTCCACGACGGCGGGCTGCACCAGCTGAATCCAGTTGCGGGTGT
>DASSAD010000418.1:0-10204 GCA_035685725.1 Amycolatopsis sp. | reverse complement strand
GACAAGGCGGCCAACTTCTGGCCGCTGGCGATCTTCTCCTTCGGCGAGTCCTGGCACAATCTCCACCACGCCGACCCCACCTGTGCCCGGCACGGAGTCCGGCGGGGGCAGATCGACATCACCGCCCGGCTGATCTGGATCTTCGAGCGTCTCGGCTGGGTCTGGAACGTACGCTGGCCCACACCCGATCGGCTCCGGCGGCTGGCGTTACGGCCTGATCTGTGATCTACTGTCAGCGGTCGGAAGATTTTGTGTTCGTGTTGATCCACGCTCGCAAGACTTGGCGAGCGTAGTGGTTTCCCGTTCGGGAAGACAATCCGCCTCGCATGACCCGGGACACCGGCGTGGTGTGCTGTTTTGTTTGCTGTATTTGGAGAATATTTCTATGGTTCAGGGCACCGTGAAGTGGTTCAACTCCGAGAAGGGGTTCGGCTTCATCACTCCCGACAACGGCGGCGGGGACGTCTTCGTGCACTACTCCGAAATCCAGGGCCGCGGTTTCCGTAGCCTCGAGGAGAACGCGCGCGTCGAGTTCGAGATCGGCCAGGGCCAGAAGGGCCCGCAGGCCACCTCGGTCTCCGTCATCTGATCAGGCTTGGCAGCAGAAGAGCCCCCGTCTTGTCGAGGCGGGGGCTCTTCGCTGACCGCGCACCTCTCGCCGCGGGGATCCGGAGCCGGTCCCTTCCCGTCAAGGCAACCGTAAAGTCACCCCTGCGTCACCTTCCGCGGAGATCGGCCTGGTAATCGCGCGAACGCGCCTGGTCAGGTTTCCGGCCCGGTTCCGGCGGGAGGCGTTGGCTCGCCCAGGCCACTCGGATACCTTCATGCGAGTGGTGACGGCGCGAGGGGTGGAGCCAATGACGAGTACCGTGACGCGGCCGAGCGCGCCGGAATCTCCGGTACCCGCGCCGGAAACCTCCCGATCCGGGTTCCTGGGACTGCTCCAGTTGCCCGTGACCCTCGTGCGGCGCGTGATCTCCTCCGCACGGACCACACCGGGCCTGCTCACCGTCATCGCGGTCGGGCTGGTCGTGCTCACCCTGCTCACCGGTCTGATCGGCACCCTCATGGTGCAACAGAAGATCACGACGACCGACCAGCTGATCACCGATCGCGAGCCGCAGACCGCAGCCTCGGAAGAGGTGTACCGCTCGCTCTCGGACGCCGACGCGACCGCCGCCATCGCCTTCCTGGTCACCGGACCCGAGCCCGCCGTGCTGCGTACCCGGTACGACCAGGACATGGCCCAGGCCGGTGCCGCGCTGGCCAAGGCGGCCGCCAACGCCACCGGCGACGCGGCCACCAAGGTGACCACGATCAGCCAGCAGCTGCCCAGCTACGCCGGCCTGGTCGCGACGGCGCGGGCCAACAACCTGCAGGGCTTCCCGGTGGGAGCCTCCTACCTGCAGGAAGCCTCGAACCTGATGCGCACCACGATCCTGCCCGCGGCCGGTGATCTCTACAAGATGGACACCGCCACGCTGGTCGCCCAGCAGGCCGACGCCGGTGGGTTTCCCTGGTTCACCGCGGCGTTGCTGGTCTGTTCGCTCGCGGCGCTGGTCGTGACCCAGGTGTTCCTCACCCGCCGCACCAACCGGCTGCTCAATGTCGGCCTCGTCGTCGCGAGCGGGGGGATGGTCCTGGTGCTGATGTGGGGCGTGGTCGCCCTGCTCGTGCAGAGCAGCCTGATCGGCACGGGCGAGGACGACGGCAGCCGCCCCGTCGACCTGCTGGTGCAGGCCCGCGCCGCCGCGGTGCAGGCCCGCGCCGACGAGACCATGACGCTGGTGGCCCGCGGCTCCGGTGCGGACTACGAGACGAACTTCCAGCAGTTGGCCCCGCTGTATCTGAACTGGATGCAGGAAGCCAAGGGGATGCTTTCGGGGGACGCCGCCGCCCAGGTCCAGACCGCGATCGTCAACTCGAACAACTGGCTCGCCACGCACAAGGACCTGCGCGCCAAGGACGACGGCGGTGACTACGTCGATGCGGTCAAGGAGGCCGTCGACCCGTCAGTGCCGAACAATGCCTCGACCTTCTTCGACAACGTCGACGCCGCGCTGGGCAAGGCGGTGGACGATGGCCGTCAGGAGTTCGTGACGAACACGAACGACGGCGAGAACGCGCTGACCTTCCTGGGCCCGGGCATCGCGGTGCTCGCGGTGGTCGCCGCGGGCGGGGCGACCATCGGAATCCGCGATCGCCTGAGGGAGTACCGCTGATGAGACGCCGTTCCACTGCCGTGGGAGCCGGGGCGAGTGGGCGCGTTCGGAGACGCCGAGGGCCGAAACTGGCCGGCCTTCTCGCCGTGGTCGCGATGCTGGTGCTGGGCTGCGGTGGCCCGCGGGCGCCGATCGACCCCGCACCGGTCGGCAACGTGGGGGAGCCGATGCCCGCCGGGGTGTCCGGTGCACCGGCGGACGCCGCGCCGGACACGACCGGCTGCGACACCGACAGTCTCGCGCCGAGTTCCGCCATCCCGGCCGGTTCCACGATGGCCAAGATCAAGCAGCGGGGACGGCTGATCGCCGGCGTGGACGCGAGCACCTACCTCTTCGGTTTCCTCAACCCGGCGTCCGGCGAGTTCGAGGGTTTCGACATCGACATCGTCAAGGCGATCGCCACGCAGCTGTTCGGAGACTGGCACAACCACGTGCAGTGGATGGCCGTCCCTTCGTCGGCGCGGGAATCGATGCTGGAGAAGGACCAGGTCGACATCGTGGTCCGGACCTACAGCATCACCTGTGACCGGTTGCAGCAGATCGACTTCTCCTCGCGGTACTACGTCGCCGGCCAGCGCGTGCTGGTGGAAAAGGGTTCGGGGATCCACGGCCTGACCGACCTCGAAGGCAAGCGGGTCTGCGCGACACAGGATTCCACTTCGCTGCAAACGCTTGCCGAGTCCTCGGTGCGGCCCATCCCGGTCTCGGTGCGGAACTGGTCGGACTGCCTGGTGATGCTTCAGCAGGGTCAGGTCGACGCGGTGTCCACCGACGACGTGATCCTGGCCGGCATGGCCCGCCAGGACCCGAATCTCGAGGTGGTGGGCCAGCCGTTCACGACGGAGAATTATGGCGTGGGGATTCCCAAGGGGCACGAGGACATGGTGCGCTACGTCAACTCGGTCCTGGACAACGTGCGCAACGGCGGCGCCTGGCGGGCGAGTTACAACACGTGGCTGCAGCCCGAGCTCGGCGCGGACTCGCCGCCGACCGTGACGTATCAGTGAAGGTGAGGCAATGTCGGAAGAGCCACGGCGTCCCCGGCAGGCGGGGCCGCAGAACGAGCCGGTGTCCGGGCGGCTGAACGAAGAGACCGGCGGTGGCCGTCGGCCCTACCCCGAGCCGGCCGGCTCGCCGGAGTCGTCGCGGTCCTCGGGGGCACGCGGCAACCAGCCTGCGCGGGCCGAGAACCCCACGCAGGCCCCATGGGCTTCGCAGGCTGTCCAGCCTTCGCAGAGCGGGCAACCCGGTCAGCCACAGAGCGGACAGCCGAGCCAGCCACAGAGCGGGCAACCGAGTCAGCCTTTTCCCGCCGGACAACCGGTGGCGCCCGCCTGGCCCGCCCAGCCGGTCCCCCCTGCGCCGCCGGCTCAACCCGGTCCGCAGCTTCCGCCTGCTTTCCCCGCCGGGCAATGGAATCCGCAATCCCAACCCGGAGCGCCGGTGCCGCCGTCCTGGTCTCCTCAGGGCGGTCAACAGGTTCCGCCGCAGCCGGCCTGGCAGGCCCAGCCCGCGCCGCCGGCCACACCCGAACAGCCGCTCCCGGCGCGCGCCGCCGACCCGCAGCTGACCAGTGTGCTCGCCAGCCCGGCGCCGCCGACGCGCAGTGTCATGCCGCCCTCGCCCCCGCCCGAACCGAGCCTCGAACTTCCTGACCCCGGCACCGGGAGCGTGGTGCCGGAAAGCTCCAGCGGCAGCGTCCCCGGCACGGGACCGGGAACCGGGCCGGGTACGGGTCCGGGGACCGGATCGGGCACCGGTTCCGGTGCCTTCCCCGGCACCGCGCGGCGAACCGGCCGCAGTACCTCGCGTCGGGGCCGGCTCGGCGCCGGTCTGGTCGAGGTGCCGCCGGTGCCCTACCGCGATCCGGCGTCCGCGGTGCTCACGGACCCGATGGTGTCGGAGGAGAAGCGCTTCTGCGGCAACTGTTCGACCAAGGTCGGCCGGGGCAGCGCGGGTCCCGAGGGCGTCTGCCAGAAATGCGGCACCGCCTACTCGTTCCTGCCGAAGCTGGGGCAGGGCGATCTCGTGGGCGGGCAGTACGAGGTGCTCGGTGCGATCGCCTACGGCGGGCTCGGCTGGATTTACCTGGCACAGGACCAGAACGTCAACAACCGCTGGGTTGTCCTCAAAGGACTGATCGACACCGGCGACGCGAACGCGATGGCCGCCGCGGTGAACGAGACCCGGTTCCTGGCCGAGGTCGAACACCCCAACATCGTCCGGATCTACAACTTCGTGCAGCACCCGGATCCCCGGACCGGGCACTCCGTCGGCTACATCGTGATGGAGTACGTGGGCGGGCAGTCACTGCGGCAGATCGCGCTGGAACACCATCGTAAGGTCGGCCGTCCGGAACCGCTGCCGATCGCGCAGGTCATCGCCTACGGTTTGGAGATCCTGCCCGCGCTGGGGTACCTGCACAGTCAGAATCTGCTCTACTGCGACCTCAAGCCGGACAACGTCATCCAGACGCGCGAGCAGCTCAAGCTCATCGACATGGGCGCGGTGCGGCGGACCGACGACTACTCCAGCCCGCTTTTCTTCACCACCGGCTACAGCGCGCCCGAACTGGCCCGGCTGGGCGCCACGGTCGCCTCCGACCTCTACACGGTCGGGCGCACGCTCGCGGTGCTGAGCTTCGAGTTCAACGGCTACACCACCAAATACCGGGAGCAGCTGCCCACCCCGGACGAGGTGCCGCTGTTCAAGCTTTTCGGTTCGTACTACCGGTTTCTCAAGCGGGCCACGCACCTCGATCCGGACCGCCGGTTCATCACGGCCGACGACATGGCCGACCAGCTGGCCGGTGTGCTGCGCGAGATCATGGCCATGGGAACGGGCAAACCGCGTCCCGCCACGTCCACTGTGTTCGGTCCCGAATCCACCGCGTTCGGAGTGGACCTCGTCGTGCCGGAGCGTGCCTGGGCGCCTCCGGCCGGGCCGGCCGTGATGCCCGTGCCGGATCCGGCCGAGGTGGTGGCGGGTCTCCCGATCCCGCAGGTCGACACCAGCGACCCGGGCGCGGGTGTGCTGGCCACTACCACTGTGCTGGACCCGCAGAGCGCGATCGATGCGCTGGCCGGCGCTCCGCGGGAGTCGATCGAGGTGCGGTTGCGGATCGTGCGTGCCCGGATCGAGCAGG
Source organism: Amycolatopsis sp. (assembly GCA_035685725.1). Taxonomy (GTDB): domain Bacteria; phylum Actinomycetota; class Actinomycetes; order Mycobacteriales; family Pseudonocardiaceae; genus Amycolatopsis_E. The sequence goes on along the minus strand of DASSAD010000418.1, from coordinate 4,837 downwards.
GTGAGCTGGCCGAGGCGAGCCGGCAGCTGCAGGCCGCGCAGTACCTGGCGATCCGCGCCGGGTATCCGCACGACTGGCGGATCGACTGGCATCGCGGCCTGATCGAGCTCGCGGGTGGACGCCACCGGGTCGCGCAGCTGGCGTTCGATGAGGTGTACGACGATCTGCCCGGCGAGATCGCGCCGAAGCTCGCGCTGGCGGTGAGCGCGGAAGGGGTCGGTGACCACTTCGCGGCGTCGCGGCTTTACGAGCTCGTCTGGCGCACGGACCGGTCGTACGTCAGCGCGGCCTTCGGTCTGGCCCGTGTGTATCTGGCGCAGGGGGCGCGGTCGAGCGCGGTCGAAGTACTCGAGTCGGTCCCCTCCTCGTCGACGCACTACACCGCCGCACAGGTGGCCGCGATCAAGATCAGGACGAATGCGGGGGTGAACACCGCGGTGTCCGAAGGGGATCTCGCGGACGCCGGTGCCCGGCTGGAACGGCTCTCGCTCGACGCCGAGCGCCGCACCCGCCTGTCCGCGGAGGTGCTCGAAGCCGCGTTCAGCTGGTTGCGATCGGCCCCGCCCGGCCACGCCGCCACGTCCACGGTGCTCGGCTGTGCCTTGGCCGAACGCGACCTCCGCTTCGGTCTGGAGCGGTGCTATCGCTCGCTGGCCCGCCTCGCGGGCACGGCGGAGGACCGCATCGCACTGGTCGACCGTGCCAACTCCATCCGCCCGCGCACCTTGACCTGATTGTTCCTGGAGAGCGCTTTCTCCCGGAGTGCGCGCATGCGGCTCCTGGCCGTCTCACGGGTGGTTCGTCCGCCCGCGGGACGGCCTTCAGGGGTTTATCTCCCAGGATTCCCGGGAAGCGCGCTGGAGCTTTCCCACCGCGTCGGGGTCGCCGTGCTTGGTGAAGTGCTCGAAGCCGACCTGCACGAACAGCGCCCGCGCCCGAACCGCGACCGGCCCGTCGTCCGCGTCGAGGTGGCCTTCCGCGCTCGCGTAGATCTTGCGGCCGGCGGTCCCGTCCAGCTTGGCCGTGATGAACAGGGTCGAGCCGACCGGCACCGGCCGTAGGAAGTCGGTCTCCAGCTTCGCGGTTACGGCAGGCCGGCGCAGTATGTTGCCCACCGCGGTGCCAAGCGCCTCGTCGAAGGCGCACGCCAGCAGTCCGCCGTGGGCCAGCCCGGGCGCGCCCTGATGCGCCTCGGCGACGGTGAACCGCGCGTGCACTTCGACTCGCTCGCCGACGGTGGACCGCATGTGCAGACCACCGTCGTGATCGCCGCAGCCGAAGCACCACGCGTAGTGGGTGTCCAGTTCGGTGCCCGGTTCGGGGGCATGCGGATGCGGCGCCGGTGATTCGGTCCCGACCGGCGGCCACGGCTGTCCGTCCCTGGGTGGTTCTTCACTCACCGGGACACGCTACCTCGAAGCTTAAAGAGACAAGAACCACGTTAAGAGCGAAACTTTCCACCCAAGAGCACTAAGGTCGCAATCTTGAGCGCTGGATACGGAACTGAGGAGGTCGGGGTCTATGACGGAAGCAGCGGCTCAGGCGGGGGAAGTCGACACGAGAACGGTCAAACGGGCGGTCATCGCTTCGGCAATGGGCAACGCTACCGAATGGTTCGACTACGGTGTGTTCACCTCGGGTGCGATTGCGACGAGCATTGGAACGGTGTTCTTCCCAGGTGGGGGCGGAAATGCCGTACTGAAATCGCTTGCGCTTGTCGCGATCGGATTCGTGGTGCGGCCCTTCGGTGGCGCCTTCTTCGGACCGCTCGGCGACAAGATCGGTCGTCAGCGGGTGCTCGCGCTGACGATTCTGCTGATGTCGGGCTGCACCTTCCTGGTGGGGTGCGTGCCGACGTATGGGGCGATCGGCTTCGCGGCGCCGGTGCTGGTGGTCCTGCTGAGGCTGATCCAGGGGTTCTCGACGGGCGGCGAGTACGGTGGTGCGGCGACGTTCATCGCCGAATACGCGCCGACCCGGCGTCGCGGTTTTTGGGGCAGCTTCCTCGAATTCGGCACGCTGACCGGGTATGTGCTCGGCAACATCGTCGTGCTGGCGGTGACACTGTCCTTCTCCGCCGCCGAAGTGGAGGCCTGGGCGTGGCGGATCCCGTTCTTCATCGCGTTGCCACTGGGCCTGATCGGGCTCTACCTCCGGTCGAAGCTGGAGGACACGCCGGAGTTCAAACGGCTGGACGCGGCGGGCCAGAAATCGGCGAAGGCGCCGCTGCGCGAGACGCTGGTGCGGAACTGGCGGATGATTCTCAACCTGATGGGCATCGTCCTGTTGCTGAACATCGCCGACTACATGTTGCTGACCACGATGCCGACCTACTTCACCGACACGTTGAAGATCAATGACAACACCTCGACGTTGATCATCATCGGGGTGGAGGTCGTGCAGATGGCGCTGATCGCGCCGCTGGGCGCGCTGTCGGACCGGATCGGGCGCAAGCCGATGCTGCTCACCGCCGCCATCGGGTACCTGGTGCTGAGCTACCCCGCGATCAAGCTCATGCAGGGCGGCAACATCGGCCTGCTCATTCTCGGGTTCGGCATCACGGCCCTGTTGCTGCTGCTGATGCTGGCCGTGATCGGATCGACTTTCCCGGCGATGTTCCCGACGCGCGTGCGGTACGGGTCCTTCGCGATCGGTTACAACGTTTCGACATCGGTGTTCGGCGGCACCTGCGGTGTGATCGTCACGGCGCTGGTGCAGTCCACCGGGAACAAGGACTGGCCGGCGGTCTACCTGATGATCGCCGCGGCGATCGCGCTGGTGCCGATCCTGCTTATCCCGGAGACCGCGCGCGTCCCGATCTCCAAGGTGGACACCGACACCATGAGCCGGAACGTCGCGGCGGCGAACTGAGGGCACGACCGAAGGCGGCGTACTCAGGGCTGAGGGTGGTGGGCTGAGCGCAGGGCCGTCGAACGCGCCGCGCCCGCCGTGTCGTTGAATTCTGGAACGCACGGCGGGCGCGGCCCGTGTTGAGCCACGACCGCGTTCGGGGCAAGATATCCCTCACCGCAGGCAAGGAGACGGTGAGGAATGACCGAACCGAACGATCCGCCGGGCATGGCCGAGGCCACCCGGCTGTTGGACGACCAGACACAGCAGCTGATGCCGGTTCCGGTGTGGTTGAACGAGCTGCCCGGCGACGACAGCGCGTGGCGTCCGCCCGAATCCGGGCAATAGCAACGACTTCGCGGAAACGGGCGCCGCGGTCGCGACGCCCGTTTCCGTCCGGTGCCGGTGTCTGTCCGTGATGGACTTTCTGCTCAGCTGTTGAGGGCCGAAAGCCTGGACCAGTCCTGCCACGAGTAGGTCCAGTCCGCATAGTCGCCGTCGGCGGGCGTCAACGGTTGCGAGCTGCCGACGATTTCCACCGGATCGCCCATGAGCGCCCCGTCGTAGTACTCCTTGGCGCGGGCGGGCGAGAGATTCAGGCAGCCATGCGAAACGTTCATCTTTCCCTGCGCCCAAACGGAAGCGGCCAGGCCGTGGATGAACTCGCCGTTGTTGGAGATGCGCACCGCCCAGGGCACGTTCACGTCGTAGTAGCCGTAGCGCGGGTTGCTCATCGAATAGGTCGGATACTTTTCCATCACCACGTGGATGCCGCTGTGCGTGACCCGGCCCGGGTCGGAGTCGAGCCCGAAGCTCACCGGATAGTCGGCGATCTGCTGGCCGTCCCGGATCACCTGGATGTGGTGCGTCCGGGTGTCGCCCTTGACGATCTCCGAGCGGCCGATGGTGAATCCGGCGGTGACGTCCTGCTTGCCGTATGCGCCGTTGCCGGTGTTCACCCCGTAGAGGTTCGCCGCGACCTTCACCTGCGTCCCGGGCTGCCAGTAGTCCTTGGGGCGCCAGTGCACCGCGGTGTCGGACAACCAGGCCCACGCACCGTCCGTCTTCGGCGTGGTCTCCACCGAGAGCTGCCGTTCCACCGCGGCCTTGTCGGTCACCTTGCCGCTGAAGGTGAGCACGATGGGCATCGCGATGCCGTAGCTCTTCTCGTCGCCGACGTTGAGAGTGCCGGAGATCTGCCTGGCCGGGCTCAGCGTGCTGAACGAGCCCGAGATCTCCGTGGGCGTCCGGTCGGAGCCCACTGCGGTGCCGTGCCAGGTGTAGGTCTTGCCGTAGCCGAGTGGCTCGGTGGTGCTCCAGCTCAGCCGGTCCGCGGCGAGTTGCCCGTCCACGGTGCCACCGTCGGGTTTGCTGAGCGTGACGTTTTCGATCGTGCCGTCGGCGACGGTGATCTTGGCCGGGGTGGTGGGCGAGACGTCGGTCGCACCGTTGGCCGGCTGGGTCGTCAGCTTGGCCGGATGCGCGGAGGAGCCCGCTTGGCCGCCACCGTCGGCCGCCGTCGACGAAGCGCCGGCCGGGGTCGTCGAGGAGCCGCCCGTGCAGGCGCTGATCCCCAGGGCGGCCGCGAGCATGAGACCGATCAGGGTGGCCGGTACCCGGTGACCGATTCCTTGTTTGATCACGTTTCCCTCCCCTTCATCCCCATTGTCCTGACAAGACGTTGGACGGAAGGTTCGCGTTGATCCCCAGAATAGTGATGGCCGTCACGCTGATGTATGTCTATCCGCCCTTCGTCGGAGCGAAGGTCAGCCAATCGGGTTGTCTGGACGATCTTCACGGCCGCCCGGTACGACGTTTCGGTGACATCGGGGAACGGTGGTCGCGGGGGGTTCAGATTTCGCGAGATCCCGGTAGGCTTCGTCGTAGGCCGTCGTTTTGCGTGTTCGTGGCTTCACACTCGCGGAACTTCTGACGCGAGCCCTGAGCTGGACACGCTCTTTGCTCGTCTCGTTGGAACCGCCCGGGG
>DASSAD010000417.1:0-6700 GCA_035685725.1 Amycolatopsis sp. | reverse complement strand
AGTCTGGGTACGGCCGCGGCGCGGAATTTGTCGACGACGACGAAGACGCCGCCGCAGATGCAGTCGATCACCTCCCGGTGGTTGCTGCGCCTGCTGCCCTGGGTTCAGGTGTCCGGCGGTGTCTACCGGGTGAACCGCAGGCTGACCTACACCCTCGGCGACGGGCGGGTGACCTTCACCAACACCGGCGCCGAGGTCCGGGTCATCCCGGCGGAGCTGTGCGAGTTGCCGCCGCTGCGGGACTTCGACGACACCGAGGCGCTCGACGCGCTGGCCGGACGGTTCACCCAGCGCGAATACGAACCCGGCGACGTCATCGCCGCGGCCGGTGCGCCCGCCGGCGAGGTGGTGCTGATCGCGCACGGCAAGGTCAACCAGATCGGCGCCGGCAAGTACGGCAACGAGACCGTGCTGGGGGTGCTGGCCGACGGCGAGTACTTCGGCGCCTCGGTCCTCACCGGCGCGCAGGAGTCGTGGGACTTCACCGCCAAGGCGCTCACCAGCTGCACCGTGCTGACCCTGAGCCGGGACGCGGTGCGGGAGATCAGCGAACGGTCGGAAACCCTGCGGGCACACCTCGAACAGCTCGCCGCGCACCCCGCGCCGGAGCAGAACGCGCACGGCGAGGCGGCGATCAGCCTGTCTTCCGGGCACGTCGGCGAAACCGCGCTGCCCGGCACGTTCGTCGACTACGAACTCAAGCCCCGCGAGTACGAGCTCAGCGTCGCCCAGACCGTCCTGCGGGTCCACAGCCGCGTCGCCGACCTGTACAACAAGCCGATGGACCAGGTCGAGCAGCAGTTGCGGCTGACCATTCAGGAACTGCGTGAGCAGCAGGAACACGAGATGATCAACAATCCCGAGTTCGGCCTGCTGCACAACGCCGACCTGCGCCAGCGCGTGCACACCCGCAGCGGCCCGCCGACCCCGGACGACATGGACGAACTGCTGTCGCTGGTGTGGAAGGAACCCGGCTTCTTCCTCGCCCATCCGCGCGCGATCGCCGCGTTCGGCCGGGAATGCAGCCGCCGGGGCCTGTACCCGCAGAGCGTCGAGGTCGGGGGCCATCATGTGCCGGCGTGGCGCGGTGTGCCGATCTTCCCGTCCAACAAGCTGCCGATGAACGGCCACCGCACCACCTCGATCCTGCTGATGCGCGCCGGCGAGGCCAACCAGGGTGTGGTCGGGCTGCACCAGATCGGTATCCCCGACGAGTACGAGCCGGGTCTTTCGGTGCGGTTCATGGGAATCAGCGAGAAGGCCATCATCTCCTATCTGGTCAGCACCTACTACTCCGCGGCCGTGCTCGTCCCCGATGCGCTGGGCGTGCTGGAGAACGTGGAAACCGGCCGGGAAGACTGATCCCCGCCATGGGCAAGCAACCCTTCACCCTGCCGGAGTTCTACGTGCCGTGGCCGGCGCGGCTCAACCCGCACCTGGAGGAGGCGCGGGCGCACAGCAAGGTCTGGGCGCGGGAGATGGGCATGATCGCGCTCGACCCGGCGGCGCACGAGACGGCCATCTGGGACGAGGCCACCTACGACGCGCACGATTACGCCCTGCTGTGCGCCTACACGCATCCCGACGCCACCGCCGAGATGCTGAACCTGGTCACCGACTGGTACGTCTGGGTCTTCTATTTCGACGACCACTTCCTGGAGCACTACAAGCGCACCGGTGACCTGGCCGGCGCACGGGATTACCTGACCGGGCTGGCGGAGTTCATGCCGGCCCGGCCCACCGGGCGGGACCCGGTGCCGGCGAACCCGGTGGAGTGGGGGCTGGTGGACCTGTGGCGGCGCACCACGCCGTCCATGTCGGAGCACTGGCTGGCCCGGTTCTCCGAAAGCACCCGGAACCTCCTCGAGGACTGCCTCTGGGAACTGGCCAACATCACCGAGCACCGGGTCCCGAACCCGATCGACTACATCGAGATGCGCCGCCGGGTCGGCGGCGCACCGTGGTCGGCCGACCTGGTGGAGCTCGCCATCGGCGCGGAGGTGCCGGCCGCGATCGCCGCGAGCCGGCCCCTGCGGGTCCTCAAGGACACCTTCGCCGACGGTGTGCACCTGCGCAACGACATCTTTTCCTACCAGCGCGAGACCGAAGAGGAGGGTGAGGTCAACAACGGGGTGCTGGTCGTGGAGACCTTCTTCGGCTGCACCCCGCAGGAGGCCGCCGATCTGGTCAGCGATCTCGTCACCTCCCGGCTCGAACAGTTCGAGAACACCGCGCTCACCGAGGTTCCGCCGCTGTGCGAGGAACACGGGCTGGACCCGGCCGAGCGGTTGAGCGTCCTGGGCTACGTCAAGGGGCTGCAGGACTGGCAGTCCGGCGGCCACGAGTGGCACCTGCGGTCGAGCCGCTACATGAACGAGGGCGCCACCGCCGGGTCGGCCGGCGTGCCGGCGGGACCCACCGGGCTCGGCACCTCGGCCGCGACCATGCTGCTCTCCCGCACCCGGCCCGGGTGGCGGCGCAGGTTCCAGCAGCATTCCCATGTCCTGTTCACCCCGGTCGGGCACCTGACCCTGCCCGAGCTGTACATGCCTTACCCGGTGCGGATGAATCCGCATCTGGACGCGGCCCGGGAACACACCGTCGCGTGGGCCCGGTCGATGGGCATGTTCGACTCCGTGCCCGGGGTGGCGCACGGCGGCGTGTGGGACGAGCGGCGCGCTCGCGCGATCGACCTGGCCCACTGCGCCGCGATGCTCCATGCCGACGCCACGCCGGAAGACCTCTACGTGTCCAGCGACTGGCTGACGTGGGGAACCTACGGGGACGACTACTACCCCGCGGCGTTCGGGAACAGCCGCAACCTCGTGGCGGCCAGGTTGTGCAACGAGCGGCTTTCGGCGTTCATGCCGCTGGACGGCGAGCCCGTCCCCGAACCCGTGAACGCACTGGAGCGCGGGCTGGCCGAGCTGTGGCAGCGCACGGTGGGCCCGATGTCGAGGCGGGCCCGGGAATCCTTCCGGGCGGCCGTGGACGACATGACCGCCAGCTGGCTGTGGGAGCTGGCCAACCAGGCGCAGCACCGCATCCCGGATCCGGTCGACTACATCGAGATGCGCCGCAAGACCTTCGGGTCGGACATGACGATGAGCCTGTCCCGCCTGACGCGTCTGCAGGACGTCCCGGACGAGATCGCCCGCACCCGAGTGGTCCGGGCGATGGAAAACGCGGCGCAGGACTACGCCGCCTTCGTCAACGACCTCTTCTCCTACCAGAAGGAGATCGAGTTCGAAGGCGAGTTGCACAACCTCGTGCTCGTCGTCGAGCATTTCCTGAACACCGACCGGTGGACCGCCCGCGACATCGTGGTCGATCTGGCGGCGGCGCGCATGCGCCAGTTCGAGCGCGCCGTCACCGAGGAGCTGCCCAAGCTGTTCGACGATGTCGGGCTGGACGCGGCCGGCCGCGCGGCACTGACCGCCCACGCCGACAACCTCAAGGACTGGATGTCGGGAATCCTGGAGTGGCACCGCCGGTGCGCGCGCTACACCGAGGCCGAACTGCACCGGCTCCACCGACCGTCGCCGACCCGCGGAACACCCCAGCCCGCCGTGTCCCCTCCTCCGGTCGCCGAACTCTCCCGTCCGGTCGCCGAGGTCGCCGTTGCGGAGGTCGAGTCCGCGGTGCGCCACCGGTTGGCCGGTCCCGTCGGCCTGGGCACCTCGGCCGCCCGCCGCGGCGGGCGGTCCCCGGCGGCCGCCGAGCCGGAGACTCCGGACAGCCCGGTGCGAACCCCCTGACGGCACTGAAGAAGCCCAACTTCACGATTCGCTGACGAACAAGCCCACGAACAGACCCACGAAGAAGCCACGAACAAACCACGAACAAACCCACGAAGAGACCGGAAAAGCACCGACAAGCCCGTACTTCCTCTATCTGACAGGTGATTGTCCATGACCGACACCCAGCCCGCCGCGTCGGCGGCGATCCCCGAGCAGAACGGCCAGGCCAGATTGAGCCTGAGCACCGCGGCGGCCCGGAACCTGGCCACCACCACCAAGACGCCGCCGCAGATGCAGTCGATCAGCCCACGCTGGTTGCTCCGCATGCTGCCCTGGGTCGACGTCGACGCCGGCTCCTACCGGGTCAACCGGCGGCTCACCTACGCCCTCGGCGACGGGCGGCTGACCTTTTCCAACATCGGTGACCAGGTCCGGGTGCTGCCGCCGGAACTGCGGGAGCTGCCGCCGCTGCGCGACCTCGACGACGAGACGGTGCTGGCCGACCTCGCGGGGCGGTTCACCCAGCGCGAGTACGCGCCCGGCGACGTGATCGCCACGGCCGGGGAACCGGCCGACGAGGTGGTGTTGCTGGCGCACGGCAAGGTGAACACGCGCACGGCCGGTGCCTACGCGGCCGATGCGTCGCTGGACGTGCTCGCCGACGGCCAGTTTCTCGGCGATCAGGTCCTGACCGGGACGCAGCAGACCTGGCCGGTCACCGCCGTGGCACTCACGCCGTGCATCGTGCTCACGCTGTCCCGTCAGGCGCTCGACGAGATGACCGCGCGGTCGCAGACCCTGCGCAGTCACCTCGAACAGGTCCGCACGAGTTCCCGGCCGGCCCGCAACAAACACGGCGAAGCGGCGATGCGGATCTCGTCCGGCCACGAGGGAGAGTTCGAGCTGCCCGGCACCTTCGCCGACTACGAACTCAATCCCCGCGAGTACGAACTGAGCGTCGCGCAGACGATCTTGCGCGTGCACACCCGCGTGACCGACCTCTACAACGCACCGATGAACCAGCTCGAGCAGCAGCTGCGGCTGACCGTCGAGGAACTGCGCGAGCGCCAGGAACACGACCTGATCAACAATCCCGAATTCGGGTTGCTGCACAACGCCGATCTGCGCCAGCGCATCCAGACGTTGTCCGGCCCGCCGAAGCCCGGGGATCTGGACGAACTGCTGTCCCGGCGGCGCAAGTCGCAGTTCTTCCTCGCGCATCCGCGGACTATCGCCGCGTTCGGCCGCGAGTGCAACCGGCTCGGGCTCTACCCGGAGAGTCTCGACCTCGAAGGCACCCGGGTGACCGCCTGGCGTGGCGTTCCGATGTTGCCGTGCAACAAGATTCCGATCACCGCCCAGGGCACCAGCTCGATCCTGGTGCTGCGCACGGGGGAGCGAAACCAGGGCGTCGTCGGTCTCCACCAGACCGGGATCCCCGACGAATACGAGCCCAGCCTCAACGTGCGGTTCATGGGCATCAATGAAAAGGCCGTCACTTCGTATCTGGTCAGCGCGTACTATTCGGCTGCCGTGCTCACCCCGGACGCGCTCGGTGTCCTGGAGAATGTCGAAATAGGACGGTGACCCGCGAGCCCGCCGCGTGGGGAACGACTCCCGCGCGGCGGGCCGTCTTCGCCGGGAAACCCGGATCCGGCGCGGTCAGCGGTCCGGGTCGCCGCGCTCGCCGTTCGCGAGCCGGGACAGCATGGCGTTGTAGGCGTCGAGGGCGTCCTCGTCGTCATCGATGTCGTCGGTTCCTTCCGACGCGCCGACCGCGGAGCGGCGCGCGGCTTCCAGCCACGGGCCGAGGTCGTTGCCGCTGGTGGGAGAGTTGACCCACTGCGTGATGACGACGATCGCCAGCGCGGCCATCAGGACGTCGCCGCCGACCCACATGATCGCCCCGCCCAGGTGCAGGTCGTCGATCAGCGATGGTCCCCAGGCCCGGCCGAGGCGCCCGTAGGCGGGAAACGGCTCGGACGGGGTCATCATCAGGGTGAGTCCGACGATCGTGTCGACGACCATGCCGGCCAGCAGGACGACCACACGCATCAGATGGGACAGCGTGCGGCGCAACGGCTCGCCGCCCAGGACGAGCAGCAGCAGAAGATAGCCGCTGGCCAGGTACAGCAGTTCCTCCAGCACGTGCAAACCCGGCTGGAGCAATGCGTTCTGTTGGAACGGTGTGAGGTGGGTGCCCACCACGACGCCGGTGTAGAACACGAAGGCGAGCACCGGGTTGGTCAGCACGGAGACGACCCGGCTCCGGGCGATGCCGCCGGCCACCGCACGTCCGCGTTCCGGCAGCGTCCGGCGGAGGAGTTCCAGGGGTCGGCCGAGGACCAGGAACGCCGGCACGACCATGATCAGCAGCAGATGCTGGACCATGTGCATCGAAAACAGCACGCCGCTGTAGGCGTTCACCCCGCCGCCCAAGGCGAAAGCGGCGACGACGAGAGCCGCGGCGAACGACGCGCTCGCGCCCAGCGGCCAGCGGCGCACCCGGCTCGCCGCCCACGCGTAACATGCGGCGGCGAGGCCGAGGACGACAGCGGTGGCGACCGGCATGTCCCAAGTGGTCAGCGCGGTGTACCAGGTCAACGGAGCAGTCACTTACCCGAGTATTGCACCGCGTAATTATCGTGGAGACTGCCCATGGTCTACAGGAGGGCGTGAACGTGGCCTTGACACCGGTGGCGCCGGAACGAGCGGCGGCGCCGATCGAGCTCGTCGTGGGCGGCATGACCTGCGCGGCGTGCGCGGCCCGAGTGGAGCGCAGGCTGAACAAGCTCGACGGGGTGCGGGCGAGCGTGAACTACGCCACCGAACGCGCGATCGTGGAGACCGGCGGGGCGGTCGGGCCCGACCGGCTGATCGCGACGGTCGAGCAGGCGGGCTACACCGCGACGGTGATCACCCAGGAAGGCGCCGGCGCCGGCGAAGACCGCGTCGGGTAT
>DASSAD010000416.1:0-3630 GCA_035685725.1 Amycolatopsis sp. | reverse complement strand
GGTTGGAAGACCGTTCCGCCGCTGGAGAACGCGTTGCTTCCCGACGCGGAGACCGGGGCCGCCGGGTCGACGCCGGAGTAGGCACCGATCCAGCCCCAGTTCGGCACAGCGCCACCGAGTGTCCATGTCCACGACGCCGGGTCGGTGCCGGTGGCCAGGTAACGGTAAGCGTTGATCGTCATCGTTGATGTTGAGGCGACGGTACCGATCAGCGTCCACCCCGCCGGACCGGTGATCGACGGGTTACTGACTTCGGCGACGAACGCGATCAGCTGGTCCCCGGCGGCGGCGCCGGCCGGTTTGGACACCACGACCGACGCGGTTGCGGTGCCGTTGGTGACGCTGGCCGAGGAGCGGAACGCGACAGCCATCAGTTGCCCATCGCGAGCTGGACATCCCCGCCGAAGGAGCTGTGGACCTCGGCGCGGATGTTCTGCATCACGGCGCGAGTGGCGGCGTCACCACCAGACAGGACGACGGTGATCGTGCCACCAAAAGAGCCACCTCCCGCCGGCATCACGCGCGCTCCGTACCAGCGGGCCGCCTGGTCAAGGATCCCCATCGACCGGCCATAGTCCCCGAATCGGGGCACGAACGCCTCGCCACCGGTCTGCGGCTCGGCGAAAGCGTACCGGGCCGGCGAAGCGGTGGAGTAGATACCGGCATTCAGCAGCCCCATGTCAGCGTGCTCGTAGATGCCGCCCCAACGGTTGTAGCCCTGCTTGTGGGTGATGGTCGACGTCTGGCCGGTAACGGTGTCGAGCACCACATACGAGGTGGTGATCTTCCCGTTGAGGTCGTCGAGCTTCTGCTTGACCGATACGAGCTTGTCGGTCGCCGCGTCCAGCCCGAGCACATTGACGACCGTGGAGACCTGGCCGGGGATTTGCCGGTACTGGTCGATCATCGCCTTGATGGCGTCCTTGTTGAACCCCAGCTTGATAAGCGTCTGCTGCAACTGGTCGAGCTGGGCCTGGTACTTCCCGTTAGCGGTGTCGATGCTGTCACCGTTGGCGATGTTCGCGTCCCGCAACGAGTTGATATCCGAGATCGACTGCTGAATGACGCCGAGGTTGGCCTGACCTTCCTTGGTGTTGTCCTTCAGACTGGTGCCGTTCTGCTTCACTGAGTCCGACAGTGCGAGCATCGACTGGTTCAGTTGCAGGGTCGCCTGGTCCACGCCCATCGTGCGGTTGAACGCAGCGTCGAGGCCCTTGGACAGGTTCTGGAAGGCGGTCGCGGCCTGCTGCGCCAGCGTCGCCGACTGGCCAAGCTCCGGAGCCAACCCGCCGAAGGCGCTGGTGAGGTTGTCCACGCTCTGACCGGTTGCGTCGACTCCACCGCGTATGTCGTGGAAGATCTGGTGGTTCTTCTTGATCAGGTCGCCGAGCCCGGGGATCCAGCCGAACGCCTTCTGCATGATCCCGCCCATGTCGTCGGCGAACGCGACGAAGAACTGAAACATGGCCGACAACACCTTGATCGTCTCGCCTACGAACCGGATCGTGGCGTTCAACCCGAGGATCAGGAACTGCAGGCCCTCCGCAGCGCCACGGCTGCCGGAACCCATGTCGCCGAACATGTCACTCAGGGCCCGGCCGATACTGGGCAGCTTGGCCGCTAGCACCAGCAGGATCGGGGCGGCCGCCTGGAACGCCCGCGACAGACCGGGTCCGAGCGCCATGAAGAACTTCGCGAAGCCCTGCGCCAGTGGGTTGATAGCGTTCGACAGGGTCTGCAGCGACGGGCCGAGGGCCGACAGCAGGTTCTTCAACCCGGTGTCGATGACGCCGACCCCCGCGCCGATCCGACCGGCGAAGGGTGCGGTGACGGACGACAGGGCGCCCATCAGATCGTGACCGAGTTGGACCACCGACGCGCGCACGATCGGGGACTGCAACTGACCAGCCACGATCAGCCCGATCCCGCCAAAGCCGGCGGTGGACAGCAGCACGCCGTTGAGGGCGGCGCCAATCGCTGCCGCACTGCCCACGATGGCGGCGGCGATGCCGGCGGCGATGGCGATCTGCAACTCGGGCGGCATCGACTTGAACGCCTGAGCAATCGGCTCGAAAACCGCTCCGGCCCACGGGAGTTTCGACAAGCCCTGCACCATGAGCGACGAGCCTTTACCGAACACGTCGATGAACTTGCCCGTGAACGACCGGCCACTCTGCTCCCCGGAGTCGCCGGTGGCCTTCTCGACATCGGCGAGCGCGGTAGAGAGCTTCTTCTTGAACCGGTCCAGGTCGCCGAGATCCTTTGTGGCCCGCTGCCACAGGTTGAACGAGTCGATGCTGCCGGTCTGGTTGAAGTCGTTGGCGAACTTGCGGACGTTGGCCCGGGTCTCCTCAAGCTTCTTGTCAACCAGGTCCAGCGAGTTGGTGGCACCTGGGCCGATGTCGTTCAGTTCCAGCCGGGTCTTGCCGGCCTCCGCACCGAGCAGCTTCATCGCGGCGGCGGCGCGGGCGGACGCGGGCGGCACCTTGTCGAGGTCCCGGTTGGTCTCTTTGACCTTGTCGTCAAACTTCTCGGTTACACCGGTGGCAGCACCGACCGGCGGGATGTACTCGCCGACGTCGCTCTTCAGCTTCACCGTGACGGAGCGGGTCATGTCACCCCCGCTTCGGCCGCAGTCTCACCACGTGCAGGAAGGTGTGGGAGTGGGGCTCGTCCCGGTACCGCTCCTGTACCCGGGCGAACTCCTTGCACCGGTGGCACTGCAGCGGTAGGTCGGCCTTGTACCGGTCCTCATTCTCCGGTGCGGTGGTTTCCTCGAGGTCGCCGCCGCAGCCGCCGCAGATCCGGCGACGGTACGCGGCCAGGGCGAGGATGTACGCCTGTTGCGTCTCGTCCCACTCCGTCTCCGGAGTGGACCCGAGCAGCACACCCCGCCGGTACTCGTAGCGGGTGGTGGGCTCCCAGCCTCGGAACCGCTTCAGGCTGATCCCGAGGCGTTCAGCCGCCTCTACTTCCGCGCGGAGGTCTTCCGACTCGGCGAGGCGGCTGACGAGAAAGGGACGCTGACCCGCGCCTCGTTCAGGTTCCAGACCAGCGTGCCCAGGTCATTCCACTGCGCGTCGTTGATCTGCTCGTCGAGGAGGAGGTCGCGGGTCTCGTCGTCGAGGACCGGCGCGATCAGCGACTCCCGCACCGCGACTTCGAAGAACGTGTCGGTGTTGACCCGCAGGAACATGTCCGCCGGGACCATGTTCCCCTCGCCGTCCTTGCGGGCGGCGTGTTCGTCCTTCAGCGCCTTCCACCGCAGCCGGCCCAATGCGCGCAGCCGCAGGACCACGGTCTTCGCCGCGATCCGTTCCTCCACCGCGTCCCGCTGCTCCGTCAGCCCGGCGACATCGCCGCCGCTGGCCAACGAATCCCGGGGGGCGTCCTTGGCCGCGTCGAGCCTCGCCGTCAGTTCCTCGTACTCGGTGAGGAGATCCTGGTCGGTGCAGACGGGGAACTCCGCCTCGCGCAGGATCTTCCCGGCGCGGATGAGCGCGCCGGGGTCGGCGAGCTTCGGGGTAGTGGGGCTCATCGGCCACACTCCGAGCACCGCGGCCGCAGCCACTCAGCGACGTCAGCCGGCGGGGCGGTCACGGTGTATGTCGCCGTGGTCCGCGCAAGCAC
>DASSAD010000415.1:0-17030 GCA_035685725.1 Amycolatopsis sp. | reverse complement strand
CATCGTCTTGATGTTGCGCACGTGCTGCTTGTCCGGGTCCCCGCCCATCCGCGCGACCATCGCGCGCTGCTCGGGGTCGTTCAGGTAGGCGAGGCTGGTGTCGTCGAGCTGGAGGTAGGTGCAGCCCAGCTCGGCCATTCCCGCGATCTGCTTGGCATAGGCCCCGGCCAGATCGTCGTAGAACTCTTCCAGGTCGGGGTACACCCGCTCGTCCACCGCGGCCCGGCCGCCCCGGTAGTAGACCATGCTGGGCGAGGGGATCGTCTGCTTCGGCGTCACCGGGGATTCCACAATGGACTTCAGGTAGGCGAAGTCCGCCCCGAAGATCACCTCGTCCAGGCCGACCTTGTCGTCGACCTTCAGGCCGGCCGGGTTGAACTCGATGTCCCCGGCGGCGTTGTGGAACTTGACGTGCAGGGATTCCGTGCTCTTCGTGATCCCGCGCAACCGGTAGATGAAGTCCATGTGCCACGAGCCCCGGCGGAACTCGCCGTCGGTGGCCGAGGACAGGCCTGCCGAGCGCTGCAGCTCGACGGCGCCCCGGATCGCCTCGTCCTCGACCGCGCGCAGCTCCGCCGCGCTGATCGCCCCGCCGGCGAAGGACTCCCGGGCCTCGTGGAGTCTGGCGGGCCGGAGCAGGCTGCCCACGTGATCGGCGCGGAACGGTGGTGTCGTGCGCTGGGTCATGGACCGATCATGGTCAGCGGGCATCGATAAATCAAGGCCGCCTTTCACCCACCGGCAACCCACTCGAAACCGGCCGGACCAGCGGATATTTCAGAACTTCGCGACCGGCGGGCGATCAGCCCACGTGGACCATCGGCCGCTGGGGCGGCTCGGGCTCCGCGCGGCGCAGGATCTCCCGGGTCACCGGCGCGATGTCGCCGTCACCGGAGAAGATGTAGCGCAGCAGGAACTTGAACGGGTTGCCTTCGGTCCAGGCGAAGTAGATGTGCGGCAGCAGCCCCGTTTCGTCGCGGATGGCCAGCAGGATCGCGGCGATCGCGTTGGCGATGGACGGGCTCTTCACCCGCAGGACCCGATAGCCGGACCGCTTCTGCCCGTGCACGGTCAGCGTCGATTCGAATTCCGACGCGTCGGTGATGGTCACCTCCAGGAAGATCAACGACGAGTCGTGGGGAATGTGGTTGTCCTCGCGCGCTTCCTTTTCCTTCTCCCGGTATTCGTTTTCGTCCCGGGCGTCGGGCTCGTTCGCGATGATCCGGATGTGCCCCTCTCGCACCGCCTTGGCCAGCAACCGCTTGGCCGCCGCGTCGAACTCGACCCGCTCGACGCGCAACTCCAGCGAGCGCGAAGCGCGTGAAACGAAGGACACCGCGATGATCGCGAAAATGAAGAAGGCGGCGATCTTCACGCCGTCCGGACGTTCGAAGATGTTCGCGATGGTCGTGTAGACGAAGACCAGGGTGATCAGGAGGTAGGCGACGAAGGCGATCCGGTGCCCCTTCCGGAACGCCGACAGCGTCACCGCCAGCGCCGCCGACGAGATCAGCACGAGCACACCGGTGGCATACGCGCCGCCCTGCGCGTCCACGCTCGCGTCGAACAGCCAGGTGATGACGAACGCGATCACCGAGATCACGATCACCAGCGGGCGAGTGGCCGCGGCCCAACTCGGCGCCATCCCGTAGCGCGGCAGGTAGCGCGGCACCAGGCTGAGCAGGCCCGCCATGGCCGACGCGCCGGCGAACCACAGGATCGCGATCGTGCTGACGTCGTAGACCGTGCCGAAAGCGCCCCCGAGATAGTTGTGCGCGAGGTAGGCCAGCGCGCGCCCGTTGGCCGGTCCGCCCGCCTGGAACTCCGCCTGCGGGATCAGCACGGTCGTGACGAAGCTGCTGGTGATCAGGAAGGTGCTCATGATCAGTGCGGCGGTGGTGAGCAACCGGCGGGTGTTGCGGATGCGCCCCTGCGGCTGGGCCGGCTCGTCACCTTGGCGGCCCCGCACGAGGGGCATCACCGACACACCGGTCTCGAAACCGGACAGACCCAGCGCCAGCTTGGGGAAGACGATCAGCGAGACCCCGATCATGGCCCACACGCTGCCGTGCTGCACCGTCAGCAGATTCTGCCAGTCGACCACCAGTTGCGGGCTGCGGAGCACATGGATCAACGCGTCCACGACCACGACCACGTTCAGCGCCAGATAGACACCGGTCAGCACGACCGCGACGCCGATCGCCTCGGCGAAGCCCTTGAGGAACACCACGCCGAGCAGGGCGACCAGCAACATCGTGATCAGCATGTTCTGGCCGTGCAGGAAACTCGGCAGGTAGGGGTTCTCCACCGCGTGCGCCGCGGCGTCGGCGGCGGAGAGCGTGATCGTGATGACGAAGTCGGTGGCCGCGAACCCGAGCAGCACCAGCACGAGCAGCTTGCCCTTCCAACGGGACAACAGCCGCTCCAGCATGGCCAGCGAACCCTGGCCGTGCGGGCTTTCCGCGGCCACCCGGCGGTAGATCGGCAGTGCGCCGCACAGGGTCAGCACGACCAGCACGACGGTGGCGATCGGGGACAGCAGGCCGGCGGCGAGCGCGGCGATGCCCGGCTGGTAACCGAGGGTGGAGAAGTAGTCGACACCGGTCAGGCACATGACCTTCCACCAGGGGTGGTCACGCTCCCTGGCCTGCTCCCGGGTGCTTCCGCTGAGTTGCTGTGCCCGCTTGTGCTCGCCTTCCAGCAACCACGCTTTGAGCTTGGTCGTCTCCCGCGTGGGTACGGCCACTCTTCCTCCAACGCCCGGCTTTGGTTCCACCCCATCTTCCGTCAGCGCCCTCCGCGCACGCGCGAAGGGCACCTCGCCGGCGAAGTTTCACCGCCGAAGTGGCCTTTGCGGTCTCTGCTCTCCTGATGCCTGATTATCGGGTTTCACCTGATCGTTCGGTCCGTCGCTCGGCCTCCTACCGAGGCGGGGACAGCACGACGGCGGTGTTGTGACCACCCATGCCCAAGGAGGACTTCAGGGTCAGGCCGCCGGTGATCGGGGTTCGGCCGGTGATCAGCTGCGGATGTCCGGGCGCTACCTGCGGCGGGGCGGGCAGGTAGCCGTGTTCGTAGGCCATCGCCGCCGCGGCCACCTCCACCGCGGCCGCCGCGCCCTGACAGTGCCCGACCAGCGGCTTGACCGAGTAGATGCCGGTTTCCGCGCCGAACATCTCCTCCAGCATGGTCGATTCCGCGGTGTCGCACTGCTTCGTGCCAGGGCCGTGCGCGTTGAGGTACCGGATGTCCGATGCCGATACCCCGGCATTGTCCAGCGCCGCGCGATAACAGGCCCTGAGCTGCTCCAGCCCGGGATCGATGGAGATCACGTGGTGGGCGTCGTGCGTCATCGCGCCGCCCAGCGTGTGCGCGTAGGCCCGCGACCGTCGGTTCGACAACACGAACGCGACCGACGCTTCGGCCATCGTGAAGCCACGGCTGCCCTCCTGGAACGGCCGGCAGGCGTCGAGCGGTTCGGCGTCGGCGATCACCACCCGCAGCCGGGCAAGGTGCCACACGTTCTGCGGATTCGCCGACAGATCGGTGGCCACGAAGATCACGTCGTCGACGATCCCCGCGTCGAGCCAGGCCTTCGCGGTGAGCAGGCCCGCGTTGCCGGAGGCGCACATCGCACCCACGCTCATCGAAGGACCGTGGAAACCGAACTCCCGCATGAACATCGCGGGCGGTGTCGAGGGCATCATGGACAGATATTCGCGTCCCTGGACATACCGGTTGTTACGGTAGAAGTCCTGCCACATGTCGGTGTCACGGAGCACTTCGGCGTGCACCACGCCGACCCGAGGTCCGGGCTCCCAGCCCCGTTCCCGGGCGTCCTCGACCGCCTCGCGCGCGGCCGCACGCATCGCCCTGGCAAACCTGCTGGCCCCGTCGTCGGGCATCCCGCCCTCCGGAACCCGGATGACCCAGGCCGTTTCGTCGCCGTCGCGGCCGTAACCTCCTTCGAGCGTAGCCGCGTGCTTACCCGAAGTGAGACCCTCCCAGAATTTTTCGCGGCCCCAGCCGTAGCCGGTCACCGCGCCGATTCCACAGATTGCCATTTCCAGCGAGCCCATTACACTCGCCCCTTCCGAACTGTGCGCTCTATGATCCATTCGAGGCCGAACGGATCTACCGGGTCAAACGACAGGTGATGCGCGGTGCGTACCGCGCACCACCGCGACGCGGTCAGGTTGGGTGCATTTGCTCTACAGCGGTAACGCTGGATGGTGTAATCAGCGATAGCCAAACCCTCGGCGGATCGGACGAACCATGGAGGCAAACGCCAACCGTCCCGCGCCGGCGGACCACGACCAGGTGATGGACCTGGCGTTGGCCGCCGACCGTGCGGTCATCTGGTCGATCGATTTCGCCGATGACCGCCTCACCTGGCAAGACGGACTGGCCGCCCTGCTCGGTGTGCCTGAGGAGCGGGTCCACGCGATACTGAGCGAACTGATAGAACCGCTCGCCACGGCCGCACGGACCGCGGAGATCTGGCAGGATCTCGATTTGGAACAGCCCTACCGCCTGCCGGAGCAGACCCGGTGGATCCGGTTCCGGGCGAGGAAGACGCACGGCGGATTGCTGGGTATAGCCACGGACGTGACCGATCGACACGATGAGCGACGAGAGCTCGCCGATCTCGCCGATCGGTACCGGCTGCTGGTGGAGCTGAGCCCCGACCTCGTCGGCGTGCACCAGGACGGCGTGCTCGTCTATGCCAACCCGATGCTGGTCCGCTTCGCGGGCGGCGCCAGCAGCACCGACCTGCTGGGCAAACCGATCACCGACTTCGTTGCCGACGAGTCGATCCCGGAGATGCTGGGCCGGATCGCGTCGCTGACCGAACCGGGCGCCAGCACCGAACCCGCCGAGGCGGTGTTGGCCTTCGCCGGGGGCCGCAGGATGCCCATGGAGGTCCTCTCGGTGCGGACGACCTGGGAGGGCCGCCCCGCCTACCAGGTGATCCTGCGCGACCTGAGCGGACAGAAGGCCGCACAGGAGTCGCTGCGCTATCAGGCCGCGCTGGTCGAGCATGTCAGCGACGCGATCATCGCCACCGACGCGGAAGGCCGCGTGACCAGTTGGAACCCGGCCGCGGAGACCATCTACGGGCTGTCTTCGGCGGCCGCGCAGGGGCGCCGGGTCGGCGAGCTGGTCGGCGCCGCGCTCGACCCGCGCGAGGTGATCGACCGCGGTGGCGTCGTCGAAGTGATCCACCTCGCGGCCGACGGGTCCGCCCTCGAAGTCCGCGTCTCGGCGGCGGAAATGCACGACGGCCATGTGCTGGTCTGCGCCGACGAAACCGCCCGCCGCCGGGCGGAACGGCAGTACCGCACGGTCGTCGCCGCACTGGACGAGGGCGTGCTGGTGATCGGACCGGAGGGGCAGGTCGTCTCGGCGAACCCGGCGGCCGAACGCCTGCTCGGCGTGCCCGAGACCGCGATGAAGGGCTCGGCGCCCCGCGAATGGCCCCTTTACGACGAGGCGGGAAACCGCCTTGCGCCGTCGCAGCTTCCTTCGGCGCAGGTCCGTCGCAGCGGTGTCGCCCAGCTGAACCGGGTGTTGCAGGTGCTGCGGCGCGATGGGCGCACCGTGTGGCTTTCGGTTTCGTGCCGGCCGATGCGGCCGGACGATCTGAAGGCCAGCTCGTTCGTGCTGTCCTTCAGCGACATCACCGAGCGCCGCGCGATCGGCGAGCGCCTGGAGCACGAGGCCACCCACGACCCGCTCACCGGGCTGGCCAACCGGACGCTGGTGCTCGACCGGCTCGCCGCGACGCTGGGCGAGTCGACGGTCGCGGTGCTGTTCATCGACCTGGACAAGTTCAAGCTGATCAACGACTCGCTCGGGCACACCGTCGGCGACCGGGTGCTGCGCATCGCCGGCGAACGGTTGCGCCGCGCCGTGCGTGGTTCGGATCTGGTGGGCAGGCTCGGCGGCGACGAGTTCGTCGTACTCGCCTTCGGGATGCCCGGCGAACTGTCGGTCAAGGCGCTGACCGAGCACCTGCGCGAGGCGCTTACCCGGCCGATCTCGCTCGACGGCCGCCGCCTGCACCTCGACGCCAGCATCGGCATCGTGGTCGCCGGCGCCGACGACCGGCGCACGGCGGACGACCTCGTGCGTGACGCGGATGTCGCGATGTATCAGGCGAAAACGCTCGGGCGGGGGCGTTTCGAGTTCTTCGACGTGCAACTGCGCGAGCGGGTTCAGCGGCGGCTCGGCCTGGAACAGGATCTGCGCGACGCCGTGCGCCGCGGCAAGCTGTGGGCCGCCTACCAGCCGGTGGTCGACCTCCGTTCCAACCGCACGGTCGCGGTGGAGGGCCTGCTGCGGTGGACCCACCCGGAGAACGGACCGGTCTCGCCGACCGAGTTCATCCCGCTGGCCGAGGAGAGCGACCTGATCAATCTCCTGGGCGCGTACGTGCTGCGCGAGACCACTCGCGAGCTGGCGGCGCGGCGGGCCACCGGGATCGAGGTCGACCTCAAGATCAACCTGTCGACCCGGCAGCTCGACGACCCGGGATTCGTCGCAGCCGTGGAAGAAGCGCTCGACGAGACGGGCCTGCCGCCCAAGTCGCTGTGCCTCGAGATCACCGAAAGCGCGCTGATGCGCGACTCCCAGGCCGCCGACAAGACACTGGCCGCCCTTCGCGGACTGGGCGTGCGGCTCGCGATCGACGATTTCGGCACCGGATATTCGTCGCTGGCGCAGTTGCAGCGGCTCACCCTGGACACGCTCAAGATCGACCGGTCGTTCGTCACCGGACTCGGCACCTCGGCCGACGCCGTCGCGATCGTGACCAGCATCATCGCGATGGCCCACGCGGTGGACCTCACGGTGGTCGCCGAAGGCGTGGAAAACGAGACCCAGCTGGAGCTGCTGCGTCAACTCGGCTGCGACCAGGCCCAGGGCTACCACCTGGGCAGGCCCCTCCCGGCCGAGCAGCTGTGGCGAGTCGAGCGCTAGCAAGGACATCGGCAGCACCGTGGGTTTCTTCCAGGACCGGGCCCACCGAGTCGTCCCCGGTCTTGCCATCGCGCCCCTCGGCCGGCGGCCACCGACGCGATCATGTCTCATACCCGGCACGCGACGCGCCGGTGTATCCCGCTACGTCACCACTTTACTGGCCGTGAAGCGGGGACCGGGAATGTCGCGCAGCGCATACCCTCACTCACCGCGGAAAGTGCGACGATACGCGGCCGGTGAGACACCGAGCACGGCCTGGAAATGGCGCCGCAGCGATGCCGCCGTGCCGAAGCCCGCGGCCTCCGCGACACGGTCCACCGCCAGCTCGGTTTCCTCCAGCAGCTGCCGGGCCCGCCCTATCCGCTGCCACGTAAGCCACCGCAACGGAGACAACCCGCTTTCCTCCCGAAAACGGCGAGTGAACGTGCGCACACTCATCGACTCGCACGACGCGAGTTCCCGCAGTGTCAACGGACGGTCGAGATGGGCCAGCGCCCACGAGCGGGCCGCGGCGGTGGACGACAACCGGGGTTCGGGCACGGGCCGCGGGATGAACTGCGCCTGACCGCCTTCGCGGTGCGGCGCGACGACCGTGCCACGGGCCACCTCGTTGGCCACCGCCGCGCCGTGGTCGCATCGGATCATGTGCAGGCACAGATCGATTCCGGCCGCGACCCCCGCCGAGGTCAGCACGTCGCCCTCGTCGGTGTAGAGCACGTTCGGGTCCACCTCGATCGCCGGGTAGAGCGCGCTCAGGTCCGCGGCCGACTGCCAATGCGTCGTCGCGCGGCGGCCGTCGAGCAGACCGGCGGCCGCGAGCAGGAAGACCCCCGTACAGATCGACGCGATCCGGGCGCCGGGCCGGATACGGGCGAACGCCCCCGCGAGGTGCCTCGGCAGGCCGCCTCCGCTCTGCGGTCCGTAGTCCTTGTCCGACGACAGCACGACCACGGTGTCCGCCCAGGCGAGAAGTTCGGGACCGTGCTCGACCACGACGGTGAAATCCGCGTCGGTCCGCGTCGCCCCGGGCTCGAGCACGCAGGTGCGCACGTCGTAGAGCGGGCTCCCGGCGGCCGAGGTGGCTTGACCGAACAACCGGTGCACGATGCCCAGCTCGATCGGCAACAGTCCGGGCCGGACGAACACCGCCACCCGATGTGCCATGGCTCGATCCTCACACATCTTGGCCATCAGGCCACTCGTCGCCGCCGCGGGCCGCGAGCATCCTCGGGGCATGAAGGTGCTCTGGATCTTCGCCCACCCCGAACGGCGCTCCCTGAACGCGTCCCTGCGGGACGCCGGAATACGCGCGCTCGACGAACTCGGGCACGAACACCGCGAATCGGATCTGTACGCCATGAACTGGAATCCCGTCGTCGACCGCGCGGACTTCGGGCTCGACCCGGCCGCACGCCTGCTCGTCGGCCCGGACTCGGAGCAGGCCTACCTGTGCGGCGAACTGAGCGACGACATCCGCGCCGAACAGGAAAAGATCAAGTGGGCCGACACCGTGGTCCTGCAGTTCCCGCTGTGGTGGGCCGGCCCGCCCGCCATCCTCAAAGGCTGGTTCGATCGCGTCTTCGTGAAAGGCTTCGCCTTCGGCGTGTCCGGCGACGACGGCCGGACCCTCCGGTACGGCGAAGGCAAGCTCGCGGGCCGGCGCGCCATGGCCGTGGTGAGCGTCGGTGCCCGCGAGGCAAGCCTCGGACCACGTGGCGTCAACGGTGACATCGGCGAGCTGTTGTTTCCGCTGCACCATGGAACCCTTTGGTACGCCGGGATTTCCGCGGTTCCCCCGCTCGTCGTGTACGGAGCGGACCGGGCGACCGGAACCGAATACGTCGAATACTCAACAGAACTCACCACCCGCCTCGCGTCACTCGACACGACTCCGCCCATCCCGTTCCGCTACCAGAATCACGGCGACTACGACGAAAACCTCGAACTCAAACCGGACCGTGCACCCGGCCGCGCGGGGCTCGGCGTACACCTGGCGCCGTGACACACGCGGGCCTCATCGCCCGCGACTCGCCCCCGACGGCCAGTCCAGCACGGTCAACTCCGGCCACCGCGAACGCCACCGGGCCGTCTTGGCGGTGTAGACCGCTTCAGACGCGAGCACCGGATTCGGCCGCACGACAAGATTGAAGACGTCGGAAAGCCCGTGCGGGGCATAGACCCGCCACCGGCCATCCGGCTCCCACCGCACCCCCAGACAGCAGGTGGTCGCCACGAAGGCGTCGATGGCCGCCTCCGCTGAGCCGAACGGAGAACAGGCAACCCCGAACCTCCGCTCATACCAAAGGTGAACCCGAGCCTCATTGCGGATCTCGACCTCGGCGGGCACCTCACCGAACACGGCCGATCCCGCCTTGATCACCGCGTCCTCCGCCTCCCAGGAAAGGTCACGATCATCGAAGTAGAAGACGTCGTAGTCCTTGATCCCGCCAGCGGGTTCCCGACCGGTGACGACATTCCACACCGTCTGGATCAGGCAGCCCGAAGTCACATACCAGCCGGGCAACGCCATCTTCGCCGTACGGTCCAGGACTTCCAGCAACACCTCGTTCCGGGACAGCACCGCCTTCAGCGCAGCAAGCTGTTCATCGAGCGGAAGACGTCCCGGCGTCATCGCTTTTTACCCAAGGCGAGCAGCCGCGACCGGACCTGCCGTCGCGACGCATCCGCAGAACTGCTTTCCATTGTCAGTCAACACTTCCCCCGGGACGCCGAACCGAACGCGGCCACTGTCAAATATCAGGTGGGACCACCACACCGTCAAGCATCTCCCGGGACAGGACAACGCTTAGCTGATGTTCACCGCCGAACTTTCCCCTATGAGATCAAAAGCGGCACGCAAGCACGCCACCGGGCGCCCGGCCTACCGCTCCGCTCCGGCCGGCGGCCCTGACGAACCCGCTCGGGCATCACAGCTCGCCGCTGTCCGCGATCGTCGGAACGTGGCGTGGCACGCGGGCTCAGAGTGACCGGTTGGACCCGATGTGGCCGGGTGTCGGGTCCAGGAAACGAGGCGACCGCCGCGATTGCGATCGCCTCGTTCGTGTGCTCGGCCGTTCCGGCTACCAGCGCCGTCCGAACACGTTGGAGCTGCTGGAGTACCCGCCGCCGTAGTTTCCGCTGCTCCCGCCGCTGAAGCTGCTGCTGCGGCCGAACCGGGGCGTCACCGTCACGGTCTGATACGGCTGGTACCCGCCGCTGTGGCTCGGCTGGGTCCGGATCGGGCCCGGTGCCGGCGGGGTGTAGGTGGGCGGCGGCCGGTACGACGTGGGCGGGTAGTACCTCGACGACGAGGACGGCGGGTAGTACCTCGACGACGAGCTCGCGGACGGCGCCGGTCGGGAAGACGGCGCGGGCGGTACCCGGTCCCACGACGACCATGGACCACCCTGACGGGGGAAACCCGGGTCGCCGCGGTCCCAGTAGCTGCGGTGCCCGCCGGCGCTGGGCCCGGGGCTGCGGAAGCGCGGCTCGCTGGCGCCACTGGCGTCCGAGCGACCGCGATCCTCGATGCCGTGGTACGTGCTCGTTTCCCGGTTGTGCGCGAAGTTCGACGCCCGCGTGTCGTTCATGCCGCCCGTGTTCCAACGCGTGCTCGCCGACGGCGCGTGGCCGAGCACACCGTTCGAGTGGCCGGTGATGGTCCCGGTGCTGGTGCCGCCAGGGGTGGTGGCGCGGAACCGGCGGTTCGAGTCCATCAGCCATTCCCGCTGCTCGGTCCGGCTCAATCCGGCCGGCTCGGGCGACACGGCCGCGCGCCGCCACAACGGCAGCATCGCGCTGTGCTCGTGCGTCGGGTTGTCGTAGCCCGCGGCGTGCCGCCGGGTCGATCCGCTGTACCGGCCGCCGGGCGGGCGTTCCTCGTAGAGGGTGCCACCCCGCGACGTCTGGCGCCGCATCAGGGACGGCATTATGCTGCTGCTCGTATTGCGGCGCCGGCGGCGGCTGCTGCCGCTGCGGCCGCAACCGGACAGGCCCAGCGGGTCCATCTCGACAAGCGGGTTGCCGACGTAGCCCTGCGGGTCCGGTCCGCCGAGCAGACCGAGCGGGTCGGAGCTGAGATAGCGGCCGAGCGACGGATCGTAGTAGCGGTGGAAGTTGTAGTGCATGCCGGTTTCGGCATCGAAGTACTGCCCCGGGTACCGCAGCGGGATGTCCGCCCCGGTCTCGTTCTCCCCCACGGTCAAGCCGAACAGGCTCATCCGCGCGAGCGGCACCACCCCGCCGTGCTCGTCCAGCAGCTCAGCCGGCGCTCCCGACGGGTCGGCGACGACCGCGTGGAACCGCTCCTGCGTCCACTGCGGACCGCCGCGGTTCGCCCGCTGTCGCTGCAGCAGCGGGCTGACGCCGTCGAGCTCGTAATCCCACACCGTGATCTCGGTGCCCGCCGGGCCCGAGCGGGTCTCCTCGACGACCGTCTGGTCATCCCACACGAAGTCGACGCGGCCCAGGACGGTGCTGCCGTCCTGGGCCAGGTGCTCCTTGCGGACGCGGCGGCCGAGTGGGTCGTAGGTGTAGCGCCACTCGTCGCGGTCGGGGGTGCGCACCGCGACGAGGCGGTCGTGGGCGTCCCAGCGATAGTGCCAGACGATGCCGTTCTCGTGCTCGCGCCGGACCAGCCTGCCATTGCCGTCGTGCGTGTAGCGCTCGCGGCCCGCCGACGCGACCATCGCCCCGGACAGGGTCCGCTCGCCCCGGGTGTCCGCGCCGCCCTGCGCCGGCCATTCCCCCGCGACGACCCGGCCCGCCTCGTCGTAGGCGTACCGCTCGGTCCACCGGGGGGTCCACACGTCGGTGATCCGGCCGAGCTCGTCGACCCCGAATTCGCGCGGGCCGGTGAGCCGGTCGTGCACGTGGATGGGCAGCCCGTCCCCGCGGTAGAGGTAGGTGCGCTCCTGCCGGAGGTCGCCCTTCGCGCCGCGCACGGTCTGCGTCGCGATCCGCCCGTCCGGCGTCCACGAATGCGTCACGGCGGCGCCGGAACCGAGCACCCGGCGGGTCTCCCGGCCCGCGGCGTCGTGTTCGAAGCGGAGGGAGCGCTCGCCCGCGTGGACCGCTGTGGGCAGGCCAGCGGCGTCGTACTCCCACGTGGTCTCCGCGCCCGCGGGGGCCACCCGCCGGGTCCGGCGGCCGGCCGCGTCATACTCCGAGCGCACCGTGCGGCCGTTGACCGTCTCCGCGAGCACGCGGCCCGCCAGGTCGCGCTGGTACTCGACCCGGGTGGTGCCGTCGTCCACGGACCGTAGGTATCCGGCCGCGTCGTAGGCGTAGCGGGTGCGCACCCCACCGGCGACGGACTCCGCGACGTTGCCGAGCGCGTCGTAGGAGTACCTGATGGTCTCGCCCGCGCCGTTCGTGACCTCACTCAGCTGCCCTGCGGCGTCACAGCGGTAGCGCAGAGTGATACCGCAGAAGTCGGTCTCCGACGCGAGGTTACCCGCCGCGTCGTACTCGTAGCGCCAGACCTGGCCCGCCTCGTTGGTCACCGAGGTGAGCCGCAGCTGCTGGTCGTAAGCGAACTCGACCTTGGTGCCGTCGGCGTTGATCTGCGTCGCGGGCAGGTCGAAATGCGTCGGCTCGGCACGGGTCACCGCGCCGATGCGGCCGGAATGCACCCGGTTGTTGCCCTCACCGTCGTAGATCCACTGCTCGACGGTGCCGTCGGGGTGCTGGTGCCAGGCGGGCAGGCCGTCCGGGGTGTAGCCGAACCGCTCGATGGCACCGGTCGGGTCGCCGACCGCGATGAGCCGGCCGAGCGCGTCGCGTTCGTACCGGATCGTCGCACCGCCGGGGTCGGTGACCGCGATCGGCAGCCCGGCCGGGTCACACACGATCGCCTGCGTGCCCCCGGCCGGGTCGGTGATCGCCGCGAGGTGACCGAACTCGTCATATTCGAAGGTCGTGACGGCGCCGTCCGGGTCGGTGCGGCTGAGCAGGTTGCCGCGGTCGTCGTAGGTCCACTCGACCACCACGCCGGGCGCCTCGACGAGGCGCGTCGGCAGGCCGAACGCGTTGCGCTCGATCTCGACCCGGTTGCCATCCGGGCGCTCGATCGCGACGACGTTGCCGAAGTCGTCGTAGGTGCAGGAGGTGGCGCGGCCGAGTGGGTCGGTCTCGCGCAGCAGCCGGTCGTGCGCGTCCCACTCGTAGGTGGTCGCGTTGCCCAGCTCGTCGACCTCACGCACGACCTGGTTGCGGGCATTGAGGTGGAACTCCTTGCCGTGCCCCAGCGCGTCGGTGGTGCGGGTGACCCGGTTGGCGGTGTCGTACTCGAGCGTGCCGGCGAGCGCGCCGCCCGAGCCCTCGGTGCGCACGACGCGACCGTGCTCGTCGTAGTCGTAGCGGTACCACTCGCCGTTGCGGTCGACCCACTCCACGAGCCGGCCGTGGCCGTCGTAGCGGTAGCGGAACGGGATGCCCGAGGGGTTGGTGACCTCGGTCAGGTTCCCGTCGGTGTAGCCGTAGGAGACGAGCTTCAGCTCCTCGCCGGCCGGCGAGACCGCGTACAGCGCGGTGATGCGCCCGTCCTCGATGTCCAGGCGCACGCGGTGGCCGCCGGTGTGCCAGATCTCGCGCGGGATCCCGTCGTCGTCGCGCACGATCGCGTAGTGGTTGCCGTTGCGGTCGGACACCGACGAGAGCGGGAGGATCCCGTTGCCCGGGGGGAAGTACAGGACACGGCCGAGCTGGCGGTCCTCGACGACGTAGCCGCCGCCGGGGACGCGCGACAGCGCCCGCGGCGGCCCGTATTCCGGCAGCACCGAGTTGTCGTCCTCGGGCCACGGGAACTGCTGGATGGTGCCGTCCGCCGCGGCGAAGACGACGCCGCCCGAGTGGAGCTCCAGGCGTTGGTCCACAGTGGACATCCAGGCGCCGCCGAGCATGCGGCCGGGGCGGTGGCTGGAAAAGTGGGTGCGCTCGAAGACCAGCGGCAGGGAGGCCGCGAACTCCGCGTCGTACTCGCTGATGACCAGTTGCCCGCTCGACACGTCGATGGGGTCGAACTCGCACTTGACGTTGTCCGGCGAACGCGGATTGCTGCCCTCGTCCTGGAGAGAGCGCGAGCTGCTGCCGCCCTCACCCACATCATCGAGGCTGCGCGAGCCCGCACCCGCCGGAGTGGTCGCCGCGTCATCGAGACCACGCGAAGCAGCACTACCCGACGAGGCCGGCCCGGTGGCCATGTCGTCGATGGACTTCGGACCCGCCCCGCTCGACGTGGTCGCACCACCTCCCGGCGCGTCGTCGAGCGACTTCGCCGCACCACTGGGCGTGGTCAGCCCATCAGCCTTGACCCCCTTCGGCATCGACCCCACGCTGGAAGGCTTCGCCGGGGCCTCGATCTTGCCCGGCTTCAGACCACGCATCGACTTCGCCGCGTCGGCGAACAGCGTGCCCGCCTTCTTCAACAGCGGAATCAGCGCTTTGAGCGCCGTCACCAGCTTCTGCGCCAGCTTCGCGATCTCCGAAGCCGTCTTCGCCACCGCCGCCACGACCTCCGGCACCACCCACGCCAGACCGATCCCCAGTGTGAAGATCACCTGCAACGCCCAGCTGATCATGTGCCCCACAAGCTGGGCGATGATGTCACGCACCAGCATGCGCACCGACGCGACGACCTCACCCGCGGTCTTCACCCCCGACGCCGCACCCTCACACGCCTGCTGCGTTCCACCGAGCGTCTTGACCATGTCGTCCACACGCTTGCGGTACTCATCCGCCGCGTCCCCGGTCCAGGAGTGCAGATCCTGCTCGACCATCGTCTTGACGTCCGCGCCGATGCCTTCCAGCGCCTCCGCCACGTTCGACCATGTCTGCGAATACGCCTGGATCTGATCGGCATCACCAGTCAACGCGTCCAGCGCGTGCGACAACGGACCGACATGCTCCATCAGCCAGGCCACACCGTTGGCCAGGATGGCGCCGAACGGATCTAGGGCCATCGACAACGCGTCGAGCGCCACGCCTACCGCGCCCATGGCAGCCGAGGCCCAGCTCCCGCTCTCGATGCCTTCCTTGATGCCGGCCCCGGTCTCCATGATGGAGATACCGGAATACGCCGTCGTCGAGTCCTGCCGGTCGGCGATCAACGGGTTGCTCATGCGCGGTCCTCCAGCGGCTCGTCCGGGTCCTGCTCCGGGAAGCGGTTGCGAAAAGAGTCGAGCGGCACCGTGCGCGACTCGGGGTTCCGCTCGGTGTCCTCGCGGGCCGCATAGCACTCGGCCTTCTCCGACGGGCCCGCGGCCCAGCTGGTGATCCGCTCGAGTGCCTCGTCGGGATCGCGGACAGGCTGGTTCAAACCAGTGGTCATGGGCGGTCCTTCGCGCTCCGGGGTTCGCGGTCAGGCCAGTGCTTCGGCCTGCCCTTTGAAGGGTTCGGCGGCAGAATCGTCGCTGTCGCGGTAGGCGTTCGCCGCCGAGCGGACGCTGTCAGCGATGGTGGTGAAGCCCTCGACGGACGCGGTCAGCGCGTCCGTCGCCTGCTGACCCGTCGGGTTCACGATCGCGGGCAGGAACGCGCACAACAGCCCGTACGCGTCGTCGGAAAGGGCGTAGTCCGCGGCCTGCACGGCCTGGTTGAGCCGGTCCACGACCCCGCCGAGATGGCTCGCGTGAGCCATCAGGTCATCCGGTTCGACCTCAAACGTGCCGCCAGTCATCGACCATCCACCTTCCAGTCCGCACACGCGTGCCGTCCGGCCGCCAGGCGCAGCGCCCCCGGCGGCCAAGAATTCACGAGATATTCGGCGATATCCGGTAGCGCGCCACCCTAGCGCCTGGGAACCTGTTGGTGCCCAGCACCCCGAACGCGCCGTGGCGTGGGCTTTCACGGCCGTGGCCGGACCGAAAGCCTCGTTGACCAGGCGCGTTTCCGACAGCTGTTTCCGGCCAGCTGTCCGCCGCCGGAAAGACTTCGCCACGGCGAACGCCAGTTCTTTGCTTACAGAAACAGAAACGCCGCCAACTGGCCCTCCTCGCCGGCAGGTGGTGATCGATGCACGGCCTGGCCTACCGAACCCAGCAATCTCTGACCGCGTACTGCCCCTCGGATGCTCACCGTGATCACCGGCGCCTGACGCCGCACTGGATATGGGGTGGTGTCAACCCCGCCACGCTGCGCTCGACGAACGCCGCCAGATCTTCGCCGCCGGTTACAGCCGCTCGATGAACTCCCGCCACCGCGCGACCGTGTCCTGGTCGGTGAACCGAACCGCGGGACGACCCGCACCCGCCACACCGTGGAACCCGCGTCCGAGATCTTGCCGAACTCATCCTCAAGACTGGGACAGTTGCTCTCCAGCAGCCGCAGCGCCTCATCCCACTCACCCCGGCAAAACGCCACCCCAACTCGGGCTCTCGGGCTGCCGGAAGTGCTGTCGACGCTCCACCTTCCACACGCCGCCCGGGCCCACCGCCCAGAACCTCGCGTCGAAATCATCCAAGTAAGCCCCAAGCTCCAGCCACTCGCTCAAGCGGTCGTCGACTTCAGGCATCCGGCATGTCTGGCTTCGCGATCCGCACATTCCGAGGCAGCACCACCAGCCGCTCACGGCGCGTCATGGTCGCGGACGGATCCGGCTACCGAGGCCTTTCATGACGAAAACTCTCTGTAGGCATGCGTGATTGCAGTATGTAGTGCATCAATCGCGCTCGCGGTAGCCATTTCAGACTGCGGAGACGGCACCGCACCTGCGCCGCCGAGCCCCGGGCGAGAAAGCCGCCGCCTACTCGTCCCACCGTGACCGCGAACCCCTCCTTCCGGAAGAAGGGCCGCATTTGGACGGGCTGGTAGGCCGGGGCTGAGGTTTGTCCGGTACCTGCATCCCGACATGAGGGAACTGAGACCTGAGCACCCCCGGTACGCGAAACAGCCCCCACCGATCACGATGGGGGCTGTTTGTGCTGGTCACAGGATGTGGCCAGGGCCGGGGTCGAACCGGCGACCTTCCGCTTTTCAGGCGGACGCTCATACCAACTGAGCTACCTGGCCGGAAACGCCGGCTGACTGCCAGACGCTTTGCGACCCTGACG
>DASSAD010000414.1:0-6468 GCA_035685725.1 Amycolatopsis sp. | reverse complement strand
GAAGGAGTGCAAGACCGTGTCCGAGGTACGTTTGTCCGTCGAGCCGCGCACCGAGTTCGGCAAGGGCGCCGCCCGCCGCACCCGGCGCGCCGGAAAGATCCCGGCCGTGCTCTACGGGCACGGCAGCGACCCCCGGCATCTCGCCCTTCCGGCGCTCGAGTTCGCCCGCGTGATCCGCGAGAACGGCAGCAACGCCGTGCTCACCCTGGACGTGGACGACAACAGCGAGTTGGCCCTGACCAAGACGATCACCGTGCACCCGCTGAAGAACTACATCGAGCACGTCGACCTGCTGGTCGTCAAGCGCGGCGAGAAGGTCGCCGTGGACGTGCCGGTGGTGCTCGCCGGTGAGGCGGGCCCGGGCACCCTGGTGCACCTGGAGCTGGACACCATCTCGGTCGAGGTCGAGGCGCTGCACATCCCGGACCAGATCGAGGTTTCGATCGCGGGCGCGCAGGCCGGCACCCAGATCCTCGCCGCGCAGGTCACCCTGCCGGCCGGCGCGACCCTGCTGACCGACCCCGAAGCCCTGGTCGTCGGCATCAACGAGACGCCGACCGCCGAAGCCGGGGAACCGGCCGAGGCCTCGGAAGCGGCCGAGTAGCGCCCCTTCGGCATGACTGCGGATCTTCCCGGGGCCGGCGAGCTGGTGCTGCTCGTCGGCCTCGGCAATCCCGGGCCACGTTATGCCGGCAACCGGCACAACGTAGGCTTCATGGTGATGGACGAGCTGGCCGCCCGTATCGGCGGAAGGTTCAAGGCCCACAAGGGCGGTGCCGAGGTGCTTGAGGGGCGCCTCGCCGACCGCCGCGTGGCCCTGGTCAAACCGCGTTCGTTCATGAACCTCTCCGGCGGGCCCGTAGCCGGCACCGCCAAGTTCTTCAAGGTCGCCCCTGGCGGCGTCGTCGTCGTCCACGACGAGCTGGATCTGCCCTTCGGGGCGTTCAAACTGAAGCTCGGTGGGGGCGACAACGGCCACAACGGGCTCCGCTCGATCACGAAGTCGCTCGGCACCCGCGAGTACTACCGGGTGCGGTTCGGCATCGGCCGCCCGCCGGGCAGGCAGGATCCGGCCGATTTCGTCCTCAAGGACTTCTCCGCGGTGGAGCGCAAGGAGCTCGCGTTCGAAGTTGACCGCTGTGCTGACGCGGTGGAGGCTCTCATCGGCAAGGGACTGACGGCGGCGCAGAACGCCTTCCACGCTCAGTGAGGGATTCGTCACTCACTCGCGTAACAACCTTCGCCTGATCGAGTCGATACCGCAGATATGATCTTTCCACCGCGATCGGCCGCGACTAGGACCAAAGACATGTCCTTCACCGCGCAAGACATCTACGGCATCGAATTCTCCAATGCCCCGATCGGCCGACGGGGCTACGCCAAGAACGAGGTCGACCGGTTCGTCGACCGGATCGCGAAGACCCTCGACGAGCAGGACGATCTCACCGCCGCCGAGGTCCACCACGTGATGTTCGCAAAACCGCTGCTCGGCCGACGGGGCTACGACGAGCGCGAGGTCGACGACTTCCTCGACACCGTCGAAGACCAGCTGGCCACCACTTCCGGCCGCTCGTCGCACCCCCTGCCGAGGGCGCGCGAGGAAGCACAGGCGATAGACGCGGTCACCGAACCCAACGCGGTCGACCGCGGGCAGGCCGGGTAGACCCCGCACTTTCAGCGGAACACCGTTCGCGCGCCAGGAAACCTAGTCGCCCGAGGTTCTCGTCGACGCCGCCTGGATGCGGTCGGCGAACTGGGCCGCGGTGGCGGCGCGCTTGACCTTGCCCGACGGCGTCTTCGGCAGGCTGCCGGCGGGCAGCACCACGACCGCGAACGGCCGGAGGTCCACGGCGTCGCGGACCCGCGCGGCGACCTCCTTGCCCAGCGCGCGCTCGGCGTCGGCGTCGCCGGCCAGCTTCGACTCGAGCACGACGGCGAACCGCTCACGCCGGGTGCCGGCCTCGATCCGGACCGCCACCGCGTTGCCCGCCCGGACCCCGTCGACCGAGGTGGCCGCGCGCTCGATGTCGGTCGGATAGATGTTGCGGCCGCCCATGATGATGACGTCCTTGCGCCGGCCGCAGATGACGATCTGCCCGTCGATCAGGTATCCCAGGTCGCCGGTGGCGAGCCAGCCCTGGGCGTCCTGGGTGTCCAGCGGGCCGTCCACGGTCAGGTAACCCGGGGTCACCGCCTCGCCGCGCAGGCGGATCTCGCCCACCTGCCGGTCGCCGAGCCGATTCCCGTGCTCATCGACGATCTCCGCTTCGAGCCCGGCCAGCGGGCGCCCGAGCACCGCGAAGGAACGGACCTCGTCCGTGCCCCGGCGAGGGTCGTCCTCGGACACCGGCACCGCGCGGTTCTCCGCCTCCAGCGCGGGCGCCTCGACATAGTCCAGGGTGAGCCCGGTGAACAGCGGCGCGAACGAGACCGCGAGCGTCGCCTCCGCCATGCCGTAGGCGGGGAACACGCATTCCGCGGGCATCTTGAACCGCGCGCCCGCGTCGGTGAACGCCTTGACCGCGTTTTCGTCGATCGGTTCGGCCCCGTTGAGCGCGATCCGCAGGGTCGAGAGGTCGTAGGCGCCCTCGTCATCGACCCGGGCCAGGCGGCGGCCGACGATCGCGTAGGCGAAGTTGGGCGCGGCGGTCGTGGTGGCGTGGTATTTGCTGATCAGCTCGGGCCAGATCAACGGGCCCGACAGGAACTCCACCGGAGTGATCTTGATCAGTTCCACGCCGAAGGTCATCGGCACGGTCAGGAAGCCGACCATGCCCATGTCGTGGAAGGTGGGCAGCCAGGACACCATGACGTCGGTTTCGAAGTCGAACTCCGCCCGCTCGACCATGGCCTTGACGTTGGCGTAGAGGTTGCCGTGGGTGATCCGCACGGCCTTGGGCTCGGCCGTCGACCCGCTGGTCAGCTGGAGCAGCGCGAGATCGTCTTCGCCGCTGGGCACCGGCGCGGCGATCGGCTCGGCCGCCAGGAGGTCGGCGATCACGCGGAACTCGATGCCGTGCTCGGTCAGCACCGGAGCGAGCGCGTCGAAGGGCTCGCCGAGCAGGACCAGCCCGGAGCCGATCATGCGCAGGACCTTGACGGTGTCCTCGGCCCAGAGCGCGAGATCGGTGCGCTGGGTCGGCTGGTGCAGCATGGTCACGCTGCCGCCGGCCAGCCACACGGCCTGCACGGTCGGTGCGATCAGGGCCGGGGCCGCGGCGAGCACCGCCACCGGGCTTGCCGGCTCGAGCCCGGCCGACACCAGGCCACCCGCGACGCGTTTGGCCTGCTCGTGGACCTGCGCCCAGGTCCGGCGCACCGGCTCCTGGGGCTCCCCGGTGACCATCCCGCGCACCTGACCACCCGTCGCCGCCGTTGCGACGAGCGTGTCCACGAACCGACTCATGGCGTTACTGTATCTGTGCGCGCCTCGCCGAAGGTCACCGCGCTTTCCCGGGCCCAGCAGGACATCGCCGCTCCAGGAGCCGCTCCGGAGGCTTCCCGGACGCGCCGACCCCGGTCACGAAGGGTTGTCCCGGGCAGGGCGGCCGGGACCGTTTCCGGCTCCCGTCCCCCGGTCACTCCACGAGTTCGGAGGTCTCCAGCCAGCGCGCCTCGACCTCGTCCTTCTCCGCGAGCACGGATTTCAGCTCGGTGTTGAGCTCGACCAGCTTGTCCGGGTCCGTCGCGTTCGCCACCAGCCGTTCGTGCAGCTCACTTTCCCGTTTGTGTAGCGCGTCGAGGCGCCGTTCCAGCCGGCCCAGCTCCTTCATCGCCGCCCGGTGCTCGGCCGCGCTCACCCGATCGCCCGGCACATCGCCCGCCGCGGCCGGCTGCTGGCGCGAAACACTCGGGGGAACGCTGAGCGCGGCTTCCGCGCGCCGCGAGAGGTATTCGTCGATCCCACCGGGAAGGTGCTTGACGCCGCCGTCGCCCAAGAGCGCGTAGACGGCGTCGCAGACACGTTCCACCAGATACCGGTCGTGCGAGACGACCACGAGGGTGCCGGGCCACGAGTCGAGCAGGTCCTCCAGTTGTTGGAGGGTGTCGATGTCCAGATCGTTGGTGGGCTCGTCGAGGAGCAGCACGTTGGGCTCGGCCATCAGCAGTCGCGCGAACTGCAGGCGCCGCCGCTCGCCGCCGGAGAGATCCCCGACCGGCGTCCATTGGCGCGCCGCGGGAAACCCGAGCTTCTCGGCGAGCTGCGAGGCCGTGAGTTCCTGCTTGCCCAGGACGACGCGCCCGGCGATCTCCTCGACCGACTCCAGCACGCGCTGCGCGGGGTCGAGTTCTTCCAGCTCCTGGGAAAGGTGTGCGAGCCGGACGGTCTTGCCCTGGATTCGCTTGCCGGACAACGGTTCCCGGTCGCCGGCCAGCAACCGGAGCAGGGTCGTCTTGCCCGATCCGTTGACCCCGACCAGACCGATCCGGTCCCCGGGGCCGATGCGCCAGGTGACGTCATCCAGCACGGGCTTGTCGCCGGCACGCAGCGTCACGCCTTCCAGTTCCAGCACGGTTTTTCCGAGCCGGCGGCGGGCGAAGGCGGTCAGTTCGACGGAATCGCGCGGCTCGGGCACGTCGGCGATGAGCGCTTCGGCGGCTTCCATGCGGTAGCGGGGTTTCGACGTCCGGGCCTTCGCGCCGCGCTGCAACCAAGCGAGTTCCTTGCGCGCCAGGTTGCGCCGCTTCTCCTCCGCGGTCGCCGCCAGCCGCGCCCGCTCCGCCCGGGCGAAAACCCAGTCCGCGTAACCACCCTCGTACTGCTCGACCCGGCCGTCGGCGACCTCCCAGGTCCGCAGGCAGACCGTGTCGAGAAACCACCGGTCGTGCGTGACCACTACGACCGCGGCCCGCCGGACCAGCAGGTGGTCGGCGAGCCAGCGCACGCCTTCCACGTCGAGGTGGTTGGTGGGCTCGTCGAGCACGATCAGGTCGAGATCGCCGACCAGCGCGGCGGCCAGCGCGACGCGGCGCCGCTCGCCCCCGGACAGGCTCGCGGACGGGGAGTCCAACCCCAGCGCGGTGATCCCCAAACCGTCCACAATGGATCGAACGCGCGCGTCGGCCGCCCACTCGTGCTCGGCGGAGTAATGGGAAAGCACCGCGTCGCGGACGGTGCCCGGGGGCAGTTCCGTGCGCTGGGTGACGACCGCTATCCGCAGATCCCGCACCCGGCTGACCCGGCCGGCGTCCGGTTCGCTGATCCCGGCGAGCACCTCCAGCAAGGTCG
Organism: Amycolatopsis sp.; assembly: GCA_035685725.1. Lineage (GTDB taxonomy): Bacteria > Actinomycetota > Actinomycetes > Mycobacteriales > Pseudonocardiaceae > Amycolatopsis_E. The sequence continues at coordinate 1,238 of DASSAD010000414.1, read as the reverse complement.
TCTTGCCGCCCCCGTTGAGGCCGACGACGCCGATCCGCTCGCCCTCGGCGACGCCGAGCGAGACCGCGTCGAGCAGCGGCCGCACTCCGTACGACTTGCTCACCGCTTCGAGATTGATCAGGTTGGCCATCAGGCAATGCCCCCTCGGCTGTGCTGGGTGCGCGGGATCATCGGCGAAGTCGAGCGGAAACGCGGCCCGGGCGCGGTTTTGCTTCCCCTGCCTCGCGCGCGCGTGCGGCAGGCCGGTGGCACCGGCTCACGCGTGCACCTGGGGCGGAGTCGGCCGGTGGATGTCGTCACCGCCCACCAGCCGCGCGCCGGGCACCGGGCCGTGCGCCACCCGGACCGTCCGGCAGACGCCGGCGCCGGCGAGTTCCGCGGCGACCGCGAGCGCGGAGTCCGCGTCTTCACAGAGGAACGCACAGGTCGGCCCCGAGCCGGACACCGTCCCGGCCAGCGCCCCGGCGTTCACCCCGGCCCGCAGGGTCCGGCGCAGCCCGGGGCGCAGCGAGACGGCGGCGGCCTGCAGGTCGTTGCCGAGCAGCAACGCCAGCTGTCGCGGATCGCCGGAGGCGAGCGCTTCCACCACCGGTGCGTGCGAACCGACGCGCGGGGGTTTTCCGGCCTCCCGCAAGCGATCCAGTTCCTCGTACACCTGTGGTGTGGACAACCCGCGCTGATCGAAGGCGAGCACCCAGTGGAAGGTGTGCCGCGAGAGCACGGGGACGAGCTGTTCGCCGCGGCCCGTGCCCAGCGCCGTGCCACCGTAGAGGGCGAACGGGACGTCACTACCGAGCTTGGCCGCGATCTCGGCCAGGTCGTCGCGCGCGATCTCGAGCTTCCACAGCGAGGCCAGTGCGACCAGCGTGCCGGCCGCGTCGGCGCTGCCGCCCGCCATGCCCCCGGCGACCGGGATTCCCTTGCGCAGCACCACACGCACCTTGGGATCCGCCTTGCCGGCGAGTGCCGCCAGCGCCTCCACCGCGCGCCAGGCGAGGTTGTTCGCGCCGGTCGGCACGGACTGCTCGCCCTCGCCGTAGACCTCGACGCCGGGCTCTTCGGCGACCGCGACGGTGACCTCGTCGGTGAGCGAGAGCGCCTGGAACACGGTGGTCAGCTCGTGGAAGCCGTCCCGGCGGAGGTCACCGACCGAAAGATGCAAGTTGATCTTGGACGGTACCCGGACCGTGACAGGTGGCGGTACGACGGCTAGCACGCCTCAAGACTACGTGGCCGCC
>DASSAD010000413.1:0-18728 GCA_035685725.1 Amycolatopsis sp. | reverse complement strand
CGGCACCGTGGCGCCGCTGGCATCGGTGTACTGGACGACACCTGCCACCTGACCCCAGCCCTTCGGCGGGTTCACCGTCATGGACACCGGAACCGGTGCCAGCCGGTACGGGGTGTCCGACTGCAGGAACAGCGACCCGGTATAGGTCGCCGGCTGGGTGTTGGAGGCGTCTCCCGCGTTCTCCGACATCCACGGCACGCCACCCGACGAGGAAACGTCGTACCCGGGAAGGATTTCCGTGCTCGCCGTCGGAATTCCGTAGGAGACGAGGCCACCCACCAGGGAGAACCCGGGGGCACCGGCACCGAGATAGGTGGCGACGGTGGAATTCGGCAGCGCGCTCCACGAATCGGTCTCCGGGTCGTAGGCGAAGCCCTGGTTGCTGACATACCCGTTGACGCCACCGTTTTGCAGGAGCAGTTCACCGTTGGCCGACGCCGAGGCGGCACCGAACACCGTCGCCGGGAGCGAGGCCAACCGGGACCACGTGTTGGTCTGCGGATCGTAGGTGAACGTGTCCGCGACACCGTTGTTTCCGTTGGGCGTCCCCCCGGCGCAGTAGAGCTGCCCTTCGATATTGCCGCAGGAAGCCCATCCGATCGACTCCGGGTAGGGCGCCAGCTTGGTCCACGTGCCGGTCGTGGCGTTGAACGAGTACACGTCGTCGGTCAGCGTGGCGCACGTATTGGTCACGCAACCGCCGACGACGTAAAGCGACGACCCGATGACCGCGCTGGCCGAGCCCGCATACGGCGCCGGGGAATCCGTCGTCGTCGACCAGGTGTTGGTCGACGGGTCGTAGACCTCGGTCCGCGCGATGGCCAGACCCGCGCCGCCCCAACCACCGGTGACGTACAGCTTGCCGCCGATGAAGCCGTGTGCCGCGCCCTCACGTGACTCCGACGCCGACGCCAGTTGCGTCCAGGACTGCAGCGTCGGGTTGTACTTGTACAACGCGTTGCTGTCTCCATAGCCGACCGAGGTGTCCCCGGTGAAGCCGAAGCCCGCGTACAGCGTGCCGTTGTCGGTGTCGGCGATGTCGTCCGCGAGCGCGCCGGGAAGGTCGGCGGTCGGCTGCCAGGCCGTTCCCGCGGTCGCCGTGGAGGCCGGCGCGGTGGGCGTGGCGGACGCTGTGTTCGGATTCGCCTTCGCGGCCAACGCCAGGTCACCCGTGATCAGCGTGGTCTTGACCTGTTGCGGCGGCGCACCGGCGGCAGCGCCCTGCTGGGTGCCGCTCTGGGGACTTTCGCTGATCTTCAGGGTGGCCGGCGCCGTCCCGGTGTTCTTCACCGTGACCTGTTTGGTCGCCGTGCCGCCCCAGGCCGTGGTCGTGGTGACGGAGCCCGGGGTGACCGCGAGCCGGCCGGCGTCCATCGCGACGTCGGCCTCGACCACACCACCCTGCGGCACCGTGACCGTGTTCGTCGCGGTCGCGTACGGCGACTTCACCGCGGTCACCGGAACCTGACCCGTCGTCGGCGAGAAGAACCAGTAGAACGCGCCCTTGAGCGCCGGATTCGCCGTGGTCACCGAGGTTCCCGACGCCGTGCCGTTCTCCGACACCGCGGCACCCGGCAGTGCCGCACCGGTGTTGGCATCGGTCACCTGCCCGATCACGAGACCACCCGGCGTCGGGTCACAGGTGGTGTCGCCGACGAGCAGGTTGTCGAGCTCCCACCAGCCGGCCCAGGTGCCGTTGTAATGGAACCGCACCTGCACCGTCTTGTCGCCCGCGGCCGACGTGAACGGAATGGACACGAGGGAACCGTTGATGTGCTTGGACGGCGGCTGCCACACCGTGGTCCAGGTCGCGCCCCCGTCGAGGCTGGCGTCCACCGAGCTGACGGTCGGCGGGTCCAAAGTAGACGATCCACCATCGTTGTAGTAGGTGTTGAAGGAGATCACCGGTGCCGCCGCCGACGACAGATCGATCACCGGTGAGGTGAGAGTGGAGTCCACAGTGGAATGCGGTGGCAGGAAAGCGCTGTCGACGATCGCGAACCCGCCGGTGCCGCCGGTCTGGTTCCCGCGGCCCGCCGGGTCGTTGAACACCCACCCACGATTGGTGGTGTTGTTGGTGGTGGTCCAGCCGGCCGGCGCGGACGTCGCGTCGAACGTCTGGTACATGCCGTGCAGGTTGTCCTGGTAGCCCGGTGCGATACACGCACCGAGGTCGGCACCCACGCTGATGTTCTGGGTGACGTCGGCCGACCCGATCGCCACGGTGGTCTTCGCGGGCACATACCCCGGATAGGCCGCCGAGGTGTCCAGCGTGTAGGACGCGTTCGCCGGCAGTTTCAGCGAGTAGGCGCCGGTTTTCGGGTCGGTGTATACCGGGCCCATCGGAACGCCCTCGACGCTGATCGACGCCGAGAGCGGCCAGCCGGGTGTTGCCGCGGTCACGATACCGCTCACGGTCACCGTGGGAATCGCGGTCAGGGAGATGTTCTTCGTCGTGGTCCCGCCGTCCGTGACGACCACGGACGCGGTCTGCTCCTGGTAGCCGAAGGCGTCCGCCGTGGCGGCGTAGGTGCCGGGCGGGATCATCATTTCGTAGCTGCCGTCGGCGGCGGTGGTCGTCGAGTACTTGCCGACGCTCACCTTCACCCCGGCGACGGCCTGCCGGCCGGAGGTCACGGTGCCCTTGACCGCACCCTGCGGCGCCGCCGCGAAACCGTTGACCCCGTTCGGAGTACCGACACCGGTCGGCCCGTCGTAGCCCGGCTCGCCGTTGCACAGGTAGGCCGGATCACAGGGGTTGACGGAGTCGGTGTTCGTCCCCGTCGTGACGTCGTTGAAGTCAGCCGGATCGGCGTAGTACGGGTACGAGTTCGGGTAGGTGCCGGCCTTCGGCGTTCCCGCGTCGGCGTAGACGCTGGCGATGATCGGCGCGGACGCGCTGGTTCCGCCGTACACCCACCAGCCGCCACCGCTCTGGTAGGAGTCGTAGACCGCGACGCCGGTGTTCGGGTCGGCCACCGCGCTGACGTCGGCCACCGTCCGGTCGGCACAGCCGGCGTTGGTCTGGAAGGCCGGCTTGGGCTCATAGACGGAGCAGCCCGATCCGGAACCGATCCACACCGATTCCGACCAGCCACGGGCGCTGGAATCCTTGGTGAGCGTGGTGCCACCGACGGCGGTCACGTACGGCGAGGACGCGGGGTAGGCGACGCCGTAGGTCAGGTCACCGCTGCTGGCGGTGATCACGACACCGGGATGGTTGTAGTACCCGTCGAGCTCGGTGTGCTCGGCGGGGTCTTCGCCGCTGCCGGGAGTCGAGTAGTAGTTCGACCCGTAGGAGTTGGAGACGTACTTCGCGCCGAGCGCGACGGCCTCGTCCACCGCGGCCCCGAGATCGGTCTGCATCGCCGATCCGGCCTCCACCAGGAGGATGTGCGCGTCCGGGGCGGCCGCCGAAACCATGTCCAGGTCGAGGGAGATCTCCTCCGACCAATGGGGATCGGGCACCGGATAGGCCGTGCCACCCGTCTCGTCGACCTTCCGGAAACAGCCGTTCGCCGTGGTACACGGCGACAGGTTGTACTGCTGGCGGTAGAGCGCGAGATCGCCTTCCGCGTTCGGGTCGTCGTAGGCGTCGACGATCGCGATCGTCGCGCCGGCACCGCCGTTGGCCGGCAGGTCGTAGGCGCTCTGCAGGTCGGCGGCGCCGTACCCGGCCGGCGCGGCGGTCGCGTTCAGGTTCCGCAGCAACCCCTTGGCCGACGGAACGTCGGTGCGCCGCTGCGCGAAGCAGGTGAACTCGTCCTTGTTCGCCGGGGCCGGGCAGGCCGCCTGGGTGTTCGCCGTGGCGCCGGACGCCGCGGTGACGGTGGTCGTCGTGCCCGGCTTCGTGGCCGACGGGGCGGGCAGAGAAGCCCGCTTCGCCACGGGCTCACCAGCACTCGGCGCGGCCGGCACCGCACCGGGTGCCGCGGACGCTGGCACCGCCGCTCCCAGCACGGCGAACGCGGACACGGTCAGGACCACCATGACCCGCGCCACTACGCCTTTCCGCTCTTTCCCTGATCTCGATGACCGCACTGACAAGACTCCTATCACCTGGTCCCGCGCGCCCCCACACGACACTTCCACGCAATCAAAGAACGGCCAAGATCATACCCAGTCAAGAACGATCGACGGCCTTCTCAATTGAGCGCGTCCGGACCGCTTCTCGTTCGAGCATTTGCGCCGTCCCGCCGTGCCGTGAGCATATTTTTTCGAGCATTACCAGCCGAAGGACTGCGTCGTGAGTCACGATGCCGAACATTACTCCGAATAGCCGAACGGGCGCGACAGTTGACGCGGAAGGGGATTCAGGAAACAATGAACGGATTCCGCGGATCTTGCCACGACAATTCCCCGCCGGCGCTCACCGAGATTCCGCGCATGACCGTTTTGGAATATTTCGGGCCTTTTGTCGCCATGGCACTCCGGTGACCGCGCCGGCACTGGCCACCGGGACCGGCCCAGGCGGTGCGGGCGCGGCCTGACGAGGACAGAACATCTTGCCCAGGTTGTCCGGTGTCAGTGCTGACGACGGAGATCAAAACCCGGCACCATGGAGACATGACCAAAATCTGTGTCACCGGGGCCAGTGGACGTGCGGGCCGGCATGCTGTCGCCGAACTGCTCGCACACGACTACGAGGTCAGCGCCACCGACGTGGTGGCTCCCAGCCAGGACATCGGCGTCCGCGTGCTGCTCGCCGACCTGACCGACTACGGCCAGGCGGTCGAGGTGCTCACCGGCGCGGACGCCGTGGTGCACCTCGCCAACATCCCGGCACCCGGCCGGTTCCCCGCGGCGCGGACGTTCGCGGAGAACGCCACGATGAACTACAACGTGTTCTCCGCCGCGACCGCGCTCGGCCTCAACCGGGTGGTGTGGGCCTCCAGCGAGACCACGCTCGGACTGCCCTTCGACACGCCGCCGCGGTACGCGCCGATCGACGAAGCCCACTACCCGTATCCGACCAGCTCCTACGCTCTGTCCAAAGTGGTCAGTGAGACGATGGCGGAGCAGTTCACCAGCTGGTCCGGGATTCCCTTTGTGGGGCTGCGGTTCTCCAACATCGTCGGGCCGGTCGAGTACGCGACGTTCCCCCAGGTGTGGCGCGACCCGGCGTTGCGCAAGTGGAACCTGTGGGGCTACATCGACGAGCGCGACTCGGCCCTGGCGTGTCGCCTCGGGCTGGAGGCCGAGGTCAGCGGCGCCCAGTCGTTCATCATCGCGGCCACCGACACCGCGCTGGACCGCCCTTCGCTCGAGGTGCTCAAGGAGTACTACCCGGAGGTCCCGGTGACGCGCGAGATCGGCGAATACCAGACGCTGCTGTCCATCGACAAGGCCACCGAAGTGCTCGGGTTCCGGCCCCGGTATTCCTGGCGCGACACCGCGTCTACCCAGCAGTGACCGAGCGGTAACCGAACGCTGAACCCGGCACTGAGCACGACGGGCGGGTGATCGGCCGGCACCGGCCGATCACCCGCCGGACACAGCCAAGGATGCCCGGCTCGCCTTCCCCGGGCTGGGCGGCAACCACGCGGGGACTTGACACAAGGCGGACAATAAAAAATCGACGCGCCCTCCATAACCAATGGAGAACCCGTCGAACCTAACATCAGTTTAAACACGATGAGGGGCCTGTGTCAACTCAGGGGTACGAAGACGAATTGCGGTCCGAGCGGACCCACGTGGCGGGGCTGTACGCGCGGCTCGATGCCGAGCGCGCGCGGGCGAAGGGCGAGTACCAAGCGGCGTTGGGCGGGGTCGGCGGGACGCCCATGGAACGCGACGTCCAGGTGCGGGCGTCGGCCAAGGAGGTCAAGCGTCTGGACGTCGCGGACAACGGGCTGTGTTTCGGCAGGTTGGACACCCTTTCCGGCGAGCATTCCTACGTCGGCCGGATCGGCCTTTTCGACGAGGAGAACGACTACGAACCCGTGTTGCTGGATTGGCGGGCGCCGGCGTCGCGCGCGTTCTACGTCGCCACCGCCGTGAACCCGGAGAACATGCGCCGGCGCCGCCAGTTCCTCACCCGCGCGCGCCAGGTGGTCGATTTCACCGATGAGGTGTTCGGCCGCCCCGGGGGCGACGAGCGGGGGGACGCGGCGCTGCTCGCGGCGGTCACCGCGCCGCGCGGTGAGGGGATGCGCGACATCGTGGCGACGATCCAGGCCGAGCAGGACGAGATCATCCGACTCGATCACCCGGGGGTGCTCGTGATCGAGGGCGGCCCGGGCACCGGGAAGACGGTGGTGGCGCTGCACCGCGTCGCGTACCTGCTCTATACCCAGCGGGAGCGCATGGAACGCCATGGCGTGCTCGTCGTCGGGCCCAACCCGGCCTTCCTGAACCACATCGGCCGCGTTCTGCCGTCGCTGGGCGAGTCCGACGTGGTGTTCATGACCACCGGAGACCTCGTGCCCGGGCTGCGCGTCACCGCCGAGGACACGCCGGAAGTCGCGCGGCTCAAGGGCTCGCGGAAGATCCTGGAGGTGCTGGCCGCGGCGGTCGCGGATCGGCAGCGGCTGCCCGGGCAGCCGCTGCCGATCGAACTGGGGGACGTCACGGTGCGGATCGACGCCGAGACCGCGGAGTGGGCCAGGGAGGAGGCGCGCGCGAGCGGGCTGCCGCACAACGAGGCCCGCGCGGTGTTCACCGAGATCGTCACCTACGTCCTCACCGAGCGGGCGATCGCCCGGATCGGCCGGGGCTGGCTGACCCGGTCGGACCGCGAAGAATGGGAGAGTCTGCGGGCGGATCTGGTCGCCGAACTCGCCCAGGACGACACGTTCACCGCCGCGCTCGACGAACTCTGGCCGATCCTGACGCCGGAAACACTGTTGGCGCCGCTGTACACGTCCCACGAGCGGCTCCGCGCGGCGGGCGCGGACCAGGCGCTGTGGCGCGCCGTCGGCGAGGCGTGGACGGTGTCGGACGTGCCGCTGCTCGACGAGCTGGTCGATCTGCTCAACGGTGACAAGGCAGCTGATTCCCCGGCCGCCGCGGAGCCGGAAGCCAAGGCCGAGGCCGAGTACGCGGCGGCCGTGCTGGACAACCTGGTCAGCCGCGAGGACATGATGGACGACGAGGATCACCTGTTCGCCCAGGACCTGCTCTACGCGGAGGACCTTGCCGACCGGTTCGTCGAACGCGACACCCGTGACCTCGCCGAACGCGCCGCCGCGGACCGGAACTGGACCTACCGGCACGTCGTGGTCGACGAGGCCCAGGAACTGTCCGAAATGGACTGGCGGGCGCTGATGCGACGCTGCCCCGGCCGGTCCTTCACCGTGGTCGGCGATCTCGCCCAACGCCGCTCCGCGGCCGGAGCGACATCGTGGGAGGTGATGCTGGAGCCCTACGTGCCCGGCCGCTGGAGCTACCGGTCGCTGTCGGTGAACTACCGCACCCCCGCGGAGATCATGACCGTCGCCGCCGCGCTGCTGGCCGAGTTCGCACCCGGAGTCCGGCCACCGGAGTCGGTCCGCGCGTGCGGCGTCCCGCCGTGGTCCAGGCAGGTCACCGAGGACGAACTGCCCGCCGCGATCGAGGAATTCCGGCGGGACGAAGCCGCCCGCGTCGGTACCAGCGTCGTGATCGGGCCGCCCGGCGTGCCCGGCACGGTGGCGGCCGCCCAGACGAAAGGCCTGGAGTTCGACGCCGTCCTGGTCGTGGAACCGATGCGGATCCTCGCGGAAGGCCCACGCGGCGCGGCCGAACTCTACGTCGCCCTCACCCGCGCCACCCAACGCCTCGGCGTCCTGCACCTGGGCCCGCTTCCCCGGTCGCTGACCGGACTCGCCGAAACCGCGACACCCGCCGGGAACCACCGGCCGGCTTAGCGATGCGCTCGCGGCCGGCCCCGGGCGAGGGCCGGCCGCGGTGCCCGTGCGACCGCTGAGGCGAGGCCGCGCTCCGCTACCCGGCGGGCAGCGGAGCGAACATCGTCGCCAGATCCGAGGGCGTGAGCCGGTAGCCGAAGAACCGCTGGTAGAAGTCGGTGGCGACGCTCTGCATGGTCAACCCGGGAAACGCGCTCGGGTGCAGCAACTGCGCGGCCCACTGGACCTGGAGCGCCTCCTCCGGACCGTACCGGTCCCACGGGAAAACACCCTGGGGGTCCTGATAGACCCGGTTGTCGCGGACGGCGTTCAAGGAGTCCCAGCCCGGCAGGTCGGCGCGGGCCTTGGCCATGGAGTTGCCCGAGCCCGACTCGAAGATGATCACGTCCGGGTTCATGGCGGCGAGTTCTTCCTCGTTGATGGTGACCATGTTGCCCTTGACGCCGGCCTTGGCCGCCGCGTCGGTGCCGCCGGCGAGGGTGATCCACGTGTCGATCAAGGTCCCGGAGCCGTCCACGGTGAGCTCGCCCTGGCTGGTGGACAGGACGTGCAGCACCGAGGGAGCGGGCTCGGTGGCGTGCTTGACCGCCGCCTGGACATCGCTGACCTGCTTCTGCAGATAGCTGTTGTAGGCGGCGGCCTTCGTCTGGGCGGCGGCACCCAGCACGCTCGCCGTCGCCGTGATGTCGGCTTCCATCGTCGCGAACGTCGTGAAGCCCGAGAGGTCGTAGACCGGCAGCCCGGTCTGCTGCTGCAGGGAGTCGGCACCGGTCGTCGTCCCGGCCCAGAAAACGAGGTCGGGTGCGTCCTTGAGCATCTGCTCCGCGTTGCACCCGGAGTTGGTGCAGGGCGCGTCCGCCTTGGCGATGTGCGGATCGATCTCCTGCAGCAACGGGTTGTGCGACTTCTGCACGCCGCTGTTCACCGCGACCACGGCGCTGCCCCGGCCGAGCAGCTCGTCGATGATCACGTGCGCCGCCCACTGGTCGGCGATCCGGTTGATCGTGGTCGGGACGCGCACACTGCGGTGCGCCACATCGGTCACGGTCGTCGTGGGTATGGCCGGGCTGGACGCCCCGCACGCGGCGAGCAGGCAGCACATCCCCGCCGCCAGCGCGGGGGCGAAGGCTCGCCCGAAGTGACGTTTTCGGCTGTTCATCGGCAGACTCCTCGCCTCGAGAACTTTTCGGCCGGGCAATCCCGCCTCGCTCATCCGGAGTCGTCCTGGGGAATCGGCAGGCAGGTGGCGACGGTGTGGCCGGCGCTGCCCGGCAGGGTGACCCGGGCGACGTGGATTCCGACGCCGTACAGGGAACTCAGTCGTTCGCCGGTGACGACCTCGCTCGGCGGGCCCTGGGCGACGACCGTGCCGCCGCGCATCAGCGCCACGTGGTGGGCGTGCGCGAGCGCGTGGGCGGGCTGGTGCGTGGTCATCAGGACCGATCGGCCTTCGCGCGCCAAGCCGCCGATGGTCTGCAGGATGCGTGTCTCGTTGCCGTAGTCCAGCGCCGCGGTGGGTTCGTCCAGGAGGAGGACCGGGGCCTGCTGGACGAGTGCGCGGGCGAGCAGGGCGAGCTGCCGCTCACCGCCGGAGAGCAGGGAAAACGGCCGCTCGGCGAGAGCCGCGATACCGAGCCGGTCGAGCTGGGCAAGCGCTTCCCGCCGGTCGGCGGCCGACGGGGTGCGCACGAGCGAAAGATGGGGAGTGCGCCCCATGACCACGATTTCGAGCGTGGTGAAGGGAAAGGGCGTGGTGGTGGTCTGCGGTACGTAGGCGACCAGGCGGGCAAGCTCCCGGGGAGAGAGTGTGCTGACGTCTCGCCCGGCGACCCGGACCTGCCCGCGCTCGGGTTTGAGCAGTCCCAGCAGACAACGCAACAGCGTGGTCTTGCCGGTGCCGTTGGGGCCGAGCAGGCAGCACACCTGTGCCCGGTGGACGGTCAGGGAAACGTCGTCGAGGCGGTGGCCGCCGCGGGCGTAGGCGAAGTTCAGGCCGGTGATCTCGACGTTGGGCGGCGTGCCGGTTTCCGGGGTCTGCGCCATCACAGCCATTGCCGTCCCGCCTTCGCGAGCAACGCGACGAAGAACGGGGCGCCGATGAGAGCGGTGAGGATACCCAGCGGGAGGTCCAGGGACGTGACGCTGCGAGCGATGTCGTCGACGGCGAGCACGTACGCGCCGCCCAGCACCGTCGCCGCCGGCAGGAGCCGGTTGAACGCGGGGCCGACCATGAACCGCGCGAGGTGGGGCACCACCAGGCCGACCCAGCCGATGATCCCGGCGATACTGACCACGGTGGCGGTCATCAGCGTGGACGCGCCGATGACGACCGTCCACACCAGACGCCGGTCCACCCCGAGGGTGCGGGCCTCGTCCTCACCGGCGGCCAGGACCGTCAACGGCCAGCGCACCAGGTGGAGGGCGGCGAGGCAGCTCCCGACGATCACCGCCGGGACCACCAGCCCGCTCATGGTCGCCCGCGCCAGGCTGCCGAACAGCCAGAACGTGATCTCCGGCAAGGTGGTCTCGGGGTTGGCGAAGTACTGGGTGGCGGAGATGAGCGCGTTGAACATCGCGCCGACGACGATGCCGCCCAGCACCAGGATGATCAGCGATCCACGACCGACGACGCGCCCGATCGCGACGGCCAGCACCGCCGCGAGCAACCCGCCGGCGAAGGAGAGCACCTGCAGCGGAGTCGTGGACAGACCGGCGAGGATGGCGGCCGAGGCGCCGAAACCCGAGCCGGCCGCGACGCCGAGGATCTCCGGTGAGACCAGCGGGTTGCGAAACATCGCCTGATAGGCGGAGCCGGACGCGGACAACGCGGCACCGACCAGGAGCGCGGCGAGGATGCGCGGAAGCCGGACGTCGAGGATCACGGCCTGCTGCTCGGGCAGCCAGGTGACCGGGAGCCGGATCACCTGGCCGGTCAGCACCTGGACCACCGTGATCGGGTCGACCAGATAGCGGCCGATACCCAGCGAGACCACGATCAACACCAGCGTGACCGCGATCAGCAGCAGGAGCGGCCGCTGGTCGCGCAGCGCGCGGCGGGCCCGGCCGCCGTCCGGGCGCCGGCCGGTGGGCCGCACCGGTGTCTCGCGTGCCTTTTGCTCGGTCATCGGCGGCCCGGCGCTTCGGTGGCGTGTCCGCCGGGTCCGGTCGCGGCGGTGGTCATCCGTGGACCGCTCACGCCGCTCACCGGTCATGCCTCCCGGGCCTGCTAGTTCCACTGTTACTACTGCTCCCGCAAGTTAGCAAAGCCTTGATTACAAGGCAAGAAGATCGACCAGCGGCGCGGGAATCGCGGTCAGAAAAAGGAAAAGTCACCCGGTCCGCGCTCCAGCCAAAAATCGAAAAGAACACACCGGGGACAGTCCGCAGTTATTCGGAACAACGGCCGGAAAAGGCCGACGGGTGTCCGCCATCACATCGAAGCGGACATTCTCGCCTTTTCCGTCGGTAAAGCGACAGCCGCGGCGTCCCCGAACGAGCGTCCATGATCAACAATCGCGGCCCTGTGGCATGCTTTCGCACATGGCGACGGACGAAAGTGTGCTGCGGGCGGTCGGGGACAGTCTCGACAAACCTTCCGCGGCACGGGTTTACGACTACTTCATCGGCGGCAACCACCACTACGCGATCGATGAGGTCTTCGGCCGGAAGGTCGCCGCGCGCCTGCCGCTGATCCCCAAGGCGGCGGTGTCCTGCCGGCAGTTCCTGGGACGCGCCGTCGCCCACTGCTCCCAGGCCGGGATCACCCAGTACGTGGACATCGGCTCCGGCCTGCCCACCGAGGGCAACGTGCACGAGGTGGCCGACGAGGCGCGGCCGGAACTCGACACCCGCGTCGTCTACATCGACAACGAGCCGATCGCACTCGCGCATTCACAGATCCTGCTCGCCGACACCGCTGACGAAGACCGGCACAAGGCCATCGCCGGCGATCTCCTGCAACCCGCCGACCTGTGGAGCCGGGTGCTGCAGACCGGGATCATCGACCCCACTCGGCCGATCGGCCTCGTCATCAACGCGGTGCTGCACTTCATCAAGGACGAACAGCACCCCGACGCCGCGCTGGCCTTCTTCCGCAAGCGGCTGGCCCCCGGCTCGGTGCTGATCCTGTGCCAGGTGACCAACGAGAACCCGGCCGACGACGAGGAGCGGCAGGCACTCGTCGACCTGGTGGACTACTACGAAAGCACCACCAACCCGGGCCAGCTGCGCACTTTCGCGGAGTTCGAGCGATTCTTCGGCGACTGGGAACTCGTGGATCCCGGCCTGGTCTACGCCCCGCAATGGCACCCGGTCCCGGGCATCGCGTTCGCGGACGCTCCCTCGAAGTCGCGGATCATCGCGGGAGTCGCCCGCAAGGGCTGAGCGGCGCGCCTCGGTCGGCGTCCAGGGCCGGTCGTCGAAGCGCGATGCGGCGGCAGTGCGGTGTGATGCGGGGTGGCCTGCCACGCCGAACTCGCGATCGCCGGGCGCCCCGTCAGCCGGCCGCGACAAGCTCCAGTATCCGGCCGGCCAGCTCGGTGGCGTGCTCGACGGTGTCGGCCAGATAGGTGAAATCCACGAAGGTCTCCGCCGCGGGCAGCGTCGCGCTGATCTTCTTCACCGCTTCGGCGACCGTTTCCACCGGCGTGCCGGCGGCCACGTTGACCCGCAGCATCATCCCGAGCCGGTCCGGGTCGCGACCCGCCTCCTCGGCCGCTCGCCGGATGACCGACCAGGCCTCGGCGAGCCGGCCGGCCGGAAACACCTCCGGCACCGACCACGCCGGCAGCCAGCCATCGGCCCGCTCGCCGACCCGGCGCAGCGCCCGCGGCCCGAACGCGCCGAGATAGATCGGGGGACGCGGCCGTTGCACCGGCTTGAGCTCGACATGGCTTGCCGGAATCGAAAACAGCGGACCCTGGTGCACCACGGGGTCGGCCGTCCACCAGGCCTCCAGCACGTCCAGCAGTTCGTCCAGCCGCGCGCCCCGCCCGTCGAACGGCACCCCCGCGGCCTGGTACTCCTCCGGCGACCACCCGATCCCGAACCCGGGGACGAGCCGGCCACCACTGGCCACGTCGATACTGGTCAGCGTGCGGGCCAGCAGCGTGGGCGAGTACCACGGCGCGTTGATGGTGCTGCTGCCCAACCGGACCTCACTGGTGACCGCCGCCGCGACCGCCAACGCCGTCAACGGATCGGCCGCCGAACGAAACTCGACCGGAATGGTACTGGAAGTGCCATAGCCGACAGTCGGATCCACCGCGGCCAGCAACCGGTCACCGACCCAGAGGCTCGTCGCACCGAGTTTCTCCACGTCCGCCGCGAACCGGGCGATACCGTCCGGTTCGTTGGCCGCGGCACCGAACATCGGAACGCTGAAACCCAGGCCCATGTGGTCCACTCCGTCCACTATGAAACACCGGAGTCCTTCCGGCGGTTTCCCATACCCAACGTAGAGCAGCGGAAAACCATTCCCCAGATGGGGCCCCGGCGGCCGAACCGGCGTGACCGATCAGCCGGACGATCGGATTCGATCGTTCTTCGCGGACGGCTTCCGGCCCGGGCCGCGCGGTCTTCGGCGACGGTGCGCGGCCCGGGTACGCGGCTCAGCCGAGCGCGGCGATGACGTCGGTGGAGCCGACCGGCAGGGAGAACATCGGGTAGTTGTAGGTGATCGCGTTGTCCTGCTCGGCCGGCGAGGTGGCGGCGACGCAGTCGGTGAGCGTGATGACCCGATAGCCGTTCTCGTAACCGGTGCGCATGGTCGATTCGACGCAGCAGTTGGTGAGGAAGCCGCCGAGGATCAGGGTGGTGATCCCCTTGCTGCGCAACATGAAGTCGAGGTTGGTGCTGGCGAACGTGTCGAGCCCGCGCTTTCCTTCGACGACGATGTCGCCGTCCCGCGGGGAAAGGTCGTCGACGATGGCCGCTCCCCAGCTGCCCTTCACGAAGGCATTGCCGTCGACGACGCCCTTCAGGATGCCGTAGGGGTGATTCGAGATCTCGTTGTATCCCTCGGCGAAGGTGATCGGCGCATGCATGATCGTGGCACCCGCCGCACGGGCCGCGCTGACGACGGCCACCGTGTTCGCGAGCATGCCGGTCTTGTCCATCACCTCGGACACGGCGCCGTGCATCACACCGCCGTCGGTGGTGAAGTCGTTCTGGTATTCGATCAGGACCACCGCGGTCTTCGCGGGGTCGAGCTGCAGCGGCTCGGTCATCCGGCGTGCCCCTCGTCGTGTCGTGCTTCGTCTGACGGGGCCAGTCAACACCGTCGTTGGCATTTAGCCAAGAATTTTCACCCAACGTACTGATCCGGTGTGCTCTGCACGGCGCACGGTCCTGCCGTGGACCCTGGAGGCCTTGCCCGATTCGTCCGGGATCGACGCCGCGCCGAAGACGCGGATTCCTTTGTGGACAGTGCGACGCCGGGGCGGCGACCTGCCAGGACGTGACCTGATCGAAGTCCGCGCAGGCCTCGCGGGTCGACCACCTGTCGCGGCAATCTTGACAGTGGTGATCAGCCGAAGCCACACTGAAGCCACTTTACGGGACCAAGCTGCCTTTCCCGCACCCCCACGGGTCGGTAATCACGTTCGAGAGAAGCCCGAGGTTGTGGTGAACGCTGTCGAACCGCCCGACGCCAGCCTGAACCCGCGCTACACCGGGTTCGCGACCTTCGCGCGCTTGCCCCGCATCGAGGACGTGCCGCGCGCGGACATCGCGGTCGTCGGCGTCCCCTTCGACAGCGGAGTGAGCTACCGACCCGGAGCACGCTTCGGCCCGGCACACATCCGTGAGGCCTCCCGGTTGCTGCGCCCGCACAACCCCGCGCAGGACGTCGATCCCTTCACCGCCCAGCAGGTGGCCGACGCCGGAGACCTCATCGCCAATCCGTTCGACCTCGCGGAGGCGGTCGAGCAGATCGAGACCGGCGCCGAAGCGCTTTCCCGCGACGGCAAACGCCTTCTCACCCTCGGTGGCGACCACACCATCGCGCTCCCCCTCCTCCGCGTCGCCGCGAGAAAGCACGGCCCGGTCGCCGTGCTGCACTTCGACGCGCACCTCGACACCTGGGACACCTACTTCGGCGCCCCGATCACCCACGGCACGCCGTTCCGCCGCGCCTCGGAAGAGGGCCTCATCGACCTCGACGCCAGCCTTCACGTCGGGACCCGTGGGCCGATCTACTCTCGCGACGATCTGCGGGACGACTCGCGCCTCGGCTTCGCCGTCATTTCCAGCGTCGAGCTCGAAACCGACGGGCTTGCCCGCACCATCGAGCGAATGCTGGCCCGGCTCGGCGATCGCCTGGTCTATCTCTCGGTCGACATCGACGTCCTCGACCCGGCGCACGCACCGGGCACCGGCACCCCGGAGGCCGGTGGCATGACGAGCCGCGAACTCCTCGCCATGATCCGGGCCCTGCGCTCGGTGCGCCTGGTCGGCGCAGACGTGGTCGAGGTGGCGCCCGCCTACGACCACGCGCAGGTGACCGCGGTCGCGGCAGCCCACGTCGCCTACGAAATCCTCTCGGCCATGACCCCGGCCGAACCGACGCGCGAGGGCCCCTAGCGCCGGCGCCGGAAGGGACACTCATGTCCTCAATGGACAATCAGTCCGCACGAGACCGACGCGAAGGCGTGATCGAACAGCACTCGATCGACTACGTGCCCCGCTCGGAGCGTCACGGCAAGGTGTGGCATCAGGGGCCGTTCTGGTTCACCGGCAACTTCGTGCTGCCCACGCTCGTCACCGGTTTCGTCGGCCCGGCGATGGGGCTGAGTCTCGGCTTCAGCGTGCTCGCCGTCCTGATCGGGGTGTGCTGCGGCACGTTCTTCATGGCATTCCACGCGAACCAGGGCCCGCGCATGGGGCTGCCGCAGATGATCCAGTCGAGGGCACAGTTCGGCAGCCGCGGCGTCATCGTGCCGTTCGCCGCGACCGTGTTCGTCTACATCGGATTCCTGGTCTTCGACACGATTCTCGCGGCCCAGGGCATCGGGCTCGTGCTGCCGGAGGCCAAGCTGTTCTGGTATCCGGTGCTCATCGCGGGCTCGATCGTCATCGCGGTCGTCGGCCACGATCTGCTCCACTTCGTGCAGCGCTGGCTGACCTACCTGCTCGTCCTCGTGTTCGCGATCGTCACGATCGTGGCGATCGTGCACTTCACGGGGACGGCACCCGCGCCGGGCGCACCGGCCGCGACGGCGGGCTGGACCACACCCGCCTTCCTCGTGCAGTTCTCGCTCGCCGCCGGATACAACATCAGTTATGCCGTGTACGTCTCGGACTACACGCGCTACCTCCCCTCGAACGCGTCCGCGCCCAAACTGATCTCCTCGGTCTACGCGGGGGCGGCACTGTCCGCGGTGTGGCTGATGTCGCTCGGCGCGATCCTGGCCAGTCGTCTTCCGTCGCCGGACCCGATCCTGGCCATTCGCCAGGTCGGCGACCTCCTCTTCCCCGGCTTCGGGACGCTGACGGTGCTGGTATCCGTGCTGGCGCTGGTCTCGATCATGGGAGTCAACGCCTACGGCGCCATGCTGACCGGGACCAGCGCCGTCGACGGCTTCAAGGGCGTGCGGCCCACCGTCGCGCTCCGAGTGCTCGGGCTGGCCGTGGTCGGTGTCGCGTCGCTGGCCACCGCTTTGCTGATCCCGGCCGACTATGTCGGCAGCTTCAACAATTTCGTGCTGCTCATGCTGTATTTCCTCGTGCCGTGGACGGCCGTCAACCTGGTCGACTTCTACGGCGTCCGGCACGGCGAATACGCGATCGCGGAAATCCTGAAACCGAACGGCATCTACCGACGCTGGGCGTGGCGCGGGGTCGTCGCCTACCTCGTCGGATTCGGTGCCATGATCCCCTTCTTCTCGACGACCTTCTACACCGGACCGGTCGCGAAGGTACTCGGCGGCGCGGACTTCTCGTTCGTGATCGGGCTGACCGTCTCCGGAGGTCTCTACGCGCTGTTCTGTCGCAATCTCGACCGCGACGCCGAAACGGAGGCCCGCACCGCGAGCGAAGCCGAACTCGAAGGGGCCCTGCGGTGAGACCGACCTCGGCCGTCACGATCGCCTGCTGCCAGCCGGCTCTTCGGATCGGCCACGTTTCGGACAACCGGGCCCGGATCCGCGAAGCTATCCTCGCGGCCGCGGGTGTCGGCGCGAATGTCGTGGTGCTCCCCGAACTTGCCCACTGCGGCTACCTGTTCGAAAGCTCCGACGAGCTGCGACGGCTGGCCGAGCCGCTGCACGGCCCGACTGTCCGCGAATGGGAAAGCCTGGCGATCCAGCGACAGTTGGTGGTGGTCGGCGGTGTCGCGGAACTCGGTGAGGACGGCCTGGTGTACAGCACGGCCGTGCTGGTCGACGAGACGGGACTGCGCGGTTCCTATCGCAAGACTCACCTGTGGAACACCGAGAAGACCCGCGGGTTCGTCCCGGGATCGGCCGCGCCACCGGTCATCGACACCCGGTTCGGCCGCATCGGCATGGCCGTCTGCTACGACCTCGAGTTCCCCGAACTGGTGCGGCTGGTGGCACTCGACGGCGCCGATCTGCTGTGCGGCCCGGTGAACTGGCCGATGTTCCCCCGGCCGGCCGGCGAACGCCCGAACGAAATCGTCCGTGTCCAGGCCGATGCCGCGGTGAATCGCATGGTCGTAGCGGTCGCCGACCGCACCGGCACCGAGCGCGGGCAGGAATGGCTGGGCGGCAGCGTGATCGTCGATGCCGACGGGTACCCCGTGACCTCCCCGCACCTCGGTGCGGAAGCGATCCTCACCGCGACGGTCGACCTCGCCCAGGCACGCGACAAGAAGATCAGCGAACTCAACGACGTGCATGCCGACCGGCGTCCGGAACTGTACGGCCGGTGTTTTTCTCAGCCGGACCAGCCCGGATATTCCGCGCGTACCTCGCCGCTGAACAGTCGCTCGTAGAAGCTGTTCATTCTCGCGGCAGCAGGTGCGTGCCGGGTCAGGATCGCGGTCACGGCAGGCGGCACGTCATCCGGAACCTGGCCGGCGGCGCACCGGAATACGTATTCGTTGCGCGCGGTTCGCGGAGTGGTGCGGTCACCGCCGGCCGGCAGCGCCATCCCGCAAAGCGCCGTCACCAGCCAATTGACGAGTCGCATGGCGGCATAATCGGCATCGTGTGTGGCGTTGCGTCGGGCGAAGTCGTGCTCAGCGGCCGACAGGTCGAAACGCGGCGATGTGGCCAGCCCGAAGTCGGTGAGGTAGATCCGCCCGCCGTCGGTGCGCATGTTGCCGAAGTGCCCGTCCATGTGCAGCAACTCGCGGCGGCCCAGGAAGGCGACGATCCGCGATAGCTGCTGCTCGACCGTGTCGACCTTGCTCATCGGATCTTCGCGCAGCCAGCTGATCATCGAACCCGGGAGGTATTCACAGAACAGCACGAGGCTGCACGACGCGGTGGCCAGGGCTTGGAGGCGGGCACGTACGGCTGGGTGGCCGTCGAGCGCGGCGACGGCCGTGTCGAGGTCGGCGTGCTCGGCCGCGATCGGCGGACGTCCGGGCAACACCCGCCAGTGGTGGAGCAACGGGAACGACTCCGTCTCGCCGGCCAGAACCCCTTCGGTGACCATGATGTTCGCGGCGAGCTCACGCCACGCGGTGAAGCCCGGGCTGCCGATACCGTACTGGCAGAACATCGGCAGGTCGAACAGGTTCGCGGTCGAGCGTGGGTGGGCCAGTTCCCGGTCGGTCAGCGGGATGCGCTTGGCGAACACCGGCGCACCGTCGACGTCGAGCGTTGCCGAAGCACCGCCCACACCCACGCTGACGGCCCGCCCAGTGTTGAGAAGCGTGGCGAGCTCGGCATCAGTACACGATGCGAGAAGGGCCGA
>DASSAD010000412.1:0-11157 GCA_035685725.1 Amycolatopsis sp. | reverse complement strand
CCTCGCTCGCCCGGGTGAGGCCGCCGAGCCCTCCACCCGGCGGCCATCCGATCGGGCCGTGCGGCGACGTTGTGCGCGCACCTCCTACCGTGACCAGGAAATGAACGTTTCCGACCTGCCCGATCTGCCCGTCCGTGCCGTCCTCGGTGAACTGGGCGCGGCGCTCGACGCCCACGGCGCCGCTGTTCTGGTCGCGCCGCCCGGCACCGGCAAGACCACGATCGTCCCGCTCGCCCTGGCTCGGCCACCACGATCCAGCCCGGGCCGGATCGTGGTGGCCGAGCCGCGGCGGCTGGCCGCGCGCGCCGCCGCGGGCCGGATGGCCGCGCTGCTCGGCGAACCGGTCGGGCAGACCGTGGGGTATTCGGTGCGGGGTGACCGGAAGGTCTCCGCGCGCACCCGCGTCGAGGTGGTGACCTCCGGTCTGCTGGTTCGGCGGCTGCAAGGCGACCCCGAGCTGCGCGGTGTGGACACGGTGCTGCTCGACGAGTGTCATGAGCGTCACCTCGACGCCGACCTCCTGCTGGCGCTGCTCCTCGACGTGCGCGACGGGCTACGGCCGGACCTGCGGTTGCTGGCGACCTCGGCGACGGTGGCGTCGGACCGGCTCGCCGAACTGCTCGGCTCGGCGCCGGTGATCACCGCCGATGCCCGGACGTTCCCGGTCGACGTGGCGTACACGCCGCCGGCTCGCGGCGAGCGGGTGGAGGCTTGCGTGGCGCGGGCGATCGGCACCGCACTGTCCTCAGTGGATGGTGATGTGCTGGCGTTTCTTCCCGGTGCCGCCGAGATTTCCCGGGTCTCCAGCCTGATCGCTGGTCTGTCCGAAGTAGATGCTGAAGTAGACGTGGTGCCGTTGCACGGACGGCTGAATGCGGCCCGGCAGGACGCGGCGTTACGACCGGGACCGCGTCGTCGCGTGATCTTGGCGACCGCGGTCGCCGAGTCGAGCCTGACCGTGCCCGGGGTGCGCGCGGTGGTGGATTCGGGCCAGGCCCGGGTGCCGCGGATGGACCACCGCCGGGGACTGGCGGGCCTGGCCACGGTGCGGGTCTCCGCGGCCGTGGCCGAGCAGCGGGCGGGTCGCGCGGGTCGCGAGGCCCCTGGGCGCGCCTACCGGTGCTGGGCCCGCCACGAGCCGTTGCCCGCCTATCCGGAACCGGAGATCCGCACCGCGGAGCTCGCCCGGCTGGCGCTCGAACTCGCCTGCTGGTCGACCCCGGACGGCGCCGCGCTGTCCTGGTGGGACCCACCGGGTGCGGGGCCGCTGGCGGCGGGCCGCGCATTACTGGCCACCCTGGGCGCGACCGACGGCGAAGGCCGGGTCACCGAACGGGGGCGGCGGATGGCCGCGCTGGGCCTGCACCCGCGGCTGGCCAGGGCATTGCTCGACGGCGCGGCGGCCGTGGGTCCCCGCTCCGCGGCGGAAGTGGTGGCGCTGCTGGACGCCGGCGCGACGGTCACCGACGCCGAAGCCGAGTTGCGGGTGCTGCGCGATGCGGGCGACGAGCGGGCGCGACGCTGGCGCCGCGAGGTCGACCGGCTCGCCCGGCTGGTGCCCGGTGGCCCGGAGGCACCTGATCCCGCCCTGGTGATCGCGCTGGCGCATCCGGAACGGCTGGCGCGGCGCCGGCAGCCGGGCACGCCGGTCTACCTGATGGCCGGCGGTACCGCGGCCGAGGTGCCCGGGGGAAGCGGGCTCGGGGACGCGGAATGGCTGGCCGTCGCCGAAGCCACCCGCGACCCCGGCCGCGCACACGGCGTCATCCGGCTGGCCGCTCGGGCGGATGCCGAACTGGCCGGACGCGCGGCGCCGACACTTTTGTCCACAGTGGACGAAGTCGGGTGGGACGGCGAAGTCGTGGCACGGTCGGTGCGTCGCCTCGGGGCGATCGTGCTCACCGAGCGGCCGCTGCGCGAGCCGGATCCGGAGCTGGTGCGGCGGGCGCTGCTGGACGGGCTGCGCAAAGAGGGGCTCGGTCTGCTGCCGTGGCCGCCCGCCGCGCAACGCCTCCGCCGGCGGCTGGCCTTCCTGCGTGAATCGGCCGGGCCGCCGTGGCCCGCCGTGGACTCCGATGCACTCCTGGCCCGCGCCGAGGACTGGCTACCGGAGCTGCTCACCGCGCGGCGGCGGGCCGATCTCGATCGCATCGACACGACCGGGGCGCTGCGCCGGCTCCTGCCCTGGCCCGAGGCGGGACGCCTGGACGAACTCGCGCCCGAGATGATCGAGCTGCCCTCCGGCGCGCGGGCAAAGATCGACTACGGCACGGGCGAGCCGGTGCTGGCCGTGAAGCTGCAGGACGCCTTCGGCTGGCAGGAGACCCCACGCGTGGCGGGGGTGCCGGTGTTGCTGCGCCTGCTCTCCCCCGCCGGGCGGCCGGCCGCCGTCACCAGCGACCTCGCTTCCTTCTGGCGCAACGGCTACACCGCGGTGCGCGCGGAGCTGCGCGGCCGCTACCCCAAGCATGCGTGGCCGGAACGCCCGCCGGGACTGTGAGCGATCGCGGTATCGCTCGCCCGGGCGAGTTCGCGGTGTTTCGCGGAAAACGGGGAATCGGATGGGATCATCGTGTGATGGAGTGCTTCCGATGAGCGAACGGACGCTTGCCGAGCAGGTGGGGCGGCTGCCCGCGGGGATCGAGGCGCTGGCCGCGGACCACCAGGCCGACCTCGCCCGTGCCGTGCGGGATGCCCGGCACCGGCAGGCCGCGGCGCTGGCCAAGGCCGGTGACGAGTCGTTGCGGCACATTCCCGCGTTGCTCCGTCCCGCCATCCGCAAGGCCGTGGGCCTGTGACCCCGCACGAGGCCGAGATCCTCAAGCTCGCGCGGGTGCTGGGCACGTCGCCGGAGCGGTTCGGCTACCTGCGGGAAGTCCCGTTGGACGACCTACGGCGGTTCCGCGAACAAACCAGCGTCGTGCTGTTCGACGCGCACCTCGGGGTGTTGCGGCGGATGGCCGCCGCGAGCCGCCTGCTGCCGGGCGCCGTGCTCGCGCGCATGGCGGAGGTGGTGTTCGGGCCGCTGCTGTCGGCCCGGATCGCGGGGCTGGTGGACACCGCGCGCGGAATCGACATCGCGCGGCGGCTGTCCCCGGCCTTTCTCGCCGATGTCGCCGCCGAACTGGACCCCCGGCGCGCGGCGGGCATCATCTCCGGGTTGCCCGAACGGGTGGTGAACGCCGTCGCCGAGGAACTGGCGCGCCGCGAGGACTGGGTCACCGTGGCACGGTTCGTCGACCACCTGCCGGATGCGGCGATCACGTCGAGCCTCGAGTTCGTCCCGGACGACGCGCTCGCCGACATCGCCATGCTGCTCGACGACCGAACCCGGATGGCCACGGTCGTCAGTCTGCTGCCCGCCGACCGCCTCGACGCGATCCCGGACGATCTCGCGGGCTGATCCACCGCCGAGGGGACCGGGGAAAGGGAGGAAGGGGTATTTACTACGGATAGTCCGTAGTAAATACCCCTTCCTCCACTAAAAGACGGGGTCAGGCGGTGACGGTGAGGTAGATCCCGTAGCCGACGACCGCGATGCACACGGCGAAGCAGAGCACCGCGGTGGTGAGGCCGGCCGAGCCGGAGGTCCCGCTGTCGCGGGCGGCGACGCGGGCGGACAGGCCGCGCACACCGAGCGCGAACAGGCCGGTGACGGCGGCCACGACGACGAGGGCGATGAGGGCGACGGTGCCGAGCGCGCCCCAGTTGATGTCCACGAAGAATGCTCCCCTGGTCTCAGACCGTCGCCGGGATCGGCTCGGCGGCGGCGGTCACGGTGTCCGGGGTCACCGGGTTGCGGCGCGACCACAGGAAGACCCCGAGCGCGATGGCGATCAGGAACACGCCGATCGAGAGGGTGCCGAACGCGCCCTCGCGGGCGACCTCGGCGGCACCCGCGCCGACCACGGCGGCGGCCGGGAGGGTGAGCACCCAGGCGATCACCATCTGGCCCGCGACGCCCCAGCGCACCTCGGCCAGCTTGCGGCCGACGCCGGAACCGACGATCCCGCCGGAGCACACGTGCGTGGTGGACAGGGCGAACCCGAGGTGTGAGGAGGCCAGGATGGTGACCGCGGCGGAGGTCTCCGCGGCGAAGCCCTGCGGCGTCTCGATCTCGGTGATCCGCTTGCCCATCGTGTTGATGATCCGCCAGCCACCGAAGTAGGTGCCGGCCGCGATGGCCACGCCGGAGGAGAGGATGACCCACAGCGGCGGGCCCGAACCGGCCGCCAGCGAACCGGACGCGATCAGGGTCAGCGTCACCACGCCCATGGTCTTCTGCGCGTCGTTGGTGCCGTGCGCGAGCGAGACCAGCGAAGCCGAAAGCGCCTGTGCCGTCTTGAACGACCGGGAAACGACGTCCTGCCGGGCCGACTCGGTGATCCGGTAGACCAGGAAGGTGCCGGCCATCGCGACCACTCCGGCGACCAGCGGCGAGGCCACGGCTGGGATCAGCACCTTCTGCACCACCTGGCCGAAGTGCACCGCATCCGCGCCGGAAGCGATCCAGGTGGCGCCGATCAGCCCGCCGAACAGCGCGTGCGAGGAACTCGACGGCAGCCCGAGGATCCAGGTCAGCAGGTTCCAGATGATGGCGCCGACCAGGCCCGCGAAGATCACCACCGGGGTGACCTTGGTGTCGTCCACGATGCCGCCCGAGATCGTCTTGGCGACCTGGATGGACAGGAACGCGCCGACCAGGTTGAGCACGGCCGAGATGGCGACGGCCACGCGCGGTTTCAGTGCGCCGGTCGCGATGGAGGTCGCCATCGCGTTGGCGGTGTCATGGAAACCGTTGGTGAAATCGAAGGCCAGGGCGGCCACGATCACCACACCAACGATCAGGGAGAAATTCACGCGGCGAGCGTAGGAGTTCCACTTGAACGCGTGGTAAACGGAAAATCCCTTACAAGCCAACGCGACTGTACGGACTAGACAAATCCGGGTCCCCCGGCGAGCACTTCGCCCCGCCGCCACACGCGCCAGGTCAGCGGAACGCCCGGCCGGTAGGCGAGATGGGTCACCGAGGGCGCGTCCAGGACCTGGAGGTCGGCCCGGGCACCCACCCGGACCACGCCCACGTCGTCCCGGCGCAGGGCGCGCGCACCGCCCGCCGTCGCGGCCCAGACCGCCTCCGGCACCGTCAGACCCAGTTGCAGGACGGCGATCGCCACGCAGAATCCCATCGAGGTGGTGTAAGAGCTGCCCGGGTTCGCGTTCGACGCGAGCGCGATCACCGCGCCGGCGTCGAGCAGACGCCGGGCCGGGGCGAGCGGCTGCCGGGTCGAAAGGTCGCACGCGGGCAGGAGCGTCGCGACGGTGTCCGATCGAGAAAGCGCTTCCACGTCGGCGTCGGAAAGGTGGTTGCAGTGGTCGACGCTCGCCGCGCCGGCACGCACCGCGAGCTGGACACCGGGCCCCGGGCGAAGCTGGTTCCCGTGCACCCGCACACCGAGCCCGGCCGCGCTCGCGGCGCGCAGCACCCGTCCGGCCGCGGCCTCGTCGAACGCGCCGCGCTCGCAGAACACGTCCACCCAGCGCACGTACCCGGCGACCGCCGCCAGCATCGGACCGCAGACAAGGTCCACATAGGACTCGGAAGCGGCACCGGGCGGAACGACGTGCGCACCAAGAAAAGTCACCTCGTCGACCACTCCAGCGGCGATCCGCGCCGACCGGGCCTCGTCGTCGACGGTCAGCCCGTAGCCGGTCTTGGTCTCCAGGCAGGTCGTGCCTCCCCGCCGCGCCTCGGCGACGTGGCGCCGCAGGTTGGCCGCGAGCTGGGCGTCCGTGGCGGCCCTGGTCGCCGCCACGGTCACGGCGATTCCCCCTGCCGTGTAAGGCTTTCCGGCCATCCTGGCCTCGAACTCCGCCGTGCGGTCGCCGGCGAAGACCAGGTGCGTGTGGCTGTCCACCCAGCCGGGCAACGCCGCCCGGCCGCCGACGTCGACCCGTTCGTCGGCGGCGGGAGCGGCCGGCGCCGGGCCCACCCACGCGATCCGCTCCCCCTCGAACACCACCGCCGCGTCGCGGAGCCTGCCGTGTTCGGGGTCGTTCGTGGTCAGCTCACCGATCCCGGTGATCAGTACCCCCACAGGGCCCCGATTTCCGCGGCCAGCACCGCCTCCGGCTGCCCGATCAGCTGATGGGCCCGGTCCCGGACCACCCACCGGCCGCCGACCAGCACGTCCGTGACATCGGCCGCGGTCGCCGCGAACACCGCGCTGCCCGGCTCGATGCCCGCCGTGCGGATCGACCCGAGGTCCACCACGACCAGATCGGCGGTGGCGCCCGGCGCGATACGCCCGGCGCCGCCCCAGCCGAGCGCGTCGTGATCGGTCGCCGCCGCGACCAGTTCCGGCACGGTGAAGCGCGCACGCTCCTCGGCGGCGAGCCGGTCGTCGAGTTCGAGTGCCCTGATCTCCTCGAAGGGATCGACCACAGCATGGCTGTCACTGCCCAGGCACAGCCCGACCCCGGCATCGGCGAGGGCGCGCGCGGGCCCGATGCCGTCGCCGAGGTCGCGCTCCGTGGTCGGGCAGAAACAGGCGCGGGTACCCGAACGCGACAGCAGCCCGATGTCGTCGCGGGTGAGATGCGTGGCGTGCACCGCGACCGTGCGTTCGCCGAGTACCCCCGCCTCGGCGAGCAGTGTGGCCGGGGTGCGGCCGTGATGGCTGAGGCATTCCGCGTTCTCGGCGCGCTGCTCCGACAGGTGCACGTGCAACGGCCCGGGCCACCGACCGAGCACCGGAAGCTGGTCGGCGGGCACCGCGCGCACCGAATGGACCGCCGCGCCGAGGAGGACATGATCTCCTTGGGGCGTAAAGGAATCCACGCGCTCCGCCCAGGCCTCGGCGTCCGCGTCGCCGAAGCGCGCCTGCCGCTCGTCGAGCTCCTGGCCGAATCCGCCGGTCAGGTAGCAGGTGTCGAGCAGGGTCAGCCTGATCCCGGCCTCCTCGGCCGCCGCGGTCAGCGCGTGGCCCATCGCGTTCGGGTCGGCGTAGGGCTTGCCGCCCGGCGCGTGGTGCAGGTAGTGGAACTCGCCCACGCCGGTGAAGCCGGCGAGCACCAGCTCCGCGAACACACCCCGGGCGAGCCGGTGATAGGAGTCGGGTTCGAGCCGGGCGGAGAGCGCGTACATGCCCTCCCGCCAGGCCCAGAACGTGCCCTGCTCGTGCTGCGTCCGGCCGCGCAGCGCCCGGTGGAAGGCGTGCGAGTGCCCGTTGGCGAAGCCCGGCATGACCAGCCCGTCCAGGACGGTCCCGGCGCGCGCCGAGCCGGGCGTGACCGACACGAAGACATCGTCGGAGATCTCGATGCGCACCGCATCGGCCACGCCCTCGGGCAACCACGCGTGCTCGCACCAGTAAACCGTCATGTCGACAAGTCTTTCAGCACCGTGGCCAGTGCCGCAGCGCCGCGCGCCACGTCGGCGTCCTCGGCGAACTCCTCGGGCGCGTGGCTGATCCCGGTCGGATTGCGCACGTAGACCATCCCGGACGGCACGTGCCCGCCGAGGATCGCGGCGTCGTGACCCGCGCCGGTCGGCAGCAGCGGCACCTCGCCCAGCACCGGCCTCAGCGCGCCGGTGAGCGAGTCGCGCAGCCCGGCGTCGAACGCGACCGCACCGGCGTAGGACTCCTCGGTGACGGTGACCGCGCAGCCCTCCTCGGCCGCGGCCAGCTTCGCCGCCTCGGCGATCTCCTCGACCAGCGGGCGGGTATTCCCGTCGCCGGCCACCCTGGCGTCGAGCCAGACGTCCACGGTGGAGGCGATCACGTTCGTGCCGCCCGGGCGCGGCACCAGCCTGCCGATGGTGGCGCGCGCGCCGGCCACCCCGGCCGCGAGCCGGCGGGCCGCCGCGACCAGCGACGCCGCGGGCAGCATGGGATCACGGCGATCGGCGATCAGCGTCGCCCCGGCGTGGTTTCCCTGTCCGGTGAAGGAAAACCGCCACCGGCCGTGCTCGATCACCGTGCTGCCGACCGCCACCGGCGCGTCCAGGTCGATCAGGCCGCGCCCCTGCTCCACATGGAGTTCGATGAATCGCCCGATCCGGGAAAGCGCCGCGTCATCGCGCCCGAAGCTGGCCGGGTCGAACCCGGCGCGAGCGGCCACCTCGGCGAGGGTCACCCCGTCCGGATCACGCAACGCGCGGGCCTTGTCCGCGTCGAGGTCCCCGGTGAGCAACCGGGAACCCAGGCAGGACACCCCGAACCGGCTGCCCTCCTCCTCCAGGAAGACGACCACCGCGAGCGGGCAGGCCGGGCGGAACCCGCTGTCCCGCAACGATTTCACCGCGTCGAGCGCGCTCACCACGCCGAGCGGGCCGTCGAACGCGCCGCCGCCGGGCACGGAGTCGAGGTGGCTCCCGGTCACCAGTGCGCCCGGGCCCGGGGTGCCCCACCACGCCCACAGGTTTCCGTTGCGGTCGGTCTCCACGTCCAGGCCGCGGCGGGCCGCCTCTTCCGCGAACCACGCGCGCAGCTCGCCCTCCGCCGCGTCGAAGGCATGCCGCGAATAGCCGCCCCGGTGCGGATCCCGGCCCACTCCGGCGATGTCGGCCAGCAACGAAACCGCGCTCATTCAGTCTCCTCCATGGGAATCCGCACACCACGCTCGCGCGCGACCTCGGCCGCGCGCTCGTAGCCGGCATCCACATGCCGGATCACCCCCAGGCCGGGGTCGTTGGTGAGCACGCGCTCGATCTTAAGCGCGGCCACCGACGTTCCGTCCGCCACGCAGACCTGACCTGCGTGAATGGACCGGCCCATGCCGACTCCGCCGCCGTGGTGGATGGACACCCAGCTGGCCCCGGAGGCGGTGTTGACCAAGGCGTTGAGCAGCGGCCAGTCCGCCACCGCGTCGGATCCGTCGGCCATCGCCTCGGTCTCCCGGTAGGGAGAGGCGACGCTGCCCGAGTCGAGGTGGTCCCGCCCGATCACGACCGGCGCGGCCAGCTCGCCCCGGGCCACCATCTCGTTGAAGCGCAGCCCGGCCAGGTGCCGCTCGCCGTAGCCGAGCCAGCAGATCCGGGCCGGCAGCCCCTGGAAGGCGACGCGTTCCCCGGCGAGCCGGATCCAGCGCGCCAGCGACGCGTTCTCCCCGAACAGCTCCAGGATCGCCCGGTCCGTGGCGGCGATGTCGGCCGGATCTCCGGACAGCGCCACCCAGCGGAACGGTCCCTTGCCTTCGCAGAACAGCGGCCTGAGATAGGCGGGAACGAATCCGGGGAAGTCGAAGGCGCGCTCGCAGCCGCCCAGTTTGGCCTCGCCGCGCAGGGAATTGCCGTAGTCGAACACCTCGGCGCCCGCGTCCAGGAAACCGAGCATCGCGCCGACGTGCTCGGCCATCGAGTCGCGGGCCCGCTCGGTGAACTCGTCGGGCTTGGCGGCCGCGTAGTCCGGCCAGTCCTCGACGGACACCCCGATCGGCAGATAGGCCAGCGGATCGTGCGCGGAGGTCTGGTCGGTGACGATGTCGACCTCGACCCCGCGGCGCAGCAACCCGGGCAGCACCTGGGCCGCGTTGCCCACCACCCCGACGGACCGGGCGTGTCCATCCTTCCTGGCCGCGGAAACCCGGCGGACCGCATCGTCCACATCGGACGCCAACTCGTCGAGGTACCCGGTCCGCAGGCGGCGCCGCGCCCGGCCCGCGTCGCATTCGACGACCAGCGCGACACCACCGTTCATGGTGACGGCCAATGGTTGCGCCCCGCCCATCCCGCCGAGTCCGGCGGTCACGGTCAGCGTGCCCTTGAGCGTGCCGCCGAACCGTTTCGCGGCCACCGCGGCGAAAGTCTCGTACGTGCCCTGCAGGATGCCCTGGGTTCCGATGTAGATCCACGATCCCGCGGTCATCTGCCCGTACATCATCAGCCCGAGCCGTTCCAGCCTGCGGAACTCGGGCCAGTTCGCCCAGTCGCCGACGAGGTTCGAGTTGGCCAGCAGCACCCGGGGCGCCCACTCGTGGGTGCGGCACACCCCGACCGGTTTCCCCGACTGGACCAGCAAGGTCTCGTCGTCATCGAGGGTGGTCAGGCAGCGGGTGATCGCGGCGAAGCTCGCCCAGTCCCGCGCGGCCTTCCCCGTTCCGCCGTAGACCACCAGATCCTGCGGCCGCTCGGCCACCTCCGGGTCGAGATTGTTGTGCAGCATCCGCAAAGCGGCCTCGGTCGGCCAGCTCTTCGCGGTCCGGGTGGTGCCACGCGGTGCTCGAACGATCACGATCCCTCCACTATGCGTCCTGGATCCGTCCTGATGAGACAAGCTCCGCCACCGCCGCGATCTCGGGCGCGACATGGCGGTCCGGTCCGGGACCACCGACGTGCTCGCGCACGAGGTCCCGGACCGCGGCGGTGCCGGGAGCCGGGCGCAGCGGCGCCCGGAGATCGAGTGCCCTGGCCGCGCACAGCAGTTCCACGGCCAGCACCGTGGTGAGGCCGTCGACGGCGCGGCGCAGTTTCCGGCCCGCCGACCAGCCCATCGACACGTGGTCCTCCTGCATCGCGCTGCTCGGGATGGAATCCACCGACGCCGGCACGGCCAGCCGCTTCAGCTCGCTGACGATCGCGGCCTGGGTGTACTGCGCGATCATGTACCCGGAATCGACGCCGGGATCGTCGGCGAGGAACGGCGGCAGGCCGTGCGAGCGGGTGACGTCGAGCATCCGGTCGGTGCGCCGCTCGGCGATGCTCGCCACGTCGGCGACGGCGATCGCGAGGAAGTCGAGCACATACGCCAGCGGAGCGCCGTGGAAGTTCCCGTTGGACTCGACCCGCCCGTCCGGCAGCACCACCGGGTTGTCGATCGCCGACGCCAGTTCGCGGTCCGCGACGAGTTCGGCGTGGGCGACGGTGTCCCGCGCGGCTCCGTGGACCTGGGGCGCGCACCGCAGCGAGTAGGCGTCCTGCACCCGGGTGTCCTCCGGGCCGCGGTGGCTGGCGACGATCTCGGAGTCCCGCAACGCCGCGCACATCCGCCGCGCGGACGTGGCCTGGCCGGGATGGGGGCGCAGGGCCTGCAGGTCGGCGGCGAACGCGCGGTCCGTGCCCAGCAGCGCCTCGACGCTCATGGCCGCGGCCAGGTCCGCGGTGTCCAGCAACCGGTGCAGGTCGGCCAGCGCCAGCACCAGCATGCCGAGCATGCC
>DASSAD010000411.1:0-5139 GCA_035685725.1 Amycolatopsis sp. | reverse complement strand
CTGCTCGGCCAGCCGCAACACGGTCTTCTCCGAGTGCATCGGCGTCGGGTGGGCACCACGGTGGGCGTCCACCACCAACAGGTGGACGGTGTTCGACCCCACGTCGAGTACCCCTAGGCGCACAAAGCCCTACGGTACCTGCTCAGAAGCTCATGTCTCGAACTTGTAACCAAGTCCTCTTACCGTGACCAGATGGCGGGGGGACCCGGGGTCGGGCTCGATCTTGGACCGCAGCCGTTTGACGTGCACATCCAGGGTCTTGGTGTCGCCGACGTAGTCCGCACCCCAGACCCGGTCGATCAGCTGTCCGCGGGTGAGCACCCGGCCGACGTTGCGCAGCAGGTACTCGAGTAGATCGAACTCCTTGAGCGGCAGGGAAATCTCCCCGCCTTCCACGGTCACCACGTGTCGTTCGACGTCCATCCGCACCGGTCCGGCTGCCAGCACCAGCGGCGCGAGCTCGCCGTCGGAGCCGGTCTCGCCGCCGCGGCGCAGCACCGCCCGGATCCGCGCGATCAGCTCGCGCGCCGAGTAGGGCTTGGTCACGTAGTCGTCCGCGCCCAACTCCAGGCCCACGACCTTGTCGATCTCGCTGTCCCGCGCGGTCACCATGATCACCGGGACGGCCGAGCGCTGGCGCAGCTGCTTGCAGACGTCGGTGCCACTCATGCCCGGCAACATCAGGTCGAGCAACACGATGTCGGCGCCGTTGCGGTCGAACTCCTCCAACGCCTGCTGGCCGGTAACGGCGATGGCGGCCGTGAACCCCTCCTTGCGGAGCAGGAAGGCCAGCGGATCGGCGAACGACTCCTCGTCCTCGACGATGAGCACCCTCGTCACGGTCTTCCTCCCTGATCTTGCGTGGTCACCACGAACCGGGCAGTCCGGTCGGGCGTCTTGTCCTGCCGCATCTCCGATCGCGACTCCGGCCCCGGCGAGGGAGCCTCGTAGGCCGGAATCCGCAGGGTGAAGGTCGAACCGATCCCCTGCCGGCTCCACAGCTTCACCTCACCCCCGTGGTTGGCGGCGACATGCTTGACGATGGCCAGGCCGAGACCGGTACCACCGGTAGCGCGCGAACGCGCCTTGTCGGCGCGGTAAAAACGCTCGAAGACCCGGTTCTGCTCGTCTTCGGCGATGCCGATGCCGCGGTCGGTCACGGCGACCTCGACCATCCCGTCGTTGAGCCGTCTGCTGATCGACACCGGGCTGTGCGCGGGCGAATACGCCACCGCGTTCTCCAGCAGGTTGGACAGCGCGGTCACGAGCAGGGTGCGGTCGCCCTCGACCAGAAGGCCGCTGGGGTGATCGGTGGTGACGTTGATGTCGGCGGACTCGGCCGACAGCCTGGTACGGCTCAGGGCTTCGCGGACCACCGCGTCCAAGTCGACCACGGTGAGGTCCGGCAGCCGTTCCGCGCCCTGCAACCGGGACAGCGAGATCAACTCGGTGACCAGGGTGCCCAGCCGGGTCGACTCGCGGAGGATCTTGGTGCCGAACCGCCGCACCTCGTCGACGTCCTCGGCGGCGTCCAGCACGGCCTCGGTGAGCAGCGCGATCGCGCCGACCGGGGTCTTGAGCTCGTGGCTCACATTGGCCACGAAGTCGCGGCGCACCGCTTCCAGGCGCGCGGCCTCGGAGTGGTCGACCGCCTCGATCACGGTGAAACCGTCCCCCAGCGGACGGACCTCGCCGACCACCGCGGCGGGCTGCCGGCCGCGCGCCTCCAGCGGCGAAAGGTCGACCTCCATCGGTTCGCCGGCGTCCACGACGTGCTCGGCGGCCTTGCGGGCCCGGGGGTCGGCCCGGTTGTCGACGACCAGGCCCAACACCTCGGCACGGCGGTTGTGCAACACCATGTCTCCGAAGCGGTTCAGCACGAGCACGCCGTTGTTCGACAACCGGACCAGGCGGAGCAACAGGTCCGCCACGGTCGGTCCGCTGGGCCGCCGCTCCGCCCGCCGGGGCCGGAATCGCGCAATGAGGAAACCGGCGATCATGCCGACCAGCACAGCGCCGGCGGCCAGGCCAAGTGAAGCAGGCACGCTCACGGCTGAATCGTAAGCATGAAGGTGACGTTTTGGCCTAGTCCTGGCGGCCTGGTCGTGACGGCCGTGACACCTTCACGACCAGTGTTCAAGCCCTGTTCATATGGAGTCCGCCGGGACGTGACCGTTCGTGGCGGGTCCGTCGCCGAGCCGCTCGATGTCCTCTTCGGACAGTCGAAGGGCAGCGGCGGCCACGTTCTCGGCCAGATGCGCCGGATTCCCGGTGCCGGGGATCGCGAGCACGTTCGGTCCGCGGTGCAGCGTCCAGGCCAACCGCACCTGCGCCGGTGACACGCCGTGTTCCCGCGCGACCGCTGTGACGCCCGCGTTCTCCGTCCCGCTCGCGATGGCGAAGAACGGCACGAAGGCCACGCCCTGATCGGCGCACAACCCGACCAACTCGTCGTCCTCACGCCGCGCGGTGAGCCCGTACTGGTTCTGCACGCAGACCACGGGCGCGATCGCCTGCGCCTCCTTCAGGTGTTCGGCCGTCACGTTGGAAATGCCCAGGTGCGCGATCAGGCCGGCCTCCCGGAGCTCGGCCAGCGCGCCGAAGCGGTCGGACAGGGAGCCGCTGCCCCGCTCGAGCCCCTCGCCGATACGGAGGTTGACCACATCGAGGTGGTCTCGGCCGAGCTGGCGCAGGTTCTCCTCGACCTGCCCGCGCAGTTGCTCGGGGCGGGCCGGGGGCAGCCAGTCGCCGGAGGGCCCGCGGCCGGGGCCGACCTTGGTGACGATGACCAGGTCCTCGGGATAGGGGCGCAGCGCCGAGTTGATCAGTTCGTTGGCGGAGCGGGAGGCCTGGAAGTAGAAGGCCGCCGTGTCGATGTGGTTCACACCGAGTTCGACGGCCCGCCGCAGCACGGCGATGGCCGTGTCGCGGTCGCTGGGACTGCCATCCGCCTTCGTCATCAGGCGCATCGCGCCGTAGCCGAGCCGGTTGACAGGGAGGTCGCCGAGGGTCCACGTGCCCGCGGCGGCGGCGTTGATCGTTTCGGTCATGACCCCAGTTTCGCGCCGGCGACGCGACCGCGTCCGGGGTTGGCAGTTTCCTGCCAGACTGGCGCCATGGACACTCTTGGCGATGTCGCGGTGGTGCGTGGTGAAGCCGAACTGTTCGCCCGGTCCGCCCATCTGTTCGCGATGGCCGAAGAGATCGCCTGTGCCGCAAACACGTTGAACACGTGGGCGTCCAGCCGGAGTCGGCAGCTCCACGACCACGACCTGGCCGGCCGGCGGATACGCAAGCTGTACCGGCCGGGAGCGCTCCTCGAACCGGCGCCCGCGGCGCACTTGCGCGAGCTGGACCGGCTCGGCGCACAGGTCCGCATCACGCCCGACGAGATCAACGAGACGATCATCCTCGACGGGCGGGCGGTGATCCTGGCCGGGGACGCCTCGTCCGGGGTCCGCACCTTCAGCCTGATCAGGCGGCCCGAAGTGGTGCAGAACGTGACGTCGCTGTTCAACGCGGCCTGGCGGCGGGCCACCCCGGTGTCGGTCTTCGACGCGGAGTTCGGCGAGATTCGCGCGCTCGCGCCGCGGATCCTCGATGCGCTGGCCACCGGCCTCAAGGACGAAACCGCCGCCAGGACCCTGGAGCTGAGCCTGCGCACCTACCGGCGCCGCGTCGCCGAACTCATGACCGCGCTCGGCGCCACCTCGCGGTTCCAGGCCGGTGCCCGCGCGCGGGAACTCGGCCTGCTCTGACCGGGCCCGCTCGGGCCACGCCTTGCCGACGCGGACCGCCGCCAGGAGGGGACACAGCCACCGGACGCGAGGACACGGCCGCCGGAAGAGGGGACACGGCGACCGGAAGGGAGGACACGGCGACCGGAGGAGGGGACACGACACCGGCGGGTGTGTCCCCTCCTCCGGCGGCCGTGTCCCCTTGTCCGTGTCGTGAGTTCTCTCGCGAAGGCGCGCTCAGCGGCCCTGCGCGGCGACGGCGGCGGAGGCCTCCTCGGCCGCGGCCGGGTCCAGGTAGGTGCCGCCGGGGTTGACCGGGGTGAGGTCGGCCGTGAGGTCGTACCGGAGCGGGATCCCGGTCGGGATGTTCAGGCCCGCGATGTCGGCGTCGGAGATGCCGTCCAGATGTTTGACCAGCGCGCGAAGCGAGT
The DNA here is from genome assembly GCA_035685725.1 of Amycolatopsis sp. GTDB lineage: Bacteria > Actinomycetota > Actinomycetes > Mycobacteriales > Pseudonocardiaceae > Amycolatopsis_E. Next base: position 971 of record DASSAD010000411.1, on the reverse strand, counting down.
TGCCGTGCGCGGCGACGAGCACCGTCCGGCCCGCGCGCAGGTCGGGCACGATGGCCGAATCCCAGTACGGCAGCAGCCGCGCGACGACGTCCTTGAGGCACTCGGTCAGCGGCGCTTCGTCGCCGAGCGGGGCGTAGCGCGGGTCCGCGTCCTGGCTGAACTCGCTGCCGCGCTCGATCGGCGGTGGCGGCACGTCGTAGGACCGGCGCCAGAGCATGAACTGCTCGTCGCCGAACTCGTCACGCACCTGCTTCTTGTTCTTGCCCTGCAGGGCGCCGTAGTGGCGCTCGTTGAGCCGCCAGTCGCGGCGGACCGGGATCCAGTGCCGGTCGGCGCCGTCGAGGGCGATGTTCGCGGTCGAGATCGCGCGCCGCAGCAGCGAGGTGTGCACGACATCCGGCAGTAGCCCGGATTCGGCGAGCAGCTCGCCTCCTCGCCGTGCCTCGGCCTCCCCTTGTTCCGACAGCGGCACGTCGACCCAGCCGGTGAACAGGTTCTCCGCGTTCCAGGTGCTCTGCCCGTGGCGGAGCAGCACCAGGGTCCCTAGTTCGGCCATGGCGCCAAGCCTGCCAGAACACCCGGCCCGCCGGACGCACGGGCTGGACCCCGAACTCGCACCGACAGTGTGTTACCCGGAGTCACATGATCACTCATCGGCGAAACGCCATGCCAATAAGCCCAGGTCAGTGTGACACTTGCTGCATTCAGTGAGTGAAGCGAGAAAAGTTCACTCGAATGGAGTAACCAGTAGTCTTGTGATTACTGGAGGAAATCTGACAAGTTGGCAACGTCCCGCGAAGCTGGATCCACGCACTCCCCAGCGATCGCGGGGTACGACCGCAGCTCGTCTCCCCCCTGCCGAGCTGCGGCCCCGCCGGCCCCGTTGGCACTCCCCCTCGCCACCGGGTCCACACAGCGGCGGGAGCGTCAGCGGGGCGGCCTGAGTTCGCGACTCCCCCTCCCTCAGGCCG
>DASSAD010000410.1:0-11771 GCA_035685725.1 Amycolatopsis sp. | reverse complement strand
CGAGTCCGCCGCCAAGGACAAGTTCGGCCAGGGTGTCACCACCTTCACCTACGACCTGGGCGGCAACGGCAAGAGCCAGATCCTCAAGACCTCCGGCGCGATCAAGCTGATCAAGGCTCCGGACGGGCCGGTCGTCGGCCTTCACCTGGTCGGGGACCGGGTGGGCGAGCTGATCGGCGAGGCCCAGCTGATCTACAACTGGGAGGCGTTCCCGGAGGACGTGGCGCCGCTGATCCACGCGCACCCCACGCAGACCGAGGCCCTCGGCGAAGCACACCTTGCCCTGGCGGGCAAGCCGCTCCACGTGCACAGCTGACCGAACCTCCCGACACTTTCGAGACCACACCACATAAAGATTCGAGGAGTCAGCGAACGATGGCCTACTCCGTCACATTGCCGGAGCTCGGGGAGAGCGTCACGGAGGGCACCGTCACCCGGTGGCTGAAGCAGGAGGGTGACACCGTCGCGGTCGACGAGCCGCTACTGGAGATCTCCACCGACAAGGTCGACACCGAGGTCCCGTCGCCGGTCGCCGGCGTCGTGCAGCGGATCGTCGCCAAGGAGGACGAGACGGTCGAGGTCGGCGGCGAGCTCGCGGTGATCGACGACGGGTCGGGCGGCGGCGCGAGCGCCCCGGCCGCACCCGCGCAGCCGGCCCAGGCCGCCGCCCAACCGGCGCCCCAGGCGGCCCCTGCGGCCCCTGCGGCCGAGCCCGCCCCGGTCGCTGCGGCGCCGAGCGCGCCCGCGCAGGGCACCCCGGTGACCCTGCCGGAGCTGGGCGAGAGCGTCACCGAGGGCACCGTCACCCGGTGGCTCAAGCAGGTCGGCGACCCGGTCGAGGTGGACGAGCCGCTACTGGAGATCTCCACCGACAAGGTCGACACCGAGGTCCCGTCGCCGGTCGCCGGCACGCTGCTGGAGATCAGTGTCGCCGAGGACGAGACCGTCGAGGTCGGCGGCAGGCTCGCGGTGATCGGCGCCGCCGGTGCCGTGCCCGCGCCGCAGCCTCCGGCTCCCCCGGCTCCCCCCGCTCCCCAGCCCGAGGCCGCCCGACCCGCTCCGGTGCCGGCTCCCGAGCCGCCGAAGCCCGCTGCGCAGCCTTCCCCCCAGCCGACAGCCCAGCCGACGGCCCAGCCTTCGGTGCCCGCGCCGGCCGCCGCCGAGAGCAACGGTGACGGCGATGGGACGGCCCCGTACGTCACGCCGCTGGTCCGCAAGCTGGCGACCGAGCACGGGATCGACCTGGCCTCCCTCACCGGCAGTGGGGTCGGCGGCCGGATCCGCAAGCAGGACGTGCTGGCCGCGGCCGAAGCCAAGCAGAAGGCCGAGCAGGCCGCTGCCGCGCCCGCCGCGCCTGCCGAAACCACCGCCGCGGCACCGTCGGCTCCGGCTCCGGCTCCGGCCGCCGCCCGGCCGAGCACGCCGGCGCCCGCCGCCGTCTCGCCCGAGCTGGCCGCCCTGCGCGGCACGGTGCAGAAGGCGAGCCGGATCCGGCAGCTCATCGCCCAGCGCACCCGCGAGTCGCTGCAGACCTCCGCGCAGCTCACCCAGGTCTTCGAGGTCGACATGACCAAGGTGGCAAGGCTGCGTGAGCGGGCGAAGCAGCAGTTCCTCGAGCGCGAGGGCGTGAAGCTGACCTTCCTGCCGTTCTTCGCCAAGGCCACGATCGAGGCGCTCAAGCAGCACCCGAACGTCAACGCCTACTTCGACGAGGAAACCAGGCAGATCACCTATTTCGGTGACGAGCACCTCGCGATCGCCGTGGACACCGACAAGGGCCTGCTCTCGCCGGTCATCCACTACGCCGGCCAGCTGAACCTGGCCGGGCTGGCCACCCGCATCGCCGACCTGGCCGCCCGCACCCGGGGCAACAAGGCCAAGCCGGACGAGCTCTCCGGCGGCACCTTCACGGTGACGAACCTGGGCAGCAACGGGGCGCTGTTCGACACCCCGATCATCAACCAGCCGCAGTCCGGGATCCTGGGCGTCGGCGCGGTGGTGAAGCGGCCGGTCGTGGTGACCGACGCGGACGGGCAGGACACCATCGCGATCCGGTCGATGGCCTACCTGGCGCTGACCTACGACCACCGCCTGATCGACGGTGCCGACGCCGGCCGGTTCCTGACCACGGTCAAGCACCGCCTGGAAGAGGGCCACTTCGAGGACGAACTCGGCCTCTGACGGCCGCGAAGCCGACCCCCTTTCCCGGTTCCGGCCGGGAAAGGGGGTTTCGCTTTTTTTCGCGGCCGTTCCCGCTCCGCGGCCGCGGAACGCGGTGTGCGAGCCGACCCGGTCGTGCGCGACCACCCCGGGTGCGCCACGATCGACCCATGCGGGTACTGATCGCCGGGGCCAGCGGCCTCATCGGAACGCCGCTGGTGGCCGAACTCGGCCAGGCGGGCCACGAGGTGCGGCGGCTCGTCCGGCGCAGCGCCCGCGGCTCCGGCTGGCGAGGCGACGGCGCGCGTGACGCGCGGTTCCGGTGGGATCCGCCCGCCGGGCGGATCGAGGACGGGGCCTTCGATGGCGTCGACGCGGTGATCAACCTGGGTGGCTACTCGATCGGGATGCGCTGGAGTGCCGCGCGCAAACAGATGCTCATCGACAGCCGGGTCGAGCCGACCGACGTGCTCGCCGAGGCGGTCGCCGAACACCGTGTCCCCACGCTGGTCAACGCCTCCGCGGTCGGTTACTACGGCGACACCGGCGACACGGTCACCGACGAGTCCTCCGCGCCCGGCACGGGATTCCTCGCCGGGCTGTGTGAGCGGTGGGAAGCCGCGACGGCCCCGGCGGCGCGGGCGGGCGCCCGGGTGGCGATCGTGCGGACCGGGCTGGTGCTGGCCCGTGCGGGCGGGTTCCTGGGGCCGTTGAAGCCGCTTTTCCGGCTCGGTCTCGGCGGGCGGATCGGGGACGGCCACCAGTTCATGCCATGGATCAGCCTGCGCGACGAGGTCGCGGCGATCCGGTTCGTGGCCGAGCATCCGACGCTGTCCGGTCCGGTCAACCTGTGCGCGCCGGAGCCCGCCACCAACGCCGAGTTCACCCGTGCCCTGGCCAGGGTGGCGCACCGTCCGGCGCCGGTGCGGGTGCCGGCGATGGTGTTGCGCGCGGTCCTCGGTGACGCGGCGGACGAGCTTGCGCTGGTCTCGGCGCGCGTGGTGCCCGGGGTGTTGACCGAGGCCGGTTTTTCCTTCTCGGACACCGAACTGGACCGCGCACTGGCAGCCGCCTGGTGAACCGATGGTGGTGGCTGGGCGGCGTGCTGTGCGGCCTGTTCGTGGCGCTGGGCCTGGCGGTGACGGCGCATCCGCTGGCCGTGGACCTGTTCGTGGCCGGCGCGCTGCAGGGTCTGTGGCGGGGTGAACTGGGCCGGGTGACCTCGGTGATCAGCGACACGATCGGCATCGTGCTGCCCGCCGTGTTCGCCCTCACGCTGCTGGTCGCGGTGGTGCTGTGCTGGTATCGGGGCCTCCGGCGAGAGCGGGACACCGTCCTGCGGGTGCTGCCGGTACTGGTGCTGTCCCGGCTCACCAGCGCGCTCGGCAAGCCGCTGTTCCTGCGGGTCCGGCCGCGCGCGTATCCCGACTTCAGCTATCCGAGTGGGCATGTCGTGGCGATGACGAGCACCGGGTTGGCGGCGGTGCTGCTGTGCGTGTGGCTCGCGCCGGGGCTGACGCGGTGGGTGGCCGCCGCCTCCGCCGCGCTCACCGTCGCGGTCGCGGTGACCCGCCTCGTGCTCGGGGTGCACTGGCTGACCGACACGATCGGCGGTGTGCTGGGGGCGCTGGGAGTAGGACTGCTCGGTGCCGCGACTGTGAGGTTGGTTCCTGGCCCGGTGTCCGCGGCCCCGGTCCGGGCGTAGCCTGCTTGACGTGAGTGTTTCCTCCTGCCGCGCCACCAGCGACCCCGTGGAGATCGAGGCGATCGGCACGATCGACTACCGCGAAGCGTGGGAACTGCAACGGCGTCACGTCGACGCTCGCGCGGACGGCGCGGGGCCGGACCGGCTCCTGTTGCTCGAACATCCCTCCGTGTACACGGCGGGCAAGCGGACCGAAGCCGCCGACCGCCCGCTCGACGGCACGCCGGTGATCGACGTCGACCGCGGCGGCAAGATCACCTGGCACGGACCCGGTCAGCTGGTCGGATATCCGATCATCAAGCTCGGTGACCCGATCGATGTCGTGCACTACGTGCGGCGGCTCGAAGAAGCGCTGATCGACGTGTGCACCCGGTTCGGCGTGCGGACCGGGCGGGTCGAGGGCCGCAGCGGGGTGTGGGTGCCCGCCGACGACCGTGGGCCGGAGCGCAAGATCGCGGCGATCGGCATCCGCGTCCAGCGCGGGGTGACCATGCACGGCTTCGAGCTGAACTGCGACGCGGACCTCGCGGCGTTCGGCAAGATCGTGCCGTGCGGCATCCGCGATGCCGGGGTGACGTCGCTGTCGTTCGAGTTGGGCCGCACGGTCACGGTCGCCGAAGCGCTGCCGTTGGCCCGGGACGCCGTCCTCGCCGCGATCGAGGGCGACCTGCCGGTCCGCGACCACTCGATCCCCCGTCCCGCGGCCGCTTCGTCCTGAGGTCCCCGGGATCCCGGGTTCCGCACGGTTCCGGGTGAGGCCCTGCGGCCACCTCGGCGGCTGCGCTGCCCCGAGGTGGCCTTCGTGCGTCGGAACGGCGCCGGAGGCCGCGTCAGAACTGCGAAGTCACCTCGGCGGCGATCAGCTCCAGGTGGTCGAGATCGGCCAGGTCGAGGATCTGGAAGTAGATCCGGGAAACGGCGGCCTTGTCCCGGATGTGGCCGATCTTGTCGACGACCTCGGCGGGAGTGCCGCACAGCCCGTTCTCCCGCAGCTCGGCGGCATCGCGGCCGATCGCCTCGGCACGGCGCGCGAACTCGGCGTCGTCCCGGCCGACGACCCCGATGTGCGCGAAGGACCGGACGATCTCGCCGGGGTCCCGGCCGAGCTCGCGCGCGGCGTTGTCCACGCGCTCGAACTGCTCGGCCGCGCCTTCCGCGTCACGGAACGCGACGTTGAACTCGTCGGCGAAGCGGGCCGCGAGCGCGGGCGTCCGCTTCTTCCCGCCGCCGCCGACGATCACGGGCGGGCGCGGCGACTGGGTGGCCTTGGGCAGCGCGGGCGAGTCCTCCAGCCGGTAATGCTTGCCGGAGAAGGAATACGTCTCGCCGAGCGGGGTCTCCCACAGGCCGGTGATGATCTCCAGCTGCTCGCTGTAGCGGTCGAACCGCTCACCCAGTTCGTAGATCGGGATGCCGTAGGCGGTGTGCTCGGCGTCGAACCAGCCGGATCCGAGGCCGAGCTCGACCCGGCCGCCCGACATCTGGTCCACACCGGCCACCGAGATCGCCAGCACCGAGGGGTGGCGGAAGGTGACCGGGCTGACCAGCGTGCCCAGCCGGATGCGGGAGGTTTCCCTGGCCAGTCCGGCCAGCGTGATCCAGGCGTCGGTGGGCCCGGGCAGGCCGGACACGTCACCCATCTTGAGATAGTGGTCGGAGCGGAAGAACGCGTCGAAACCGGCGTCCTCGGTCTTTTTCGCGACCTTGAGCAAATCGTCGTAGGTCGCGCCCTGCTGAGGTTCGGTGAAGATCCGGAAATCCATACGCACAGCCTAGACGGCGTGCTCTCGAGCGGAATTGGCGTCGATCTCCCGGTGACCGCGCGCGCAATCCGGGGTGGCACCAAGGATAACAACGATCCGGCAGCGGATGGTCGCGCTGACCGGGTTCCCGTAGTTAGCTGTGCGCATGCGTTCAAGGTGGACCGAGACCGACATCCCGGACCAGTCCGGCCGCACCGTTCTGATCACCGGCGCCAACTCCGGGCTGGGGCTGCGCAGCGCGAAGGTGCTCGCCGCCAAGGGGGCACGCGTGGTGCTCGCCTGCCGCTCCCGCGCACGCGGCGAAGCGGTGCTGCGGATGGTTCCCGGCGCCCGGCTGATCCTGCTGGACCTGGCCGATCTCGCCGCCGTCCGGCAGGCGGCCGCGCAGGTACGCGAGCTGACCGGCGACTCGCTCGACATCCTGATGAACAACGCCGGGGTGATGGCCACCCCGAAGGCGTTCACCGAGGACGGCTTCGAGTTGCAGTTCGCCACGAACCACCTCGGTCACGCCGCGCTGACCTGGCTGCTGATGCCCGCCCTGCGCGGCGGCCGGAACGCCCGGGTGGTGACGCTGTCGAGTCTCGCCGCCCGCGGTGCGACCCGCGGCCGTGGCTTCGACCTCGGCGACCCGAACTTCCGGCTCGGCCGCTACAACCCGGCGCTCGCCTACAGCAGATCCAAACTGGCCAACCAGGTGTTCGCGCTGGAGCTGGATCGACGACTGCGCGCGGCCGGCGAGGACATCGTCAGCGCCGCGGCGCACCCCGGCTACACCACGACCGGCCTCACCACGGCCATGGCCCACTCCTACGCCAACCCCGTGCTGCGCGCGGGCATGCTCGCCGGCTCGCGCATCGGCGACCTGCTGGCCCAGAACGTCGACATCGGTGCACTTCCGCAGCTCTACGCGGCCACCGCGCCGGAGGTCAACGGCGGTGACTACGTCGGGCCGGGCGGGCCCGGGGGCCTGCGTGGGCACCCCACGTTCACCGCTCCCCTGACTCCGGCGCTCGACCAGCGCACCGGCGCCGAGTTGTGGGAGCTGACCGAGAAGCTCACCGGCGTCACCCCCGACCCCACCTGAGAAAGGCCCCCGACGTGGGCTGTTAACGCGATCGCAGTCACGCGCTCACCGGCCGGAACGCGGCGTACGCTGAACAGCGTGTCTGTCGTGCCTGAAGGTCGGAAGCTGCTGCGGCTCGAGGTCCGCAACAGCGAAACGCCGATCGAGAAGAAGCCGTCCTGGATCAAGACCCGAGCCAAGATGGGTCCCGAGTTCACCGAGCTGAAGGGCCTGGTGCGCCGGGAGGGCCTGCACACGGTCTGTGAAGAGGCGGGCTGTCCCAACATCTACGAGTGCTGGGAAGACCGCGAGGCCACCTTCCTCATCGGCGGTGACCAGTGCACCCGGCGGTGCGACTTCTGCCAGATCGACACCGGCAAGCCCGCCGAACTGGACCGCGGCGAGCCGCGCCGGGTCGCCGAGAGCGTCCAGGCGATGGGCCTGCGGTACTCGACGGTCACCGGCGTCGCCCGCGACGACCTCGAAGACGGCGGCGCGTGGCTGTACGCCGAGACCGTCCGGCAGATCCACGAGCTCAACCCGGGCACCGGTGTGGAGCTGCTGATCCCCGACTTCAACGCCGACCCCGCCCAGCTCGGCGAGGTCTTCGGGGCCCGCCCCGAAGTGCTCGCGCACAACGTGGAGACGGTGCCGCGGATCTTCAAGCGGATCCGTCCCGGGTTCCGGTACGCGCGCTCACTGGAGGTCATCACGCGGGCACGCGAGGCCGGCCTGGTCACGAAGTCGAACCTGATCCTGGGCATGGGCGAGACCCCGGACGAGGTCGAGCCGGCCATGCGGGACCTGGTGAACGCGGGCTGCGAGATCCTCACCATCACCCAGTACCTGCGGCCTTCGCTGCGCCATCATCCGGTGGAGCGGTGGGTCAAGCCCGAGGAGTTCGTCGAGCATTCCGCGGCCGCCGAGGCGCTGGGGTTCGCCGGGGTCATGGCCGGCCCGCTGGTCCGCTCCTCCTACCGCGCCGGGCGGCTGTACGCGCAGACCAAGCAGCACCGCGGCGAGGCGCTGCCGGAGAACCTGGCACACCTGGCCGAGGCCGGCCCCGCCGCGCAGGAGGCGTCCGCCCTGCTCGCCCGCTGACCGTCCGGGTCAGGGGCGGTTCAGGGGCCGTCCCAGGGTTGTCACCGAGCCGTCAGCCAGCGCGACCACGTTAGATTGAACCCGGAGCAAAACCGGCAAAAGGGGCGTGGATCGCGGTGGTGACGGACATCTTGCACTGGTTGCAGGCGCAGCCGCAGCCGGCGCTGGTCGGCTTCACCGGGTTACTCGTGTTCCTGGAGTGCACGATCGGCCTCGGTTTCCTCGCGCCCGGCGAATCAGGCCTGCTGGTCGCCGCGACCACCGCGGTCACCGTGCCACGCTTCGTGATCCTGTGGACCGTGGTCACCGTCTGCGCGGTCGGCGGGGATTCGATCGGGTACGCGATCGGCCGTCGCTGGGGTCCGCGCCTGCGGGAGACCCGAGTGGTCCAGCGCCACGGCGCCGGCGAATGGGACCGGGCCACCGGCATCCTGCGCCGGCGCGGTGCCTGGGCCGTGTTCTTCGCCCGGTTCCTTCCGGTGATCCGGACCCTCGTGCCGGCGGCCGCCGGCACCTCCGGGCTGCCGTTCCGGAAGTTCCTGCCCGCCGCGGCGGCCGGCGCGCTGTGCTGGTCGGCCCTGCACATCAGCCTCGGCGTCGCGCTCGGTGAGGCGGCCCAGCGGATCGAGGGAATCCTGAGCACGGGCGGCCTCGCCGTGGTCGCCGTGCTCGCCGCGGCGGGCGTGTTCGTTCTGGTGCGGTGGCGGAGGAAGGCGGCCGCCGTCCGGAAGTGACCGGACCCCCACCACCTAACGCGTCGGCGGCAGGAACCTCCTCGCGACGGAATGCTCGGCCGAAGCACCCTGGCGCCAGTCGGCGATCCACGGGCCGGTGCCTTCACTGGGATCGAGGATCCCCGCTTCCAGCCAGCTGTAGCGACTTTCGAGAGTGCGGGCGGAAAGGCGGTAGTCGACCTCGTCGGTGTTGTTCCACAAGCCTTCGAACAGTTCCCCGATCCGGAGCCGAGCCTGCCGGCAGAACACGTCGGCAAGTTCGTAGGCCGCCTTGCCCTGCGCCGAATCCTCGCCGCGCTGCATTTCGGCGCGCACACAACTCGCGGCCATGGCGAACAGTTCGGCACCGATGTCGACGACGCGGCCGAGGAAGGCCTGTTTCCGTTCCATGCCGGCCTGCCAGCGCGCCATTCCGTAAAACGTCGAGCGGGCCAGCTTGCGCGCCGTTCGCTCGACGAAACGCAGGTGCGGCGCGAGCCTGCCGAATTCGCGGAACGAAGCGGGCGACTGGCCCTTGCCGGCGACCAGCCGCGGCAGCCACCGCGCGTAGAAACCACTCGCCTTGGCCGCGGCCCTGGCCCGGGCCGCGAGGTCGGCCTCGGGATCGGCGAGGGCGCCCGCGGCGGACAGATGCGCGTCGACGGCTTCCCGCGCGATCAGCAGGTGCATGATCTCGGTGGAACCCTCGAAGATCCGGTTGATCCGCAGATCCCGCACCAGCTGCTCGACACCCACCGCGCGTTCTCCGCGCGCCGCCAGCGATTCCGCGGTCTCGTAACCGCGGCCACCGCGGATCTGCATCAGCTCGTCGGCCACCTTGCAGGCCATCTCGCTCGACCACAGCTTCGCCAGTGCCGCCTCGATCCGGATGTCGTTGCGCCCTTCGTCGCTCATGTGCGCGGAAAGTTCGACCATGCTTTCCAGCGCGTAGGTGGTCGCGGCGATGAACGAGATCTTCTTGGCCACGGCTTCGTGCCGGGCGATCGGCTTACCCCACTGCACCCGCTCGCCCGACCATTCGCGGGCGATCTTGAGACACCATTTGGCGGCACCGGCACACGACGCCGGAATGGACAGCCGGCCGGTGTTGAGCGTGGCCAGCGCGATTTTCAGGCCCTGCCCCTCGCCACCGACGACGTTTTCCCGGGGCACCCGCACCCGATGGAATCGGGTGACACCGTTTTCGATGCCGCGCAACCCCATGAACTCGTTTCGCCGCTCCACGGTGATGCCCGGGGTGTCCATCTCCACGATGAACGCGGTGACTCCGCCGCGGTGCCCGTCGGATTTCGGCACCCGCGCCATGACGACCACCAGTTCGGCCACGACACCGTTGGTGGTCCACAACTTCACGCCGTCGAGGTCGTAGGCCAGCCCGTCCTCGGTCGGCGTCGCCGTGGTGGCCAGGCGGGCGGGGTCGGAGCCGACATCCGGTTCGGTGAGCAGGAACGCGGTGACCGCACCCTTGGCACAGCGCGGCAGGAACCGCGCCTTCTGCTCCGGGGTTCCCGCGAGCTTGAGCGGTTCGGGCACACCGATGGACTGATGCGCCGAAAGCAACACGCTCAACGTCGAATGCACCGAGCCGACGAGCATCAGCGCCCGGTTGTAGGCGACCTGGTCGAGGCCGAGACCGCCGTACTCCTCGCCGATCTTGATCCCGAAGCAGCCGAGTTCGGCCAGGCCCTTGACGTACTCATCAGGAATGCGGCCCTCCCGCTCGACGACCGAGCCGTCCAAAGTCCGGCAGTACGAGCGGAGCTGGCCGAGGAAGTTCTCCGCCTTGGCGCGGGCCTGCTCGCCCGGGCGCGGGTAGGGATGGATCAGATCGAGCCGGAACCGGCCGAGATAAAGCTCCTTCGCGAAGGAGGGTTTGCCCCAGCCACTTTCCCGTGCCTCTTCGGCGATGGCGCGGGCTTGTTTCTCCGTCACCTTCGGCTGCTCAACCATCGGGCACCTCCTCGGCGGGCCGTCAGGTCCGTGTGACCTGAGTTACTCACCAGTGTTACCCCTCGGTAGGGGTCCGGAAACCCCTCCCCGCGGGCTATCTGGCGGTCATTTCACCCGATCGAGCAAACGCGGTGCGGACGTGTCACGCTCGGTAGACCGACCCTCGACCAGCGCCGGCACCCCCGATCCGCCGCACACCACCCGCCGCGCCCGGACTTTCCACAAAACCGACCGGCCGACCCGGCTCCGGCGGTGCCGGCGAACCGCTTTCCCCGGCTCCGCCAACGGGTCCGGCGCCACCGAAACGACCTGGTCATGGCCGGTCCCGGAACCCGCGCCGAACCGCGGATCAAGACTGGGTAACGGGGCGTGACCCACGTCACCATCGAACAACAAGCCGGGTCACGGGACGTCATATCCAGCGCGGTACTTTTGAGTCCTCACACGCCATCGGACCTTCGCAGAAGAGACCACATGTTGCCCAAAAAGACTTCCCTTTCCCGTGGCAGATTCGGTGCTATCACGGCCCTGCTGGTCGGTGCACTAGCCCTGTCCGCGTGCTCGTCCGGGAACACGGGTGTCGTCACCCAGCCCGGCAACAACGCCACGGGAGGCCAGACCTCGGTGTCACAGCCGGGATCCGCGGTGACGCTCTCCATCACCCCCGCGGCGGACGCCACCAACATCAGCCCCGCGACGCCGATCGTGGTCAAGGCCGCCAACGGCACCCTGACCGACGTGACGGTGACCAACACCGCCAAGAACAAGACCGTCTCGGGCAAGCTGTCCGCGGACAAGACCACCTGGACCACCACCGAGCCACTCGGCTTCGGCAGCACCTACGCCGTGGACGCCAAGGGAGTCGACAACACAGGGAAAACCTCCGAGCAGCAGAGCAATGTCACCACGCTGACGCCGGCGCACCAGGCGAACCCGAACCTGATCCCGGCGCCCAGCAGCGTGGCCCAGACCGGTGTCGGCGTCGGGCAGCCGATCGTGTTCCAGTTCAGCTACGCGGTGAAGAACAAGGCCGCGGTGGAAAAGGAGCTCTCGGTCGTGTCCAACCCGCCGCAGCAGGGCGGCTGGTACTGGATCGACGACAAGAACGTGCACTACCGGCCGAAGGACTACTGGCAGCCGGGCACCACGCTGACGGTGAGCGCGAAGATCTACGGCGTCGATTTCGGCAACGGGGTTTACGGCGCGGCGGACCGCACGGAGACCTACCACGTGCACGACTCGTGGATCGCCAAGGCGGACGGCAACACCGAGCAGATGCAGATCTTCCACAA
>DASSAD010000409.1:0-2021 GCA_035685725.1 Amycolatopsis sp. | reverse complement strand
CTGCGCGGCCAGGACCACGGCGCCAGCAACACCGCGCTCACCGAAGGGCAGGCGCTGCGCAAGCAGCTCGCCGAGTCCGACGACGCGCTCGAGAAGAAGGCGATCGCCGACCGCATGCAGGAACTCGCCATCGCGCGATTCCAGGAAATGCAGCAGGCGGCCCGCGCCCGATAGGCGCATCCTCCAGCCCACCCCTAAGCCCCCGTCGACCCAAGCGGTCCGGGGGCTTTCGCATGCCCGAAAGAAGGCACAGCAGTGAGCGACACCCTGCAAGACAACATGACCGAGGAAACCCTCGCCGCAATCAAGAAGGCTGCGACGAGCGGCATCACCGAAGCCACCGGCATCTACTCGTTCGACCTTTCGCCGCTGGTCACCCTCATCCCCGTGGTCACGCCGTTCCGCGACCACGTGGCCCGCGTCCAGAGCCCTGATGGCAACCCCTTTGCGGTCTGGCGTGCGATCATGAACCTGACCAACAGCCAGCCGGACCCGTCCATGGGCTTCGACTTCGCCGCCAACGAGGCGCAGTTCCAGGAGCAGGACTTCCAGGCCAAGTACATGCCCACCGGCCTCGCCGGCTCCGTCACCCAGGACGCGTTCGACCTCGCCAAGGGGTACGCGGACCCCTACTCGGTCGGCACGTTCAACGTCCTGAACCAGGTCCTGATCGGCGACGACCGCAAGCTCATCGGCGCGCAGTCGTTCGCGCTCAAGCGGCCCGCAGCCCCCACCCTGTCCAACGGCGCCACCGGCGGCTCCATCGGCGCGTCCGCGACCGTGTACGTCGGTGTCGCCGCCCGCACCGGCTCCGGCTACTACTACGGCTCCGGCAACTCGCAGGGCAATTCCGCGAACATCACCACCGCGACGACCGGCACCACCCAGACCGTCACCGCGACCGTCGGCGCGGTGCGCGGCGCCGTCTGCTATGACTGGTTCCAGTCCGCCAACGGCACCACCTGGTTCTACTACACCACCACAACCGTCAACACGGTGACGATGACCTCGGTCATCTCGAGCGCCAATGCGCTGCCGACCACGCTGCCGGACCTCACCACCACATGGAAGGGCACTGCGAACGCGGTCCCGACTTTCAACGCCGCGGCCGACAACGGGTCCGCCAACCCGAACGACTACGACGGATTCCTCGCCAGCCTCTCCGGCGACTACTCCTCGACCGGCCAGTGGGTCCAGCCCGGCACCGCGACCGCCAACCCGTCGGTGTTCGGCTCGCTCAACGGGGCCGCCCTCACCCTGTCCGGCGGCTCCGTCGCGGAGATCGAGAACAGCCTGTTCCTGCCGCTGTGGAACCAGGTGAAGACGAGCCCGACCGCGCTCATGATGAACGCCGCGCAGGCCCAGGAGATCGCCAACCTGATCCTCGGCAGCAACAGCGCGACCACGTTCCTCAACACCGACAAGTCCGGCCGCATCTCCGTGACCGCGGGCGGACGGGTCGGCGAGATCGTCAACGCCCCGGCCGGCGGCGTGACCGTCCCGATCGAGGTCCACGTTTCCCTTCCGCCGGGCACCATCATCGCCCGGTCCGACAGGGTTCCGTTCCCGCAGGCGCAGATCAGCTCCGTGCTCGAGTACCGGGCGCTGCGCGACACCACCCAGTTCGACTACGGCATCTCCCGCGTCCCGAACACGGCCGGCGGAGGTCCGAGGCGCGAATGGGAGGTGAGGTCAGTCGGGGCGTTTGTGAATCGCGCCCCGGTGGCCGCCGGAGTCCTCAGCTGCATCGGCTGACCTGCGACAACTGACACAAGTGGTTAACTCGCGGTCGCGTGCGGCGGCCGCGGGTGGCCCTTGCAAAGAATGCTCAGAAGAGCCGGGGCCTTCACAGTCCCGGCTCTTGATAACCGAAACTCACTGACCGAGGAGCGCTCGTATGCGCCTTTACACTCGCACGGGCGCGACTCAGGTCAGCGCCGGTGGCAATGTCTACACCGCGGACACCGATGGCGCGTTCGAGTTCCCGCAGGACGTGGGCGCCGAGGTGCACGCGTTCCATG
>DASSAD010000408.1:0-2832 GCA_035685725.1 Amycolatopsis sp. | reverse complement strand
ACCCTCAATCGCCGTCCGGGCCCACTCCTGCGCACCCATCGCCGTACCGGTCACCACTCCGGTCGCGACCGGGGCCAGCGCTCCCTTGAGCATGGCAAGCGCGCGGCGGAGCCTGCCTACCTCGGGGCGGTCCGGCTGGGTGATCGCCACGAGGATCTCTCTGGCCGCGGACTCGGCATCCTCGCGGTCCTGATCGGCGAGGCCGGCCTGGGGCAGCTGCCGGAGCAGGTCGGTGACCAGCTTGGTGAGCGCCTCGAAGCCTGGGGCAACCGTGCTGTTCTGCTGGTTCTGGGCGACCGTGTCGTTGTTCCAGGCGAACTGAGCGCCGGAGACGGCGGCGTTGAACACCGGCCCGTCGTAGTTGTTGACGTTCTGTGGGTCGTTCATGTGCTGGAACCGCCCTCGTTGGTCTGCTGCTGGATGACGTGGTTGTTGTTCCACGCCAGCTGAGCACCGTGGACCGCGGCATTGAAGACCGGGCCGTTGAAGTTGTTGACGGTCGTCGGCGGATGCTCGACCGGCTTTGTGATCTGCTTGACTGACAGCGACGTGCGGAGCGAGACAAGGTCGACGCGGCCGTTGTCCTGGACGGCCACACCCTGCGTTCCGTTCACGGAACAGTCCACCAGCCGACCGCCGCAGGCGTCGTTGAAGCTCGCACCCGCAGCCGCGCAGTCGACGAACTCGCTGTTCACGACATCCAGGTAGGCAGAGTCCTTCCCGCCGAGGCCGAATGCCTCCGAGCCGGTCACAGTGAGATTCCTCGCGACGAGCCTCGCCTTGCCGAACGCGATGGCCCCACCGGCGCTCACCGCTTTGACGTCACAGTCGTACATGAACAGCTGAGCGTCCTCGCCCACGCCGAAGCCCAGCGGCCCGCGCTCCGCTGCCACGCCCTTCAGCGTGACCCGGGACCGGCCGAGGACCTGCACCGCGGACATGCCGAAGTCACGGAACACTGCGTCGGTGACGTCGGCCGTGGTGCCTCCGTTGCCTCGGGTCTCCAGTCCCGACGGGCAGCGCTTTACACGGACTTGCTCGAACACGGCCTTGGCCTCGTCGCAGACCCGCAGTGCGACGCTCGTCAGGTCACCGATCTCGACCCGGGTGAAGCGGCCTCTGGCGGCATCGGTGACAGCGATCCCGACGTTGCCCCCTGAGATGCGGCAGCCGAGGACCTCCGGAGCCCCGCCCTTCGTCGAGAACACCGCGACGTTGCCCGCGTCGAAGACCTCGCAGTCCTCGAACCTGCCACGGCCTGAGGTCTGCACGTTGATCCCGGTGTCGCGGCACTCGGTGAACGCGCAGCCGCGCACCACCGGGTCGGCGCCACCCGCCACCGCGATCCCGTGTTGCGCATCAGTGACGCGCGTGCCGTCCACGGAGCCCCTGGACTGGTCGGTGAACATGATTGCCTCTGCGTGCACGGCGTTGATCGTGCAGCCGGTCACGGTGAGCTCCGCCCGCGTGTCCGCCATGATGGCCGCCTTTCCGGTGCCGGTCAGCTCGCACCCGGTGACCTGGGCACGTGCATCGCTGACTCGCACGCCGTGGAGCCGGCTGCCCTCGATCCAGCTGTCGCGGACCGAGACGTGGGCGCCTTCGACCACCGCGACCGCATTGTCGGCGGCGTCGGTGAACCGGCACCGTTCGATGAGCCCGTCGGACCCGGCGAAGAGGGTCCGGCCATGCAGGATCACGCTGTCCCGCAGTGTCACGGAGGTGTTCGGCCTCGCGTGCACGCTGACGCCGTTGTGCGCCCGGATCTCCGAGTGCTCAAGCGTGAGCGTTCCCGCGTGGCAACCGACGACGTCGGCGTCGCGGCCGATCAGCACAAGGCCGCGGACAAGAACCGACCCGAAGGTGTTGAGGACGGCACCGCGAGGCCGGCTCACCACCACGGAGCCCGGACCGTCAATCGCGGCCAACCGGACCTCGCCCTGGAGGGTGAGCGCCTCCTCGTAGCGGCCGGGCGCGATCTCGACCAGCGCCGCTCTGCCCCGTCTGGCCGCGGCGGAGAGAGCGGACGTGATGTCGGGGTAAGCGCGACGACCGCCGTGCGGTGAGACGAAGTACCTCGCGACCATGCCCGCCTTCTCCCCCCGCCGCTCGCTTGGAGCCGTCTGCCGATGTTACCCGAGCAGTTGAACGGAGGCGGCTACGCAGGTGGACGCTCACCATGGCCGCTGGAGTGCCTCGGGGCTGTTGGGGAAATGCAGATCAAAGCCGCTGGGCCAGGTGCCGGTGAGGCGGGGCGGCTTCGGGGCGGGTGAACGCGGGGGCACTACGGGGTGGGTGAACGCACGGGCACTGTCGGCGCGGTCACACAGACGGGCGGGCACCATCGTCGCGTTCGCCAACGCGCCAACGGTGCCCGCCCGGTCCGGACGGTCCTATTCGCGTGCGCCGTCCACCCGGCGCGGCAGGCCGAGCGGGTTGTCGTCGCGGAGCTCGGCCGGAAGGAGCGCGGGAGGCGCGTCCTGGTAGACGACAGGGCGGAGCCAGCGCTCGATGGCTGTGCCGCCGACGGAGGTGGACGTCGTGGTGGTGGCCGGGTAGGGGCCGCCGTGGTGCTGGGCGGGGGCGACCGCGACGCCGGTGGGCCAGCCGTTGACGACGACCCGGCCGGCGAGCGGGGTGAGCGAGGCGAGGATGTCGGCGCCGCGTCCCTCGGTGCCGTCGGCCTCGGCGGAGGAGAGCTGGACGGTGGCGGTGAGGTTGCCGGGGAGCCGGGACAGGACGGCGGCGGCCTGGGCGTCGTCCTCGTAGCGGGCGACGACGGTCACCGGGCCGAAGCACTCCTCCAGGAGGAGCTCATGCGGTCCGTCCTCG
>DASSAD010000407.1:0-11650 GCA_035685725.1 Amycolatopsis sp. | reverse complement strand
CCGGCCGCGCTGCTGGCCCGGCGCACCTGGCGCACCCTGCCGAAGCGGCTGCGGCCCTGGCTGGGCGGCTGGGCCGCGGCGCCGGTGCTCGCACTGGCGGTGCTGCTCGGCGGCGGCTTCGGCGCCGGGCTGGCGATCGGGACCCGCCGGCTGCTCTCCGCGGACGGCCTGCACCTGCCGGCCGGCTACCGGCCCATCACCATCCTGTGGGGCGCCGGACTGGTACTGGCCGGGGCAGGCGCGCTGCTCGGGTTCGCGATCGGTGTGCCGCTGCGACGGCGGGTCCGCGGTGTGCCGGAGATCGTGCGGCTGCTGCGGGGCGAGGACGGCCGGGACACCGCGGGCGACGAGCGGCTCGCGGCCCGGGCCTGGGCCCGCTCGGCCTGGGAGCGGCGGCATCTGCACCAGGTGGCGCTGGCCGTGGTGCTGGGCATGTCGACCTGCGCGTCGGCCCTGCTGGTGGCCGATTTCGGCTTCCACACGCTGCCCGGCTGGCTGGATCCGCTGTCCGCGCTCGGACTGTTCGCGCTCGGCGCGACGGCCATCGGGCTGCTGCGTGTGGTGTACACCGCCGCCCGGCAGCCGGGCCGCGACCGGCGTCTCGGCGCCCTCGCGGATCTGGTCTGCTTCTGGCCGCGCGCCGCGCATCCGACGGTTCCGCCGTGCTACGCGCTCAAGGCCGTGCCGGAACTGGCCGCCAGGGTCACCGACCACCTCACCGAGCCGAACACCCGCGTCGTGCTGACCGGACACGGCCTCGGCAGCCTGCTCGCGGTCGCCGCCGCCGCCCGGGTGATGCACAGCGCGGACGTCGACCGCGAACGGGTCGGCCTGGTGACCGCCGGTTCGCCCCTGCAGTGGTACTACCAGCGGGCGTTTCCCGCCGTGCTCTCGCACCAGTCACTGACGTCGCTCTACGGCGCGCTGGAAGGCCGTTGGCGAGGACTGGCGCGGGGCACCGACCGCCTCGGCGGCGGGGTGACGACCTGGCGGCAGCAGGTGGTGGAGGGCAGGCTGCTCGGCGACGGCTACCGGACCAACGGCACGACGGGTCCGCTGCCGGCCGCCCAGCCCGGCCCGGCCGGGGCGCTGGTGCTCGGCGGGGACCACTGGCTGCCCGATCCGCTGCGTGGCGCGCCAGGCACGCGGAGGTGGCCGGCCGGAGTCCTCGGGCGCGTCGGCTACGAGTTCGATCCGGAATGGGACCGCGCGGTCGCCATCGCCGCGGGCCTGGAGCGGCCGGACACCCCGGCCCGGCCCGCCGGCGAGCAGGCGTCGCTGTTCCCCGACATCGCCCGCTTCACGCTCAACCTCACCCATTGACCGCGCTCGTTTCGACCGCTTGTCCGCACCTGGTGGCCACTTATTGGCCCTGGTCACCGACCTTGCCGGGGAGCGGCACGGCGCCCGCCCGCTCCCCGCGCCCGAGCACCGCGTGCCGGCGACCGTAGCCGAAGTAGATCACCACGCCGGCCACCATCCAGACGAAGAACCGCAGCCAGGTGAGCACGGTCAGGTTCAGCATCAGCCAGAGGCAGGCGAGGATGGCCAGGACCGGCACCACCGGGACCCACGGCACCCGGAACGCCCGCGGCAGCTCGGGATGCGTCCGCCGCAACATCAGTACTCCGCCCGAGACCAGCACGAACGCGGACAGCGTGCCGACGTTGACCATCTCCTCGAGCTTGTCGGCCGGGAAGAACGCGGCTCCGACCGCGACGAGGAGCCCGACGAGCAGGGTTGCGCGGACGGGGGTGGCACGGGGCCCGGTGCGGGCCAGTCCCCTGGGCAGCAGACCGTCCCGCGACATCGCGAAAAGCACCCGGACCTGCCCGAGCATGAGCACCAGCACGACGGTGGTGAGCCCCGCGAGCGCGCCGGCCGAGATCACGATCGCGGCCCAGTCGACGCCGTTGAGCGCGAACGCGGTGGCCAGCGTCTTGTGGCCGCCGCCCCCGGCCTTCGTCGCCAACGCGCCGAACGGGACCATGCCGACGACCACCAGCGTCACCGCCACATACAGCACGGTCACGATGGCCAGTGACCCGAGAATGCCGCGCGGCACGGACCTCTGCGGGTCGCGGGTCTCCTCCGCCGTGGTCGCCACGATGTCGAACCCGATGAAGGCGAAGAACACCAGCGAGGCACCGGCGAGCAGCCCGAACGCGCCGAACGTGCTCGTGGCGCCGCCCGCGACGAGCGAGAACAGGGACTGGTTGATGCCCGTCTCGCCGGAGCCGCCGCCCGCGGCGGGCGGGACGAACGGGTGATAGTTCGCCGCCCTGACGTAGAACAGGCCGAGGACGATGACGAACAGGACGATCAGCACCTTGATCGCGGTGATCACCATCGACACCCGTGAGGACAGCTTCGTGCCCAGCGCCAGCACGGTGACGAGCGCGAGGACCAGCGCCAGCGCACCCCAGTCGACGCGCACGCCGCCGAGCGACACCGTGGTCTGGGCACCGGCCCCGAAGACGTAGCCGAGCACCGTCTGCAGGTACACCGACCATCCCTTGGCCACCGCGGCCGCGCCGACCGCCAGCTCGAGCGCCAGGTCCCAGCCGATGACCCAGGCGGCGAACTCGCCGAACGTGGCGTACGAAAAGGTGTAGGCGCTTCCCGCCACCGGAACCGTGGACGCGAACTCGGCATAACAGAGGGCGGCGAGCCCGCAGGTGACCGCGGCCAGCGCGAACGACACCGCGACCGACGGCCCGGCGTAATCCCCCGCGGTACGCGCGGTGAGCGTGAAGATTCCCGCGCCGATCACGACCGCGACACCGAAGACGGTCAGATCCCAGGTCGACAGGTTGCGGCGCAGCCTGGTCCGTGGTTCATCCGTGTCGCGGATAGCCTGCTCGACGGACTTCGTCCGCCACAAACCCGTTCCTGGCAACGTCGCCTCCGATGTTCTCGGAAATTACCCGTCCCAGGAATTACCCGTTCAAGGAAAAACCTAACTTCGGCGGCGAATTCCGATCAGGAGATCAGCTCGCGGTCGAGATCCGGTTCGAGGTAGATCAGCCGGGCGGCGGGCACCTTCGCGCGCACGCGCGCCTCCGCCTCGTCGATCGCCCGCGCCACCTCGGCGACGGTCAGGTTGGGGGTGAGCGCCAGCTTGGCGGCCACCAGCAGCTCGTCCGGGCCGAGGTACTGGGTGCGGATGTGGATCACCCGGTCCACCGGGCCGCCGACCAGCTCCCCGAGGATCGTGTGCAGCTCCGTCTCCGTGGCGCCTTCACCGATGAGCAGGCTTTTCATCTCCACGATCAGGATGATCGCGATGACACCGAGGAGCACCCCGATCGCCAGCGTGCCGACGCCGTCCCAGACGGCGTCGCCGGTGAGCACCGACAGCCCGACACCGGCCAGCGCGAACGCGAGGCCGAAGAGCGCACCGGTGTCCTCCAGCAGCACCACCGGCAGTTCCGGCGTGCGGGACTGCCGGATGAATCCCCACCACGAGACCGAGCCCTTGATCTTGCGCGACTCCCGGGTCGCGGTCAGGAAGCTGTACCCCTCCAGCACGATGGCGACCACGAGGATGACCACCGCGACCAGCGGGGCGTTCAGCGGCTCCGGGTGCTCGACCTTGTGGACCCCCTCGTAGAGGGCGAACGCCGAACCGAGCGTGAACAGCATCAGCGCGACGACGAACGAATAGAAGTACCGCTCCCGGCCGAAACCGAACGGATGCTCCCGCGTGGCCGTGCGCCGGGACTGTTTCTGGCCGAGCAGCAGCAGCCCCTGGTTCGAGGTGTCGGCCAACGAGTGCACGGATTCCGCGAGCATCGACGACGAGCCGGTGAACAGGAACCCGACGAACTTCGCCAGCGCGATACCCGCGTTCGCGGCGAGTGCCGCGAGAATGGCCTTGGTTCCGCCACTTGCCGACACACTGACTCCCTGCACCAGATCCGATTTGCCGGGTTGCAGCCTATCGGCCGCCGCGGCCGGGCGGCGAGCGAATGCAGCGCCCGGCACAGCGGCGAAAACGGCCTTCTTCAGGAACCAGGCGTGGCGCGGAAGAGCTGGGTCCGGCCGTCACCGGCCGGGCGCACCGTCACGGACGGATCCGACGCGGGCAGCCACAGCGACTGTCCACGGGCCAGTTCCGCCGACGCACCGTCACCGGCGCTCACCTGGAGGGAACCCGCCGTGCACAACAGGATCTGCGGGCGGCCGCCGGAAATCCGCAGCTCGCGGCGATCCCCGTCGGCCCACTCGGTGCGGGCCAGCTCGAACTCCGGCGCATCGGTGCGGTACACCGCGCCGCAGTCACCGGGCTCGCCCCGCAGGACCGGCATGTCGCAGCAGCTGAAGTCGACCACGCGCAGCAGTTCCGGCACGTCGACGTGCTTCGGGGTCAGCCCGCACCGCAGGATGTTGTCGGAGTTGGCGAGGATCTCGACGGCGGTGCCGTGCAGGTACAGGTGCAGGTTCCCGGCGGGCAGGTAGATCGCCTCGCCCGCGCCCAGGATGAGCCGGTTGAGCAGCAACGCCGCCAGCACCCCGGCGTCACGCGGATGCGCCTCGCCGAGTTCGAGGATGGTCCGGCACTCGGTGTCGAACTCGCCGTGCTCCTTGACATGGAGCACGCACGCGTCCAGCACCTCGGGCAACAGCTCGTCGAGAGCCGCCTGCGGCAGCGTGATCCAGGTGGTGAACAGCGCGCGCATGCCGTCGGCATCGGGTTGCGCCGCCAGCAGCTCGGTGTACTTGGCGAGCCCGGGGGTTTCGACCGCGCGCAGCAGCTTGACGGTGCGTTCCGGGTTGCGGAAGCCGGCCAGCGCGTGGAACTCGGTGAGCGCGCACACGAGCTCGGGTTTCGCGGTCGGGTCCGGGTAGTTGCGGTTCGACGCGTCACGCGGGATCCCCGCGGCCTCCTCGCGGGCGTGCCCTTCGGCGGACTGCTCCGCCGAGGGGTGCGCCTGCATGGACAGCGGCTCTTCCACCGCCAGGATCTTCAGCAGGAACGGCAGGCTGCCGTTCCACCGCCCCGCGCAGGGCGTGCCGAGCTGGCCCTCGGGATCGGCTTCGATCAGCTCCAGCAGGCTGCGTTCCACGCCGTCGGCACCGATGATTCTGGAGGGGTCACCGGGGTGGGCGCCCATCCACAGTTCCGCCTCCGGATGGGGCGCCGGCACCTCCCGGCCCTGCAGCTCCGGGATCGTCGTTCTGGATCCCCACGCGTAGGGCCGCACGGCGTTGCGGAGCAGCTCCACTTGTTTCTCAACTCCTGTAGTCACTGGCGATGTGGCCGGCGATGGCGAGCGCGACCGGGACCGCGGATACCGCGTGCGATCCCACGATCGGCCTGCTCAGCCCGCCACTACGATCGCGTGGCCCTTTTCAACGATGCGGTTTGTGGCCGCCCCGGCGCTCGCCCGGGCATTTCACAAGCCCTCTCTCCTTCGACAACAAGCCCGCCGGCTTTCACGCGGTGACGGGCGTGAAATGTCCGGCTCCCCCCATGCTTCCCGCCGCGAGTCCAAGGTAGACCGCGGCCAGCTCGAACCGTAGCGCGAGCACCCCGGCGCGGACCGGGTCGTCCCCCGCGATCTCGTCCGCGAGGGCGATCACGCCCGCCCCGGGAAGGGTATGCGAAGCCTCAAAACGGGCGGCGTCCACGGTCGGTCCGGTGTGCACCGCCAGCAGCACGACGCGGGGCTTGGGCGCACCCGCGTCGGTGTCGGGATCGGCGAAGATGTCCTGCTCTCCGGTGCCCGCGACGGCCGCGCGAAGCAGTGCCGGACGTGCCACCGCCTGCCGGTAGTCGGCCGCGTCGCACACCGTGCCCGCGAGGGCACCGAACGCGTAGGCAGCGTGCTCGGCGACCGCCACGGCGAGCGGGTCGAGCCCCCACAGCAGCGGTGTCCGTTCGGCCAACCGGAGCGCCAGCGCCTTCGCCGGGTTGGCGAAGGAGTCGCGGCCGAGATGGCCGCGTTCGGCCTCGGCGTCGAGCTGATCGGCCAGCGAATGGACGTCGGCGACCAGCAGCCCGAGCGCGTTCGCGGTGAGCAGCCCGGCGGCCAGCCCGCGGGCGAAGGTCAGCTCCGGCGGCACCGGGAGGCGCGGGGGCAGCAGGATGCCCTTGCCCGCGATCGACGCGGCGACCGGCCCGTCCGGCGGCGCCGACAGCACGACGCTCGCCCCGTAGCGGCTCGCCCGTTCGATTCCCGCGGCCAGCTCACGGTCGGCCGGGTCGTCGCTGTGCGCGAACACCACGTCCAGCGCCCCGATCCACGGGGGCACCGCGTCACAGACGACGACGGGCACGGGACAGGAGGGCGCGAGCAGACCGGCCAGCAGCCTCGACACCGCGCGACCGACACCCGGCCGGACCACCAGCACCAGCGCCCGCGGACGGCCCACGTCGAGCCGGTCCGCGAGTCCCCGTTCGGCCGCCAGCTCCGCGGTCGCCCGGACCTGGGCGCCCGCCATCGCGGTGGCTCGGAGCAGCCCATGGGAATCGGCCTCCGCCAGCCTCGCGGGGTCGTCGAGCAGGGAGTCGTCAAGCACCGTCTGCACTGGTGTCATCCGGGTTCGTGGCCTCGTCCAGCAACAGCACCGGGATACCGTCACGCACCGGGAAGACCCGGCCGCATTCGGTGCAGGTCAGGGCATCGGCCTGCGGGTCACTCGGCGTACCGACCCGCAGCGGCGCGTGGTCGGCCGAGGGACACGCGAGAATCTCCAGCAGCTGAGCGTCGAGCGTGACAGCCATGCCTCCTCCTTACCACTCCTGCTGGCGATCAACCACGGACTATCGACAAGACTTCGCCGGCGAGCGCATCGACCTCGTCGCCGGTGGGCGCTTCCACGTTGAGCCGCAGCAACGGCTCGGTGTTGGAGGGCCGGAGGTTGAACCACGCACCGCCGGGCAACCGCACACTGAGCCCGTCCAGCTCGTCGATCGTGACGCCGTCGCGCCGCGCGAACGCGTCCTTGACGGCCAGCTGGCGAGCTGCCTGGTCGTCGACCGTCGAGTTGATCTCACCGGAGGCGGCGTAGCGCCGGTACGCCGCGGTCAGCTCGGAAAGCGGGCCGTCCTGCTCACCGAGCGCGGCCAGCACGTGCAGGGCGGCGAGCATGCCGGTGTCGGCACGCCAGAAGTCCCGGAAGTAGTAGTGCGCCGAGTGCTCGCCACCGAAGATCGCGCCGGTACGGGCCATCTCGGCCTTGATGAACGAGTGCCCGACCCGGGTGCGCACCGGTTTCCCGCCGTGCTCGGCCACGATCTCCGGGACGGCGTGGGAGGTGATCAGGTTGTGGATGATCGTGCCGCCCGGCTCCTTGCGGAGTTCGCGGGTGGCGACCAGCGCGGTGATCGCGCTCGGGGACACCGGGTCCCCGTTCTCGTCGACCACGAAGCACCGGTCGGCGTCGCCGTCGAAGGCGAGGCCCGCGTCGGCGCCCACCTCCCGGACCTTGGCCTGCAGATCCACCAGGTTCCGTGGGTCGAGCGGGTTGGCCTCGTGGTTGGGGAAGCTGCCGTCGAGTTCGAAGTACAGGTCGACGACGTCGAGGGGCAGGCCGTCGAAGACCGTCGGCACGGTGTGGCCACCCATGCCGTTGCCCGCGTCCACCACGATCTTGAGCGGGCGGACGCCCGACAGGTCGACCAGCTTGCGCAGGTACGCCGAGTAGTCCGAAAGGACGTCGCGCTCGCTGACGGTGCCCGGCGCGACGTCGGCGGCAGGCACGCCCTGCTCGACGGTTTCGCGGATGTCGGCCAGCCCGGTGTCCTGCCCGACCGGGGCCGCGCCGGCCCGGCAGAGCTTGATGCCGTTGTACTTGGCCGGGTTGTGGCTCGCGGTGAACATGGCGCCCGGCAGATCGAGCGAGCCGGAGGCGAAGTAGAGCTGGTCGGTGCTGGCCAGGCCGATGGACACCACGTCGAGCCCCTGAGCGGTCACGCCCTCGGCGAACGCGGCGGCCAGCCCCGGCGAGGACTCGCGCATGTCGTGGCCGATCACCACCGACGGCGACTCCGATTTGACCAGCAGTGCGAACGCGGCGCCGAAGGCACGTACGAGTCCGGCGTCGAGCTGTTCTCCGACCACGCCACGGATGTCATAGGCCTTCACGATGGCCGACAGGTCTGACACGCGTTCTCTCCGGCTTTCCTTCGACGACTTGCGGACAACTTCGGATACCGGAAAGCCTACCGGGGTTCGCCCCGCCGCTCCGACGCGATCAGCTCTGCCTCTCGCGCGGCGGATGACCACGGGCGGACCCCACCGCGGCGGCTCCGGTGCGGTGGCCGGCGCTAGGAGATCGGATCGGGCAGAACGCGCAGGTGACCGCGGCGGCCCGAAGGGGTGTCCGGCTCCGGCGGCGGGGCCGGACGGTCCTGGCGGCCGGCTTCGCGGACCGCCTCGGCGAGCGCGGTCAGCTCGTCGTCGGAGCGGTCGGGCGCGCTGAACTCGCCCTCGTGCCGGACGACCTCCCAGCCCTTGGGCGCGGTCAGCCGGAGTGCGTGCTGCTCGCACAGGTCGTAGGAATGCGGCTCGGACGCCGTCGCGAGGGGACCGACCACCGCGGTCGAATCGCTGTAGGCGTAAGTAAGCGTGGCGACCGCGGGATGTTGGCATCCCGTCCGCGAACACTTTCGTACGCTCGACACGAAGATGGACGATAGCGCGTCCGACCGACAAGACGCCGCAGGCGCACCGGCACGCCGGTCAGGCACTTCACAGTGACCTCGGCGAGACTTCGGCGAGTAACCTTCCCTCTGTGTCCACGGCTCGCAGTTCTCGACAACGGCGCCGCACCCGTCGCGACCGGCACGGCCGCGGGCTACGCGGGCCGCTGTTCCCCGCGTCGCTGCCCGCGGCGACCAGCCGGGCCGAGAAGTTCGATCAGCTCGTGCTGGACGCGCTGGAGCCGATCGAGGCCCGCTGGCGCGACCAGCTGACGAAGCTCGATGTCGCCGTCGACGATGTTCCCGAAGTTCGAGGACAGACCGCGGAACAGACCGACGGCGTGCTGCACGACGGTTCCGTCCCGCTGTCCCGCCTGGTACCGGCCGGCGTCGACCGCACGGGCATGCCGACCCGGGCCCGGATCGTGCTCTACCGCCGCCCGCTGGAGGCGCGCGCGAAGGATCCCGGCGAACTGGCCGAGCTGGTGCACGACGTGCTGGTCGAGCAGGTGGCCGGTTACCTCGGCGTGGAACCCGACGTCATCGAGGGAGAGTGAGCGGGCCGTCCACGCGCGTGGACCCGGCGCGCCGGGTCGCGGTGTCCGCGGGCTCCCGGCGGCGGCCGGGAATCGAGGTCAGTCCGGTGAACAACACCGCCGCGATCTCGATGAGCAGCAGGATCTCGCGGACCGGCGACGAGTACGCCACGACCACCGTGGCGACGCCGGTCGGCACCGCGACGGCGATCTGATGCCCCCAGGCGGGCACGATCGGCACCGGCCTCCCGTCGACGGTGGCCAGCCACCCGGCCTCCTGTTCGGCGGAGAGCACGAGGAGGCGGCCCGCCACCCCGGCCGACACGCGCACCCGCACGCTCGGCAACGTGGCGTCCACCGGCGTCACACCCAGGGTCGTCGCCGGTGACGAGGTGGTGACGGACTGCCTGGCGACGCCGGGCGGAACCAGCACGACCTGACCCGAGGGGGCGCTCAACCGGAGCACCGGCCGCCCCGCCCGGGTCGGTGGCGCCGCCACGGCCAGGTCGGGCGCCAGCGCGACGATCCGGCCGGCGTCCGTGCCGGCCGGAAGAACCACGAACAGCGCGCCCGAGGCCGTGGCCGCCGACAGCGCGGCCCGGGTCGGGCCCGGTGCGGGCTGGTCCAGCGCGGTCTGCCAGGCGGCCAGCCGATCCGGGGAGCTGCCGCTCAGCGCGAGCTGGTCGTCGCCGTAGCGTGGCAATCGGCCACCGGTTTCGCGGGCCGGCTCGGCCGGATCCTCGCCGAGGACCAGCACGGCACGGCCGGTGCGCGCCAGCTCACCGGCCTCGGCGGCGGCCAGCTGATCCCCACCGCCGGCATGCAGCGGCCCGCCCCGGCCCCCGACGACGGCGCCCGCCCCGACGGCCAGCACGAGCACGGCCCAGGCCAGGCCCAGCAGCCGGGGCAGCCGCGAGGTCAGCCCGCCGACGGCGGTGAGCGCCGTCCACAGCAACCCCGCGCCGATCACCAGCAGCGGCACGCCGGCGAAACCGGGCGCGGCCGCGCCGCCCTGCACCGGTTCGACCAGGGTGAGCCGGACCACGACCAGCGCGCCCACCCCGAGCACGACGACGCCGAGGCCGGGACCGGCCAGCGAACGCGGCCGGATCACCACGGCCACCACCGCGGCCACCACCACCGCGAGTCCCCACGGCAGGGCACCGGCACCGCCGGGGTCGAGCCCGACCAGCTCGGCGGCCGTGACGGCGGAACCGGGACCCGACAGCCCGTGCAGCAGTAACGCGGGCTCGTTGACCAGCACGGTCGGCCACGGCAGCAGCAGCGCCAACGGCACCAGCACCACCATGGCGACCGAAGCCGCCCGGCGCAGCGGCCGGACCTCCCCGGCCCCGGCCGCCGTGCCGGTGGCCGGGTCCTCGACCGCACGCGGCTGAGGTGGCAGCACCACGAACCCGACGACCAGTCCGAGCAGCGCGAGTCCCAGCGCCAGCGGGGAAAACGCGCCGAGCAGCGCCAGTCCGAGCGCACACCACGACGACGCGTGCAGCAGCCCGCGGCCCTTCCTGGCCAGCACGCCCGCGATTCCGGCGATCACCGGCGGCACGAGGATATGCGTGACCACGACGTCCAGCCGGCCCTGCGCGACCGCGGCGGTGGCCGGGGGCAGCAGGGCGTAGACCGAGGCCGCGCCCGCCCGTACCCACCGGGACACCGGCAGGCGCCGGGTCGCGAGGTAGGCGGCCAGCCCGGCCAGCGGCGCGTCCGCGAGCAGGACCACCGCGACCAGCGCGGCCGGGCCGCCCACCGGGACGAAGATCGCCCCGAACACACCGAGAACCGCCAGCGAGGTGGGCGCGGCACTGGTCGTGCCACCGCCGACCGGATGCCAGCCGGCGAAGTAGGTCGACCACAGCTCACCGAGATCACCGACCGGCAGCAGACGCCCACCGGCGAGGTCGAGGCCCAGCCGGCCACCGTTGATCACCAGATCCAGCGCGGCGAGCACGACCACCAGGCTCAGCAGCGGTGCCGCCCTGACCATGGCGGACGGCGCGTCCCCCACCTCGTCCTCAGCCACAGACTCTCCAGCCCAGTCCCGGCACGAGCCGCTGTCTCCCGGATACGGATAGTCCCGGAAGATACCGCTCGCGCGGAAACCCTGGTGCGCGGGCATGCCGCCCGGTGCACCGCCTGGGTTCGCCCGAAGCCGGTGAACGAGATGGCCGGCGCCCCGGCCCGGACCGCTTACCCGACGCGCTTCTTCAGCTTGCGCCGCTCACGCTCGGACAGCCCGCCCCAGATGCCGAAGCGCTCGTCGTGTGCCAGGGCGTACTCAAGGCACTCGGCCTTGACCTCACAGCCCTGACAGATGCGCTTGGCCTCGCGGGTAGAACCGCCCTTCTCGGGAAAGAACGCCTCCGGATCGGTCTGCGCGCACAGCGCGCGCTCCTGCCACTCCGGTGGCTCGGCAGGGTCGAAGATGTCGGTGAGGTCGCCCAGT
>DASSAD010000406.1:0-11284 GCA_035685725.1 Amycolatopsis sp. | reverse complement strand
GGTGAGCGAAGAGCGGGGGAAGGTCGTGGCGCCGTCCCCGGAGCCGGCGGAACCGGCCAAGAAGCCCTCGCGCGCGGGGCGCAACCTGCCTGCGGCGATCGCGGTCGGTCTCGTGCTGGGGGCGGCGGTCCTGGTCTCGCTGCTCACCGTGCGGTACCTGTTCATCGGGGTGATCGCCGCGGCGATCGCGGTCGGCACCGTCGAGTTCGCCCAGGCGCTGCGGCGGGCCGCCGGGATCAGGATCGCGCTGGTGCCGGTGCTCGTCGGCGGGCAGGCGATGATCTGGCTGACCTGGCCGTTCGGCCGGGAAGGCGCGCTGGTGGCCTTCGCGGTGACGGTGCTGGTCTGCCTGTTGTGGCGGCTGCCGGGCGGCGCGGACGGCTATCTGCGGGACGCGACGGCGTCGGTCTTCGCCGCCGCCTACCTCCCGCTGTTCGCCTCCTTCGCGGCGATGCTCGTGCCGCCGCCCGACGGGGTGGGGCGTGTGCTCGCCTTCCTGATCGGCGTGGTGGCCTCCGACACCGGTGGTTACGTGGCCGGCGTGCTCAAGGGCAAGCACCCGATGGCCCCGTCGATCAGCCCGAAGAAGACGTGGGAGGGCTTCACCGGTTCGATGATCGCCGGGGTCGCCGCCGGGTCGCTGACCGTCCATCTGCTGTTGCACGGGCATGTCTGGCAGGGGGCGATCTTCGGTGCCGCCATTGTGCTCACCGCGACCCTGGGCGATCTGGTCGAGTCGTTGATCAAGCGTGATCTCGGGGTCAAGGACATGGGCACGATGTTGCCCGGTCACGGTGGCCTGATGGACCGGCTCGATTCGCTGCTGCCCTCGGCCGTGGTCTCCTGGGTGTTGCTGACGGCCTTCGTCTGACGCTGTCTCTAGTCGTCGTAGGGGTCGTCGACTTCGGCACGGCCCCATTCCTCGGCCCGGGCGTGGTCGATGATCGAGAACATGGCGCCGGACGGGTCGGCGAGAACGGCGGTTCGCCCCCAGGGGGCGTCATAGGGTTCGACGAGGACCCGGCCGCCCAGCATGATCGCGCGTCCGGCCGTCGCGTCGGCTCCATGCGCGGGATCGACTTCGAAGTAGACCGTCCAGTGCGGCGGTGTGTCCGCTGGGTATTCCGGCCCCATCACATAGCGGTACAGCACCGGTTGCCGGTCCAGCCGCCATTCCGTGTAGTCGTGATCGTCACCGATCCGCACGGCCGTGTAGGCGAACAGGCGGCAGAAGAAACCGTCGGTCGCGTCCCCGTTACGCGTGTTCAGGTCGGCTCCGGCGAACGTGCCGGGAAGGCCGGCGGCGAAGTCCCAGTCCGCCGGAGGCTGCCAGAACACCACGGGTGCGCCGCCCGGGTCGAGCGCGTGCAGGATGCTGCCGCGCCGGGGAATGGCGATCGGCCCCCGGATGATCGTTCCGCCGAGGTGGGCCACCCATTCCGCCGCGGTGACCGTGCTGCGCACGGCCAGGTTGACGATCCACGCGCTCGCCTGTTCCGGTGGGACGCGGTAAAGCCCGCCGACGTCCAAGGTGCCGAGTGAGGCGATGAGGTAACGGCCGGTGGGTGTCACGGGGTCGCGGTTGATCCGGTAGGTCCAGCCGAACAACCGGCCGTAGAAGTCCTGCGCCACGGTTTCGTCGACGGTGGCCAACTCGACCCAGCAGGGCATACCGGAAGGAATCGTGGTCGAAGAGATGGGTAGGAGACCGCGGGACATGCTGGCTCCCCTCGCCGCAGAGTATTCATTCTACGGCCGATGGAAGGAACCGGCTGCGCCAAATATCCTTGCGCGGTGTGGAAATCTTCGCGTCGCGCTATCGTGCCCAGCCCGAACATCTGGTACTACCCCGACGTCTACGAGCAGGAGAACCGTGCTCAGGACGTGGATGGTGAGATCTGGCGGGTGCTCGCGCAGGAGTGCGACTGGGCCGGCCGGGATGTGGCCGATGTCGGGTGCGGCGATGGTTTCCACCTGTCACGGTTCGCCGAGACGGCGCGGTCGGTGGTGGGGATCGAGCCCCATGAGCCGTTGGTGAACAGAGCACGGCGGCGCGTCGACGGCCTCGCCGGGGTCGAGGTGCGCCGCGGTTCGGC
The DNA here is from genome assembly GCA_035685725.1 of Amycolatopsis sp. Classification (GTDB taxonomy): domain Bacteria; phylum Actinomycetota; class Actinomycetes; order Mycobacteriales; family Pseudonocardiaceae; genus Amycolatopsis_E. Next base: position 9,188 of record DASSAD010000406.1, on the reverse strand, counting down.
GCAGCGGTTGCCGCTGCCGGACGAGAGTGTCGAGGTGGTGCATGCGCGCACCGCGTATTTCTTCGGCCCCGGCTGTGAACCGGGGCTGCGCGAGGCCGAGCGGGTGCTGCGGCCCGGCGGCGCGCTGCTGATCGTCGATCTGGACGGGGCGAGCGAGCCCTATGGTGGTTGGCTGCGAGCCGACCTGTCGCATTACGACCCGGCCGCCATCGATACTTTCTTCGCAGCGCAGGGTTTTCGGTGCCGACGCGTCGCGACCCGCTGGTGGTTTCGCGATCTCGCCACCTGCAAAGCCGTGCTCAAGATCGAGTTCAGTCCGCGCGTCGCTGCCCGTGCGCTCGCGGATGTGGTGCGGGACAACGGGAATCCCGCGGCCGGGTACACGGTGCCGGTGGGCTATCGGGTGCATGTCCGCGAAAAGCCCGCCGGCATCGTGGTCCCCGGTCAGTCCTCCTCTGCCACGTCCTCTTCGTCGGTGTCGATCTCACCGAGAATGCCGTAGAGCGACCGGCGCGCCTCGTTGAGCACTTCGACCGCGCGCTTCTTCTGGTTCGGCGTGCCGGCCTGGGAGACCTGGATCGCCGCGGCCGCGAGGGTCGCGCCCGCCTTGCGCAGGTTCACTTCGGACGGATCGACGCCGAGAGCGATCTCCTCCCACGGCGGTGCCCCGTCCTGTGCCTCGGCGGCGGCCCGGCCGGCGTCGGTCAGTTCGAACAGTTTCTTGCCGCCTTCGTCCCGGCTGACGACCAGCCCTTCATCGGCCAGCAGTTGCAGGGTCGGGTAGATGGAACCCGGGCTGGGGCGCCAGAATCCGCCGCTGCGTTCGGCGATCTCGCTGATGATTTCGTAGCCGTGCCGCGGCTGCTCGGCGAGCAGCGCGAGGATCGCGGCACGGATGTCGCCGCGACGGCCCCGGCGGCCTCGGCCGTGTGGTCCGCCGCGTGCGCGCGGGCCGGCGTGCCCGCGCCAGGGTCCGCGCGGTCCGCCCGGGCCCCAGCCGGGCGGGAACTCGCCGAACCCGCCGCGTGCCCAGGGGCCGAAAGCGCCGCGCGCCTCGGACCACGGTCCGGAAAACTGATGATTCCTCATGGTCATACCTCGTGTCTTTTTCTGTTCGTGACCGGTGGTCACGTTCGGATGGTTTCGAAGCGGCGCCGGGTCATCGCCCTCTCGGTGCGCCGGTGCTTCGGTGCTTCGGCCGGGGCGACGGTATTCGTCATGTCCCGACATGTTCACGATATATCGCAAACTGTCGGGCCGCAAGGCCCGTGCGGGAGCGGGCCGAGGTCCCAGGCCGTGCACGGTGCACACGTGGGACACTTGACCGGCTATGACTGCCTTCCCCCTTGTTTCCGCCCGGCCCCGGCGCGGCCTCCCGCCGCGTCACCTCGCCGACCTGACCGCCGCCGAACGTGCGGAGGCCGTGGTCGAACTCGGGGAGAAGCCGTTTCGTGCCAAGCAGTTGTCGAATCACTACTTCTCCCGGCTCACCGTCGACCCGGAGTCGATGACCGACATCCCGGCCGCGTCCCGGCAACGGCTCGTCGGCGAGTTGATGCCGCCGCTGCTGACCGAAATCCGGGCACTGGCCTGTGACGACGGCGCCACCCGCAAGACGCTGTGGCGCGCGCACGACGGCACATTGCTGGAGAGCGTGCTGATGCGCTACCCGGACCGGGCCACGCTGTGCATCTCCAGCCAGGCCGGATGCGGGATGGCGTGCCCGTTCTGCGCGACCGGGCAGGGCGGCCTCGAACGCAACCTGTCCACCGCCGAGATCGTCGATCAGGTGCGCTCGGCCGCCGCCGTGATGCGGGACGGTCTGATGTCCGGCGCGGGCGGTCGGCCGGAGCCGGGACGGCTGTCCAACATCGTGTTCATGGGGATGGGCGAGCCGCTGGCGAACTACAAGCGGGTCGTCGCCGCGGTGCGGCGGATCACCGATCCGGCGCCGGCGGGGCTGGGGATCTCGCAGCGGTCGGTGACGGTGTCGACGGTGGGGCTGGCGCCCGCGATCCGCAAGCTCGCCGACGAGCGGATGCAGGTGCGGCTAGCGGTGTCGCTGCACACCCCGGACGACGAGCTGCGGGACACCCTGGTCCCGGTGAACAACCGCTGGCCGATCGACGAAGTGCTGGAGGCGGCGCGCTACTACGCCGACACGAGCGGGCGCCGCGTCTCCATCGAGTACGCGCTGATCCGGGACGTAAACGACCAGCCGTGGCGTGCGGACCTGCTGGCGAAACGGTTGCGGCATCATCTCGGCCAGCTGGTTCACGTGAACCTCATCCCGCTCAACCCCACCCCGGGCAGCAAGTGGGACGCCAGCCCGAAGCCGGCGGAGCGGGAGTTCGTCCGCCGCGTCAACGCCGGGGGAGTGGCCTGCACGGTGCGCGACACCCGAGGCCAGGAGATCGCCGCGGCGTGCGGTCAGCTCGCCGCCGACGAGCCCGGCGGCGCCGCGGGGTGACCCCGCGGGCGCCGGGGGAGATGGTCAGCGGCGCCAGGCGGTGCGCCGGCGCCGGATCTCCAGCAGCAGGCCGACGACGATCGCGAGAGCGATACCGACGAGCCAGACGTTCTCGGTGTTGTTCTCGTGGTTGTTGTAGATCATCGCGAGCAGCACGATCACGCTGACCCAGCCGGCGACCCGGGTCGCCTTCGGAAACGAGCCGTGCCAGCCCCACTCGGCCGACGGCTCGTCGCGCGGGTCAACGGTCCTGACCCCGCTCTGCTGCCGCTTCTGGACCGCTTTGCCAGCCACGTTCACTCCTCGAAGACACCCGTCACATGCCCCCCGATGATCCCACGACAGAATAGTCGCGATGAACGCACCCCGTACCGTGCTAGTGCTCGGTTCCACAGGTTCCATCGGGACGCAGGCGCTCGACGTGACCGCCCGCAACCGGCAGCTGTTCCGCGTCGCGGGCATCGCGGCCGGCGGAGCCGACCCGGGCGCGCTGGCCGCACAGGCGCTCGCCCATGAGGTGGACGCGATCGCCGTGACCAGGCCGACCGCGGTCAAGGACCTGCAGCTCGCGCTATACGCGGAGGCGCAGCGGCGCGGGTACGCACGTGGCGAGTTCCCGCTGCCGCGGATCTTCGCCGGCGCAGACGCGGTCACCGAGCTGATCGGCGCGGTGCCGGTCGACATGGTGCTCAACGGCATGCCCGGTTCGCGGGGCCTGGAGCCGACCCTGCGTGCGCTGGAGACCGGGGCGACGCTGGCGCTGGCCAACAAGGAGTCCCTCATCGCGGGCGGCCCGCTGGTGCTCCGGGCGGCCAAGCCTGGCCAGCTCGTCCCGGTGGACTCGGAGCACTCGGCGCTCGCGCAGGCCCTGCGCGGCGGCCGCGTCGACGAGGTCGACCGGCTGGTGCTCACCGCTTCGGGCGGTCCGTTCCGGGGCCGGACCCGCGAGCAGATGACCGATGTCACGGTCGAGCAGGCGCTCGCGCATCCCACCTGGTCGATGGGCCCGCTGGTCACCGTCAACTCGGCCACCCTGGTCAACAAGGGCCTTGAGCTGATCGAGGCGCGGCTGCTGTTCGACGTGCCGTGCGACCGGATCGACGTGGTGGTGCATCCGCAGTCGATCGTGCACTCGATGGTGACCTTCTCCGACGGTTCCACGCTCGCCCAGGCCAGCCCGCCGGATATGCGGCTGCCGATCGCGCTGGCGCTGCAGTGGCCGGACCGCGTGCCGGGCGCGGCGTCGCCGTGCCGCTGGGACAAGGCCGCGGCGTGGACCTTCGAACCCCTCGACGACACCGCCTTCCCCGCGGTCGAACTGGCCCGCCACTGCGGGACGGTCGGTGGGTGCCTGCCCGCGGTGTTCAACGCTGCCAACGAGGAACTGGTCGCGGCGTTCCTGGCGCAGAACATCGGCTTCACGTCCATCGTGGACACTGTTGAAGAGGTTGTTTCGGCGGCGGGCGAGTGGCATCGCGAACCGCGAGACCTGCAGGATGTGTTCGCGGCGGAACAGTGGGCTCGCGCCCGTGCCGCCGAGGTCGTCAGGACTGGAGGGAAGTAGCGCGTGCTCGCCTACATCATCGGGGTCGTGCTGTTCGCGCTGGGCATCTGCGTCTCCGTCGCGCTGCACGAGGCCGGGCACATGCTGACCGCCAAGGCCTTCGGGATGAAGGTCCGGCGCTATTTCATCGGATTCGGTCCGAAGGTCTTCTCGTTCCGGCGTGGCGAGACCGAATACGGCGTGAAATGGGTTCCTCTCGGCGGATTCTGCGACATCGCCGGAATGACCGCGCTGGACGAGGTTTCGCCCGACGAGGCGCCCCGCGCGATGTGGCGGTTCAAGACCTGGAAGCGGACCGTGGTGCTTTCCGCGGGGTCTCTCACGCATTTCGTTCTCGGCTTCGTCGTGCTCTACGCGATGGCTGCCACGATGGGGCTGCCGAACGTCAACGGAACGCCGGTGGTGTCCTCGGTGTCGGGCTGCGTGCAGAACGGCACGACGACCGACGAGATCAACAACCCGGTGTGCCGGCCCGGCGATCCCGCGCCCGCGAAGCAGGCCGGGCTGCAGGCCGGTGACAAGATCCTGTCCGTCGGCGGCACGCCGACACCCACCTGGAGCGACACGGTCGTCGCCGTCCAGGCGGCGAGTGGCCCCACCCCGGTGGAGGTGCTGCGCGACGGGAAGACCGTGACGCTGACCGTCGACGTGCCCAAGGTGATCCGCCCGACCGACACCGGCGACGGCACCCATCTGGTCGGCGCGATCGGTGTGGCACCGACCAGCATGTTCCAGTACAACCCGATCACTGCTTTCGGGGGCGCGACGGCCTACACCGGCGACATGTTCGTCAATGCCTGGGAACGGTTGCTGCAATTCCCCGAGCGCATTCCGGCCGTGGTGCACGCGATCTTCGGCGGGCAACGGGATCCGAACACCCCCGTCAGCGTGATCGGCGCCAGCCGGATCGGTGGCGAGGCGGTCGAGGCCGGGCTGTGGTCGCTGTTCTTCCTGCTGCTGGCGAGCCTGAATTTCTTCGTGGGTGTGTTCAACCTGTTGCCCTTGCTACCGCTGGACGGTGGGCACATCGCGGTGACCTGGTACGAGCGCATCCGCGACTGGGTCCGCAAGCTGCGGGGCAAGACCGCCGGCGGACCGGTCGACTACACGAAGCTGTCGGCGGTGACGATGGTGCTGGTGTTCCTCGGCGGGGCGGTCACGCTGCTCACCGTAACGGCTGACATTGTGAACCCGATCCGGCTGCAGTAGGTAGGCTGATCGGGGTAAGCAGCCGGTCTCACCATGAAGCGACACCGAGCGGCGTTGCGATCGTGGCGAGGGCGGCGCCACAGAGTGAGCGGATCACGGTGACCAGTTCACCCTGACCGGTTCACGTCGAGCAGATTCACAGCGAGCAGATCGACCCGATTCCAGGACCGAGCGCGGGCCAGGTCGGGACAGGTCTGTGCACCAGATCGCAGCAAGCAGCTCGAAGCAACCTGAGAGGATTCGATGAGCGTCGCGCTTGGTATGCCCGCCCTGCCGCCGCCGGTACTGGCCGAGCGCCGCCCGACCCGCCAGCTGATGGTCGGTTCCGTGGGCGTCGGCAGTGACCACCCGATCTCCGTGCAGTCCATGACCACCACGCTGACCGCGGACGTGAACGCGACGTTGCAGCAGATCGCCGAGCTGACCGCGGCCGGCTGCGACATCGTGCGGGTGGCGTGCCCGTCGGCGGATGACGCCGAGGCCCTGCCGGCGATCGCCAAGAAGTCCCAGATCCCGGTGATCGCGGACATCCACTTCCAGCCGAAGTACGTGTTCGCCGCGATCGAGGCGGGCTGCGCGGCGGTGCGGGTGAACCCGGGGAACATCAAGAAGTTCGATGACAAGGTCAAGGAGATCGCGCAGGCCGCGAAGGACCACGGTACCCCGATCCGGATCGGGGTCAACGCCGGTTCGCTGGACCCACGGCTGCTGAAGAAGTACGGCAAGGCGACGCCGGAGGCGCTGGCGGAATCCGCGATGTGGGAAGCGGGCCTGTTCGCCGAGCACGATTTCCACGACATCAAGATCTCGGTCAAGCACAACGACCCGGTCGTCATGGTCCGGGCCTACGAGCTGCTGGCCGAGCAGTGCGACTACCCGCTGCACCTCGGGGTCACCGAGGCGGGCCCGGCCTTCCAGGGGACGATCAAGTCGGCGGTCGCGTTCGGCGCGCTGCTGCGGCAGGGCATCGGGGACACCATTCGCGTGTCGCTCTCGGCGCCCCCCGTCGAAGAAGTCAAGGTCGGTACCCAGATCCTGCAGTCGCTCAACCTGCGGCCGCGCAAGCTCGAGATCGTGTCCTGCCCGTCCTGTGGGCGCGCGCAGGTCGACGTGTACAAGCTGGCCGACGAGGTCACCGCGGGCCTGGAGGGCATGGAGGTGCCGTTGCGGGTCGCCGTGATGGGGTGCGTCGTGAACGGGCCCGGCGAGGCGCGTGAGGCCGATCTCGGGGTCGCTTCGGGCAACGGCAAGGGGCAGATCTTCGTCCGCGGCCAGGTGATCAAGACCGTGCCCGAGCACCAGATCGTGGAGACGCTGATCGAAGAGGCCATGCGGATCGCCGAGGAGAGCGGGGACGCGGGCGACCGCGGTGAACCCGTCGTCACGGTGGGTTGACCTTCCTGCTGGAAGGCGTGGTTCGTGCGTCTTCGCCGCTATCCTTGACCCGGTGGTGGACGGCAAGGGACGAGGTGAGTCATGAGCACCGCTTTCACGGATTCTCCGCTGACCTGGGACTACCTGCTCGACACCTGGCGGGGCCTGGAGGTACCGGAAGGCTGGCGGCCGGAGTTGACGGTCGAGGGGATCCAGATGACGCCGCCGCCGGGGGGAGCGCACAACCTCATCGCCGCCCGGATACATCGGACACTGTTGCCGGCCGTTCCGGACGGTTGTGAGGTCTTTCAGACGCAAGAAGTCGCTGTCCGGCAGACGGGCGGCATCTACGTGCCGGACGTCTGTGTGGCTCCGATCATGGCGATCCCGGACGGATCGGATCCGATGCCGGCCGAACATGTCCTGCTGGCGGTCGAGATCACGTCGCGGAGCAACGCCGACCACGACCGGAAGAAGAAGCGCTGGGCCTATGCGCACGGGCCGATCCCGCGGTATCTGTTGATCGACGCGTTCGACGAGGACGGTCCGGCGGTCTCGCTGTTCACCGAGCCGGTCAAGGGTATCTACAGCAAGACCGTCCGGATCCCCTTCGGTGAGCCGATCACGATCGGCGAGCCGTTCGATATCGAACTCGACACGACCGGATTCTGAGGCCGCCGGCCGAGCAGCCGGGTTCCGCGAAAAGCACTGATACCACCGCGCCGCTTCGGCGACGTGACCGACCGCGGTTTCGCCTCACCGCGGTTCATCTGGCAATCTGGACGGCGTGTTACGGCTTGCCGGTGCACGGCTGCTCGGTGATCGGGATGTTCCGGCAGTACGTGCCGCGCTGGCGGCCGACCCCGTGGCGAACTGCATGGTCAGTGCCCGGGTCGAGGTGGCAGGCCTCGACCCGTGGCGGCTGGGCGGCGAGCTGTGGGCGGCCGATTTCCGAGGGGCCAGGGCCGGGCGGGTGCCCGGGCTCTGTTTTTCCGGGCCCAACCTGATCCCGTTGCGCGGCAACGCTTCCGCGCTGCGTTCCTTCGCCGACCGCGCCCTGCGCAGGCAGCGGCTGTGCTCTTCGCTGGTCGGCCCGGCCGAGCAGGTACTCGGGCTGTGGGCGGAACTCGTGGGCGAATGGGGACCGGCCAGGGAGGTCCGCGAGGACCAGCCGTTGCTGGCGATCGAAGGCCAGCCCGCGGTGCCGTTGGACCCCCTGGTTCGGCCGGTGCGGCCGGAGGAACTCGACCGGTACCTGCCGGCGGCCATCGCCATGTTCATGGAGGAGATCGGCGTGGACCCCCGTGCGGGAGACGGTGGCGCGAGCTACCGCGCCCGGGTGGCGGAGCTGATCGCGAGTGGACGGGCCTTCGCGCGCTTCGAGGACGGCGAGGTCGTGTTCAAGGCCGAGATCGGTGCGCTGTCGCGCGGTGTCGGCCAGATCCAGGGCGTCTGGGTGCATCCGGAGCGCCGCGGCCGGGGGCTGGGCACCGTGGGGACGGCCGCGGTGGTGGGCAGGCTGGTCAACGACCTGGGCCGGATCGCGAGCCTGTACGTCAACTCGTTCAACAGCCCCGCGCTGGCCGTGTACCGGCGGATCGGCTTCCATCAGGTGGGCCGGTATGCGACCGTGTTGTTCTGACCGCCTGGGGTGCCTTTTGGTTGACTGCCAAAGGAATCGACACTCCAGCCGCGTGGAATCAGCCGGTCCGCAGAACGCCGTTCCGGTGACGTCGTAGGGTGGTGTCATGTCGCAGCGCGCTCCGTTGAAGCCCGGCGTCCAGACGCCACGTCGTTTAGTGCCCGCCAGCATTCCGCGCCCCGAGTACGTGGACAAGCCGGCGCCACAGCGCGAGAACGGCAACGGTGTGCGCTCGCCCGAGGTCGTCGAGGCCATGCGGGTGGCGAGCCGGATCGCGGCGCAGGCGCTGGAAGAGGGCGGGAAGGCAGTCAAGCCGGGCAACAGTACCGAGGACGTGGACAAGGTGGTGCACGAGTTCCTGCTCGACCACCACGCCTACCCCTCGACGCTGGGCTACCGGTACTTCCCGAAGTCCTGCTGCGCCTCGCTCAACGAGGTGATCTGTCACGGCATCCCGGACTCGACGGTGATCGAGGACGGCGACATCTGCAACATCGACGTCACGGCCTTCATCGGCGGGGTGCACGGCGACACCAACGCGACCTTTCTCGCCGGTGACGTGGCGGAGGAGGTGCGGCTGCTCGTCGAGCGCACGCATGAGGCGACCATGCGGGCGATCAAGGCGGTACGGCCGGGGCGGCAGCTGAACGTGATCGGGCGCGTGATCGAGTCCTATGCGAACCGGTTCGGCTACGGGGTGGTGCGCGACTTCACCGGACACGGTGTCGGACCGGCGTTCCACACCGCGCCGACCGTGTTGCACTACGAGGAGCCGTCGGTGAGCACCATCATCGAAGAGGGGATGACGTTCACCATCGAACCGATGATCACGCTCGGCACGATCGACTACGACGTCTGGGACGACGGCTGGACGGTCACCACCAAGGACAAGAAGTGGACCGCCCAGTTCGAGCACACGATCGTGGTGA
>DASSAD010000405.1:0-35228 GCA_035685725.1 Amycolatopsis sp. | reverse complement strand
GCGCGGCGGACGATTCCGCCGCGCGGGGGGAGGTCGACTCCGGGCGGCTCGCCGAACCGTTCTGGTACCCGGATTCGCCGCTGACCACCCCGGACCCCCGGCGCCCGTTCACCGGCAGGCCGCCGCGCGGTGCCGTCCCGCCGGCCGGGCCGGGAATCCTGGTGCCCGACGCACCCGTCACCACCCCGGCGGGCACCCGGTTCCGGGAATGCGCGCGGGACGGTCTGCTCCTGCTGCTCACGCCCGGAACCACCAGTGCCACCAAGGAAACAGCCGAGCAGGTCGCGCGGACGGTCGCCGGACCCGCAAGCGTGCTCGAACTCGAAGCCATCGACAGCACCGGAGCATTGAACAAAGCCCTGCGGGCAGGGCGGCGAGAGGTCTGGGTCATCCGCCCGGACGCCCACGTCGCCGCGGTGCTCGCCGAGCCCGGCCCGACCGAGTTGGCGCGCGTGGTGCGCCAGGCGCTGGGCGGTCAATCCGAGCGGGAGGGAGCGAACAATGGTGTTCTACCGGCGAATCGGTGAGGTGCCGCCGAAACGGCACACCCAGCATCGCAGCCCGGAAGGTGTGCTCTACTACGAGGAACTGATGGGAGAAGAGGGTTTCTCCGCCGACTCTTCGCTGCTCTACCACCGGCATGTCCCGTCGGCGATCGTGGACGCGACCGCGTGGCGGCTGCCGGATCTGAACACCGAGACGAACCACCCGCTGCGTCCCCGGCATCTGAAGCTGCACGAGCTGTTCGGTGGCGAGGAGTGGAAGCAGCACGACATCGTGACCGGGCGGAGGCTGGTGCTCGGCAACGACGACGTGCGGATCTCCTATGTCGCCGCGGGCGAAACATCTCCGTTGTACCGCAACGCGATCGGCGACGAGTGCGTGTACGTGGAGTCCGGTGAGGGTGTCGTCGAAACCGTTTTCGGGGTCTTGCCCTTCCGGCAGGGCGACTACGTGCTCCTGCCCCGCGCGACCACGCACCGGTGGGTGCCCGACGGTCTCGTGCGGGCTTACCTGATCGAGGCGAACTCCCACATCACCCCGGCGCCCCGGTACCTGTCGAAGTACGGGCAGCTCCTGGAACACGCCCCGTTCTGCGAACGCGATCTCCACGGTCCGGACGGACCCCTCCTGGAAGCGGGCGAAGACGTCGAGGTGTTCGTCAAACACCGCGGAAGCCGGGGCATCGTCGGCACCCGCTACGTCTACCCGCGGCATCCGTTCGATGTCGTCGGCTGGGACGGCTGCCTTTACCCCTACACCTTCAACATCGCCGACTTCGAGCCGATCACCGGACGGGTGCACCAGCCGCCGCCCGTGCACCAGGTCTTCGCCGGGGACAACTTCGTCGTGTGCAACTTCGTGCCGCGCAAAGTGGACTATCACCCGCTGTCGATTCCGGTGCCGTACTACCATTCCAATGTGGACTCCGACGAGGTCATGTTCTACTGCGGCGGGAACTACGAGGCGCGCAAGGGTTCCGGTATCGGCCAGGGCTCGATCTCGCTGCACCCGGGCGGCTACGCGCACGGCCCGCAGCCCGGCGCCTACGAGCGCAGCATCGGCGTGGAGTTCTTCGACGAACTGGCGGTCATGATCGACACCTTCCGCCCGCTCGAACTCGGCGAGGGCGGCACGGCCGCCGAGGACCCCGGTTACGCCTGGACGTGGTCGGGCCGGGGACCGGACCACACCCCGCATTGACCGGATGGAGTGAAATCCGCTCCCGGCCGCGTGGATTTGCCGAGGCCGTCCGGCGGGCCGCGGCGGCGCGGAGTGATCCTCGGTGCGGCCGGGGGAGCGGGATCGCCGTCCGCCCGGCCCCGGGAGAAGGAGAAAGACGATGACGTGGCTCGACCTGCCGCCCGACACGCTGTTCGGGACGGCGAACCTGCCCTACGGCGTGTTCTCGCGCGAGGATGCCGCACCGCGGGTGGGGGTGCGGATCGGCGACGCGGTGCTCGACCTGTCCGCGGTGCTCGACGATCCGGTCTTCGCCGAGCCGTCCCTGAACTTCTTCCTGGCGCAGGGCCGGATCCGGTGGACCTCGGTCCGGGAGCGGATCATCGAGCTGCTGACCGGCGAGGAACACCGGGCCAAGGTCGAGCCCGCGCTGTACCCGCTGGCCGGTGTCCGCCTGCACCTGCCGTTCCTCGTCGGTGACTACGTCGACTTCTATGCCAACGAATTCCATGCCAGCAACGTCGGGCGGATCTTCCGGCCGGACTCCGCTCCGCTGACCCCCAACTGGAAGCACCTGCCGATCGGCTACCACGGGCGGTCGGGCACCGTCGTGGTGTCGGGCACGCCGGTGATCCGGCCGCGGGGGCAGCGCAAGGCGCGCGCCGAGGCGGCGCCCACGTTCGGGCCGTCGCGGCAGCTGGACATCGAGGCCGAGGTCGGGTTCCTGATCGGCAGCGGCTCCACGCTGGGCGAGCCGGTGGGGGTGGAGGAGTTCGCCGAACACGTCTTCGGCGTGTTCCTGGTCAACGACTGGTCCTCCCGCGATCTCCAGGCCTGGGAGTACGTGCCGCTGGGCCCCTTCCTGGGCAAGTCGTTCGCGACCTCGGTGTCGCCCTGGATCGTCCCGCTGGAGGCGCTGGACTACGCCAGGGTCGAGCCGCCGCCGCGCGACCCCGAACCGCTGCCGTACCTGGCCGACACCGAGAAGTGGGGCCTGGACCTGGCCCTGGAGGTGCGGATCAACGGGCACGTGGTCGCGCAGCCGCCGTTTTCGAGCATGTACTGGACGCCGGCGCAGATGCTGGCGCACCTGACCGTCAACGGCGCCTCGGTGCGCACCGGCGACTTCTACGCCTCGGGCACCGTCAGCGGACCGTTGCCGGCGCAGCGCGGCTCGCTGCTGGAGCTGAGCTGGGGCGGCCAGGAGCCGATCACCCTGCCCGACGGGACCCGGCGCGCGTTCGTGGAGGACGACGACGAGGTGACGATCACCGCGAGCGCACCGGGCCCGGCCGGCACCCGCATCGGGTTCGGCGAGGTCACCGGCCGCGTCCTGCCCGCCCGCAGACCGCGCAAGCCGCTGCGCTGACCCGGTTCGTCCCACGGCACCCGGCGGACGCGACCGTCGGCCCGGGACCACCGCGCCGGAGCGGACCTTCGCGCGAGGTGGTAAGCGGATATCATTATCCGTATCCCCAAGACGGCGACGCGAAGGTGATCATGGTAGCGGACGCACCCGCCTCCCCCTCGGTGGATCGAGCCCTGACCGTGCTCGAAGCGCTGGTCGCCGCCGGGGACGGGCTGACCCTTTCCGCGCTGGCCCGTGGCACCGGAATCCCCATCGCCACCACGGCGTCCATCGTGTACACCCTCGAACAACGTGGTTACGCCTCGCGCCGGGTCGTGGGGCGTAGCCACTTCTGGCGGGCCACCGGGCGGCTGTACGAGCTGGCCGCGCCGCTGGCCACCTGAGGCGCCACTCGACGATGCACGTCGCGGTAGAAATCCTCGCCATCGTCGTTGTCGTCCTCGTGACGACCGGCATCGCCCGCTGGCTGGACTGGTCCCCGCCGCTGTGCCTGGTGGTCGTCGGCGTGGCCGCGTCCTTCGTGCCCGGTGTGCCCAGCTATCAGCTCGACCCCGAACTGGTCCTGGTCGGGTTGTTGCCGCCGCTGCTCTACGCGCAGGCCGTGCAGACCTCGCTGGCCGACTTCCGGATCAACAAGACCGCGATCGGCACGCTGTCGATCGGTCTCGTCGTGTTCACCACCGTCGCGGTCGGACTGGTGGCCTGGGCGGTGGTGCCGGGTCTCCCGTTGGCGGCGGGGTTCGCGCTCGGTGCGGTCGTCGCTCCCCCGGACGCGGTGGCGGCCTCGGCGATCGCGCGCCGGGTCGGGATGCCGCGCCGGATCGTGCGCATCCTGGAGGGGGAGAGCCTGCTCAACGACGCGGCCGCGCTGGTCGCGCTGCGCACCGCGATCGCGGCGATCGCCGGTGCGGTCACCTTCTGGGAGGTCGGCGGCGACTTCCTGCTCGCCGCGGCCGGTGGCGTGGTGGTCGGCGGAGCGGTCGGCTGGGCGGCCGGGATGTTGCTGCGGCGGTTGTCGGATCCGGTGGTGGCCACCGCGTGGTCGTTCGTGGTGCCGTTCGTGGCGTACCTGCCCGCCGAGGTCATCCACGGCTCCGGCGTGCTCGCGGTGGTGGTGGCCGGCGTGTTCATCGGCAACCAGATGCCCCGGATGCTCTCCGGCCCCTCCCGCCTGGCCAGCCGGGTCAACTGGCGCACCATCGAGTTCCTGCTGGAGAACATCGTCTTCCTGCTGATCGGGTTGCAGCTGCGGCGCATCGTGACCGAGGTGGCGCGGACCGACCTCTCGCCGCCTGTGCTCGCGGGGATCTGCGCCGGGGTGCTGCTGGGCACGATCCTGAGCCGGATCGTCTGGATGTTCGGGATCGCCGTGTTCCGGCGGCTGGTCCGCGCGCGCAAGTGGCCGTGGTCGTACACGGCGGTGATCTCGTGGGCGGGCATGCGCGGCGTGGTCACGCTGGCCGCGGCGTTCGTGCTGCCGCCCAGCACGCCCCAGCGGGCGGTGCTCGTGCTCGCCGCGTTCGTCGTCGTGGCCGGCACGCTGCTGGTGCAGGGCACCACACTGCCCCGCGTGGTGCGCCTGCTGCGCCTGCCACCGCCCGACCCGGCCGAGGACGACCTGCAGGAAGCCGCACTGCTGCACGAAATGACCCGGGCCGGGCTGGACCGGCTGGAAGCGGCCCGCACCCCCGACGACCCGCCCGAGGTCATCGACCGCCTGCGGGACAAACAGGCCTACCGGTCGGATTCGGCGTGGGAACGGCTCGGGCGCGCCAGCCCGATCGACGAGACCCCGAGCGACGCCTACCGCCGCCTCCGCGGCGAGATGCTCGAAGCCGAGCGGGACGTCCTGCTCGCCGCGCGCGACCGCGGTTCGGTCGACGACGAGGTGCTGCGCCGCGTACTTGCCTCGCTCGACATGGAGGAGTCGCTGTTCGAACGTCCCGAGGAACCCGAACGCCTGCCCGGGCGTGAACTGCGCACCCCGGCCGCCACCGCCGGCTCGTGCGAACACCTCGACCGCGCCGGAGACCCCATCCCCGGCGCGGTGGGCTGCGAGGAGTGCCTGCGCGAGGGCACGACCTGGGTGCACCTGCGGCTGTGCCTGGAATGCGGGCACGTCGGCTGTTGCGACTCGTCACCGCGACGCCACGCCACCCGGCATTTCCACGACACGCTGCACCCGGTGATCCGCAGCTTCGAGCCCGACGAGACCTGGCGCTGGTGCTTCGTCGACCACATCATCGCCTGACGTTTCCACCACCCGGGTCATTCCCTTCGCCGTAATGGCGGCATTGCGCCGCGTGATCGCTTCTGGCCATGCTGTGGGGTGATCGAGGGAGGACACGACGTGGTGGCCGATCGACATGACGAGAACAGGGAACTGACCGTTCGCCGGCGGATCGCCCTCTTCGGTGGGCTCGCGGCGCTGGTGCTGTTCATGGCCGTTCCGGTGCTGACCGTGTGCACGCGCTGGTTCGACGGCAAGGTCGGCGGCCTCGGCGCGGGTTACCTGGCCGCGGCCTTCGCCATCCTCTTCCCGCTGGCCGGGGCGCACCTCTACACGCGCTGGGCGAACCGCTGGGAGGACGAGGCGTGAACGTCCTCGCCGTTTCCGTGGTCGGCGCGATCGTGGCGGTCACGCTGGCGATCACCAGCTTCGCCGCCCGCCGCAACCGCAGTACCGACGACCACTACGTGGCCGGTGGGCGGATCACCGGCTGGCAGAACGGACTGGCGCTGGCCGGTGACCAGCTGTCGGCGGCGTCCTTTCTCGGCATCACCGGCGCGGTCGCGCTGACCGGGTTCAGTGGCGTCTACCTGTCGCTGGGCATCCCGATCGCCTACCTGCTGGTCCTGCTGGTGATCGCGGAGCCGCTGCGCAACCTCGGCCGCTTCACCCTGGCCGACGCGGTCGCCGCACGGTTCGAGGGCAGGCTCCTGCGCGGCGTGCTGGCGGTGGCGTCGCTGGTGTTGTCCCTGGTGTACATGGTGGTCCAGTTCGTCGGGGCGGGCGCGCTGGCGCAACTGCTGCTCGGGGTGAGCTTCCCGGTGGCGGTGCTCGGCATCGGGGTGCTGATGACCCTCTACACCTGCCTGGGGGGCATGGTCGGCACGACCTACATCCAGGTGTTCAAGGCGATCCTGTTGATCGTCACCGTGCTCGCGCTGTTCGTGACCGTGCTGGCGCGCACCGGCGGGAACCCGATCGGCGCGATGGTCGAGGCCGAGCGCACGCACGGCGCCGCGGTGGTCACGCCCGCGCACACGAGCGCGACGACCGGGCTGAGCAACATCTCGCTCAATCTCGGCATGGCGCTGGGGATCATGGGACTGCCGCACGTCATGGTCCGGTTCCTGACGGTGCGCGACGCCAAGGCCGCCCGTGGCTCCGCGAAGCTCGCGATGTGGATCTACGCGGCGTTCTTCCTGGTGTTGCCGATCTTCGGTTATGCCGCGTTGAACGAGGTCGGCCGCGCGCGGATCCTGCGCGACAACCCGGGTGGCAACCTCGCGGTGGCCCGGCTGGCCGAGGTGGCCGGTGGCAACGTGCTGTTCGCGATCGTGGTCGGCGTGGTGATGGCGACGATTCTCGCGGTGCTGGCCGGGTTGTCCATCGCCTCGTCCGGCGCGGCCGCGCACGACCTGTACAACATCGCGATCCATCAGGGCCGGATGAGCCAGCGCCGCCAGCTCGCGGTGGGGCGGCTCGCCGGGATCGGCAGCTCGGTCGTCGCGATCGCGCTGGCACTCGGCGCGCGGACCTGGAACATCGCCTTCCTCGCGAACGAGGCCTTCGCGATCGCGGCGAGCACGACGATGCCCGTGCTGCTGTTGACGATCTACTGGCGTGGCTTCAACCGGGTGGGGGCGACCGCCGGTCTCGTCGGTGGCCTGGTCGTCTCGGTGGGCCTGGTCCTCGTCGGTCCCGACGTGCTGGGCGCCCACCACCTGTTCCCGCTGTCGGTGCCGGCGTTGGTTTCGGTGCCGGCCGGTTTCCTCTGCTGCTGGCTCGGCAGCCTCGCCGGGCGGGGCAGGCCGGAGGCCGCCGGCGTCGCGTACGACGAACTCGCGGCTCGCGCGTTCCCGCGACGCGGCACGCGGCGGGCCGAGCCTGAGCTGATCGGCTGACCGGCGCCGCGTCCCACCATCTCACTGTCCACAGAGGAGTGTCCAGAACGGACTTCCGTCCTGCTCGCGCCGGAAGGCGGGCACGGCTCAGCCGTCGGTGGCCGGTACCTTTCCGGTCTCCAGCAACGTCTTCAGGTTCGACAGGATCCGCGGCCAGCCGGCGCTGACGCCCTTGAGCATCTCGGTGTCGCCTTCGAAGTCGTCGTGCAGCACGGTCAGCTTGACGGCCGAGCCCGCCGGTTCGATCTCGAAGGTCACCTTGGAGATCTTCTCCTGCCGCAGTTCGGCGAGCCGCTCGGCCGACCAGCCGAAGTACTCGGCGAAGCTTTCCTGGTAGTTGTGCCAGGTATAGGAAAGCCGTTCGTACGGCCGAGCCTCGAGCACCACCTGGTCCCAGTCGTGGAACTCGTCGCCGCCTTCCCGCCACAGGACCGGCGAGCCCGGCGCCCAGTCGGATTTCAGCTCGGCGCCCCAGTACCGCCTGGTGAAGGCCGGGTCGGTCAGCGCCTGCCACAGCGCTTCCGGCGTGGTGTCGATATAGGTCACGTAGTGGAATTCGCCTCGACTCACGGGTTTCTCCTCCAAAGCTCGTTTCAGGTCCGCGAGGGCGTGCACGCGCTCGCGGTGATAGGCGTTGATCCAGCGTTCGGTGATTTCGCCGATGGGCGCCGCGTTGAGGTAGTGCAGCTTTTCCCGCCCGCGCCGCCGGACGGTCACCAGTTCGGCGGCTTCGAGCACGGCCAGGTGTTTGGTCACCGCCTGGCGCGTCATGTCCAGTCCGGCGCACAGCTCGCTCAGCGTCTGGCCGGTGCGGGCGTTGAGACTGTCGAGCAGCCTCCGCCGGCTGGGGTCGGCCAGTGCCTTGAAGACGGCATCCATGTCGCTCACCCTGTCAGGCAACCAGTTGGTTGCATGTTGGGAGCTTAGGCAACCATGAGGTTGCCTGTCAATCGGGGCGGCGCGACTTGACAGGAACTCGAACGAATGTTCGACTTGAGGCATGCGGTGGGAAGGCCAGCGAACGGGTGCGGACCCCCAGGCGGTCCTGCCCGGCCTGACGGATCTGGTGCGGTCCGTACGGCCGCCGGAGTTCCACGGTGTCACCTTCCACGAGGTCCGCGCCCGCTCGGTGCTGAACAAGGTGCCCGGCGAGTCGGTCGTGCCGTTCCGGTGGACGGTCAACCCGTACCGGGGCTGCTCGCATTCCTGCGTCTACTGCTTCGCGCGGAACACGCACACCTACCTCGATTTCGACGCGGGCAAGGATTTCGACACCCAGGTGGTCGTGAAGATCAACGCCCCGGAGGTGCTCGCCGCGCAGCTGCGCAAGCCGGGCTGGAGCCGCGAACACGTCGCGATGGGCACCAACACCGATCCCTACCAACGCGCCGAGGGGCGCTACCGGCTGATGCCCGGGATCATCCGGGCGCTGGCCGGTTCGGGCACGCCGTTTTCCATCCTCACCAAGGGCACCGTGCTGAAGCGGGACCTGCCGCTGCTGCGCTCGGTCGCCGGGGAGGTCGAGGTCGGGATCGGAGTCTCGATCGCGGTGCTGGACGGCGAGTTGCAGCGCAGTGTCGAGCCCGGCACGCCGGGTCCGCGGGCCCGGCTCGACCTCGTGCGCCGGGTGCGGGAGGCGGGCCTGCCGTGCGGCGTGATGATCGCGCCGGTGCTGCCCGGGCTCACCGACTCGACCGAGGATCTGGACGCCTTGTTCGCCGCCGTCGCCGAGGCGGGCGCGACGAGCGCGACGGTCCTGCCGCTGCACCTGCGCCCGGGCGCCCGCGAGTGGTACGCCCGCTGGCTGGCCGAAACGCATCCGGATCTCGTCGCGCGCTATCAGGACCTGTACGGCCGGGGCAGCTACGCCGATGCGCGGTACCGCCGCCTGCTGGCCGCGCGGGTGGCGCCCCTGGTGCGGCGCCACGGTTTCGACCGGACCGGCCCGGCGCCCCGCCGGTCCGGCCCGGCGGGCGAGCCCGGCCAGTCCGGCCAGTCCGGCCCGCACGGTTCCGGACCCGTCCGGCGGCCGGCGGGTGAACAGCTCAAACTGCTCTGACGAGATCGGCAAACCTGGTGGCGTTCGCCCGTGGCCGGTTCGTTAGCCTGGGCTGTCGGCAAAACGCCTGCTGACGGGACCGCAGAATCCCACCGCAGAATCCCGAGGAGAGCAACCGCAGTGCTTCGCACCCACAAAGCCGGCACCCTGCGTGCCGAGCATGCCGGTCAGACCGTCACGCTCACCGGGTGGGTGGCCCGGCGGCGCGATCACGGTGGGGTGATCTTCATCGATCTGCGGGACGCCAGCGGGGTCGCCCAGGTCGTCTTCCGCGAGGGCGAGATGGCCGAGCGCGCGCACCAGCTGCGCTCCGAGTACTGCGTCCTGGTCACCGGTGAGGTCGCCGCGCGCCCGGCGGGCAACGAGAACGACGAGATCGCCACCGGCGCGATCGAGGTGCTCGCGACCGGGTTCGAGGTGCTCTCGGAGTCCGCGGTGCTGCCGTTCCCGATCGACGACCGGGTGGATGTCGGCGAAGAGGTGCGGCTCCGCCACCGCTACCTCGACCTGCGCCGCAGCGGCCCGGCCGCGGCGATGCGGCTGCGCAGCGAGGCGAACCGGGTCGCCCGCGAGGTGCTGCACGCCCAGGACTTCGTCGAGGTCGAGACCCCGACGATGACCCGCTCCACCCCCGAAGGCGCGCGGGACTTCCTGGTCCCGGCCCGGTTGCGGCCGGGCTCGTGGTACGCGCTGCCCCAGTCGCCGCAGCTGTTCAAGCAGCTGCTGATGGTCGGCGGCCTGGAGCGGTACTACCAGCTCGCGCGGTGCTACCGGGACGAGGACTTCCGTGCCGACCGGCAGCCCGAGTTCACCCAGCTCGACATCGAGATGAGCTTCGTGGACCAGGACGACGTGATCTCCGTCGGTGAGCAGATCGTCGCCGCCCTGTGGCGCCTCATCGGGTACGACGTGCCGCGCCCGATCCCGCGGATGACCTACGCCGACGCGATGGCCCGTTACGGCACCGACAAACCGGATCTGCGGTTCGGCCTGGAGCTGACCGAGCTGACCGAGTTCTTCGCCGACACGCCGTTCCGCGTGTTCCAGGCGCCCTATGTCGGCGCCGTGGTGATGCCGGGCGGGGCGAGCCAGCCGCGTCGGCAGTTCGACGCCTGGCAGGAGTGGGCCAAGCAGCGCGGCGCGAAGGGCCTGGCCTACGTGACCCTCGCCGAGGACGGCACGCTGGGCGGACCGGTGGCCAAGAACCTCGCCGAGCACGAGCGCGACAACCTGGCCGCGACGGTCGGGGCGAAGCCCGGCGACTGCGTCTTCTTCGCCGCGGGCAAGCCGGGGCCGGCCCGCCAGCTGCTCGGCGCGGCCCGAGTCGAGATCGGGCACCGGCTCGGCCTCATCGACGAGAGCGCCTGGTCGTTCGTGTGGGTGGTCGACGCGCCGCTGTTCGAGGCCACCGACGAGACCGACGACGTCGCGGTGGGTTCCGGCAAGTGGACCGCGGTGCACCACGCCTTTACCGCCCCGGCCCCGGAGTGGGTCGACAAGTTCGAGTCCGATCCCGGGAACGCGCTGGCCCACGCCTACGACATCGTCTGCAACGGCAACGAGATCGGCGGCGGCTCGATCCGTATCCACCGCGCCGACGTGCAGAAGCGGGTCTTCGAGCTGATGGGCCTGGCCGAGGCCGAGGCGCAGGAGAAGTTCGGGTTCCTGCTCGACGCCTTCCAGTTCGGCCCGCCTCCGCACGGCGGCATCGCCTTCGGCTGGGACCGGATCGTCATGCTGCTGGCGCGGGCCGAGTCCCTGCGCGACGTGATCGCCTTCCCGAAGACCGGTGGCGGGTTCGACCCGCTGACCTCGGCGCCGGCGCCGATCACCGCGCAGCAGCGCAAGGAGGCGGGCGTCGACGCCAAGCCGCCGAAGCCGGCCGCCGCGCAGTGACCGACCCGTGTCCCCGCTTCCGGTCGCCGAGTTCCCCGGTCCGGTCGCCGAGTTCTCTGGTCCGGTCGGCGAATCCTCCGATCCGGTGGGCGAGTGATCTCCCGGTTTCCCGTTGACTCGGCGATGGCACCGAATTCGTTGTGGAAGGCCGGCTGTCTGCCCTAGTAGGGTCGGTGACGATGACCGTGGACACGTTCGACGAAGCTCCCGACGCCCCGGCTGATCGGCCGGGGCGAGGTGGGCTATCCGTCGAGGCGGCGGTCGCGGCCGGGGAAGCCGTGCTCGCCCGGCGTTTCGGCAGCACCATCGCCCTGGACGAAGCCGCGTTGCTGGCGGGCAGCGGACCGGCCACCGTGGTCCGCGCCAGGATCGCCTCGTCACCGTTCGGTCTACCGCGCACCCTGGTGATCAAGCACTATCCTCCGGCGGTGCCCGGGGCGCCGGACCCGTTCGCCCAGGAGGCGGTCAGCTACCAGCTGTTCACGGCGCTCTCGGCGGAGGACCGGATGTGCCCGGAACTGCTGGCGCACCACGGCAGTGAGCGCGTGCTGGTGGTCGAGGATCTGGGACGCGCTCCCACGCTGCGGGACAAGCTGTGCGGCAGCGACGCCAGGGCCGCCGAGCGCGCGTTGCTGTCCTGGGCCCGTTCGCTGGGCCGGATGCATGCCACCACGGCCGGTCGGGAAGCGGATTTCGACGCCTTGCTGCGCAGACTCGGCGGTCCGGTCAAGGAAAAGGCGCCGGCCACGACCGGGGAACAGCTGCCCGGGTTGATCGGCGAAACGCTGGGGGTTCGCCTCACCGCGCAGGTCCGCGAGTTCGCCGCGCAGGCGTGGGCGCAGGCGTGTTCCGGCGCCTACCGGGCGTTCAGCCCGGTGGATCTCAGCCCGGACAACAACATGGTGACCAGCGGCGGGGTGCGGTTTCTCGACTTCGAACGCGGCCGCGTCCGCAACGCCCTGATCGACGCCGCGCTTCTGCGGGTTCCGTTCGTCTCCTGCGGCACCCCCGCCGCCGGATCGCTCGTGGGCTCGCTGACCGACACGCTGGCGCTGCCCGCCGGGATGAGCGAGGCCATGGTGGCGGTGTGGCGGGCCGAGGTGTCGGCGATCTGGCCGGCGCTGGCCGACAACGACGCGCTGTCCGCGCGGCTGCTGGACCATCAGTTCGTGCTCGTCTGCGCGCGCACCTGGGAGTGCCTGGCCGGCGACTGCGACCGGCCGGCGGCGCTGGTGACGTGGTGGCGTGATCTCGCGGGCTATGCCGTGCGCTCGGGACACGATCTCCTCGCCACCTACGCGGATGAGGTCGCGTCCGCGCTGGATGGGCGATTCGGCCCCGGTTTGTCGTTGCGGCTTTACCCGGCGTTTCGCTGACGGATCCGGGCACCCGAGGGTTCTTCCAGCGGTCTTCGCCTTTTTACCCGCAGCTCACCGCTGGTGAGTGTGGGTGTTTCATGGTCTAGACGTGACTGCGGTGAGCCAGCAGATTCCGACAACCGACGCGATTCCCCGCCGTGCCCGGCGCCTGGTGGTGCTCGGCGACTCCACCGCCGTGGGTCTTGGCGACCGGGTGCCCGGCCGCGGCTGGCGCGGGGTGGGTCCCTTCGTCGCGCAGGCACTGGGTGTCGAACCCGGCGGCTACCTGAACGCGGCCTTCACCGGTGCGCGCATGCGCTGCGTGCGGACCGGCCAGCTGCCGGCCGCCCAGGCGCACCACCCCGATGTGGTGCTGGTGATCGCCGGGATGAACGACACCCTGCGGTCCGATTTCGACGCGGCCGCCATCACCGCCGACCTCGACCACGTGGTGGGCACGCTGGTGGCCGAGGGCGCCACGGTGGTCCCGGTGCTCTTCCACGACCACGGGCGCGTCTTCCGGTTGCCGGGTCCGCTGTACCGGGCGTTGAAGGCCCGTATCGAGGAGTTGAACGCGGCGATCGAAGGCGTGGCGCGCCGCCACGGCATGCGGTGTCTCGATCTGGGGGCGCTCGCCGGTGCGTACGAGCTGTCGTCATGGAGCGTCGACCGGCTGCACCCCTCGGAACTGGGCCACCGCAAGCTCGCGGACGGGCTGACCGCGCTGATCGCGGATTCGGGGTTCCTGGTGTGCGAACCGGTGAGCCTGGCGTGCTCGGGCGGCGTCAAGCCGCGCACCATCGACCATGTGGCCTGGCTGATCGTCAAGGGCATTCCGTGGCTGTGGCGCCGGGGCCGGGATCTGCTGCCCTACGCGGCGGCCGTCATCGTGCGCTCGGTGCTGCGGGAACGGCGGGCCGGCGGGGCGGGCATCGCCGGGGAGTGCCCGGCCGAGGAGCCGTGACCTGCGGGCGTTCCTCAGGTGGGCAGGCCTATTACCGTGGAGGAGTGCAGGACGAACTCTTCACGGTGAACCCCGATCTGGCGCCGCCGCCCGAATCAATCCCGGCGGCGGAATCGGCCGTGGGGCCGGGTAGGCGGCCGGGTGTCCCGCCAAGCGCACCGCTGGCGGTGCGCATGCGGCCCCGTGGTCTCGACGAGGTCGTCGGGCAGCAGCATCTGCTGGGGGAGGGGGCGCCGCTGCGCCGGCTGGTCGAGGGCGCCGCGCCGGCCTCGGTCCTGCTCTACGGCCCGCCCGGCACCGGCAAGACGACGCTGGCGAACCTGGTGTCCACCGCGACCGGCCGCCGGTTCGAGGCGCTCTCGGCGCTCTCGGCCGGGGTCAAGGAGGTGCGCGGGGTCATCGAAGGGGCCCGGCGCCGCCGCCAGTACCAGGCGGAGAACACCGTGCTGTTCATCGACGAGGTGCACCGGTTCTCCAAGACACAGCAGGACGCCCTGCTCGGCGCGGTGGAGGACCGGACGGTGCTGCTGGTCGCCGCGACCACCGAGAACCCGTCGTTTTCGGTGGTGTCGCCGCTGCTGTCGCGGTCGCTGGTGCTGCAACTGCGGCCGCTGACCGATGACGACGTGCGTGCCCTGATCCACCGCGCGCTCGCCGACGAACGGGGGCTGGGCGGCGAGTTCGAGCTGACACCCGAGGCCGAGGCGCATCTGGTGCGGCTGGCCTCGGGGGACGCGCGCCGCGCGCTGACCGCGCTGGAAGCGGCCGCCGACGCCGCCGCGGCCACGGCACACAAGAAGATCGGCCTGGCCACGGTCGAGTCCACTGTGGACAAGGCCGCGGTGCGCTACGACCGGGACGGCGACCAGCACTACGACGTGATCAGCGCGTTCATCAAGTCGATCCGGGGGTCCGATGTGGACGCCGCGCTGCACTACCTGGCCAGGATGATCGAGGCCGGCGAGGATCCCCGGTTCATCGCCCGCCGGCTCGTCGTGCACGCGAGCGAGGACATCGGGATGGCCGACCCGACGGCGCTGCAGTCCGCGGTCGCGGCCGCGCACGCCGTGCAGTTCATCGGCATGCCGGAGGGCCGGATCGCGCTCGCCCAGGCGACCGTGCACCTGGCCACCGCGCCGAAGTCGAACGCGGTGGTCACCGGCATCGACGCGGCGCTCGCCGACGTGCGCGCCGGCCGGATCGGCACCGTGCCGCCCCACCTGCGCGACGGTCATTACGCCGGCGCCGCGATGCTCGGCAACGCCCAGGGGTACCGGTATCCGCACGACGTTCCCGAAGGGGTGCTCCCGCAGCAGTACCCGCCTGATGAACTCGTCGGCGTCGACTACTACCGGCCGACCGCACGGGGTGCGGAGCGGACTCTGTCCGAGCGTGTGCCCAAGCTTCGCCGCACCGTGCGGGGTGGCTGACCGAGCCCGCGTCCGCGTATAACGACCTGTACACCCGGGCGTTCAGCCGGGCAGGAACAGCGTCGAGTCGCCGAATTCGTGCCACAGGTAGCCCTGCCCGACAGCGGCGTCGTAGGCGGCGGCCACGAGTCCGGCGCCCGCGACGGCTTCCAACAGCAGGAGGTGGCTCGCGCCGGGCGCGTGCAATCCGGTGACCAGGGCGGTCACGGCGCGCGCGGGCCGGTCTGGGCCGAGTATCAGGTCCGTCCAGCCGGCGGCGGCGGTGACCGTCCCGTCGGGACCGGCCGCGCTCTCCAGCGCCCGGACCACCGTGGTGCCCACGGCCACCACCCGGCTGCCCGCCGCCCGCGCGGAGTTGACCAGCCGTGCCGTGGTTTCCGGCACGGCGAAGCGTTCCGCCGTCGGCGGCTCGTGGGCTTCGGGACTGGACACCCCGGCGTGCAGAACGACGGGGGCGATGACGACGCCGCGCGCCATCAGCCGCACCAGCAGCGGCGCGGTGAAGGGCCGGCCCGCGCTGGCCATCTCGGCGCTGCCCGGCTCGGTCGCGTACACCGTCTGGTAGTCGCCCAACGGGTAGCTTCCGTTGAGATAGCCGTAGCCGATCGGCCTGCCGTGCCGGGACAGGTAGGCCGCGGCCGCGATCTTCGGCGTCACCGCGACCCGCCACAGCCGGGAGATCTTCGCGCTCGCGTCCGGATACGGCGTGACCAGCCGCAGCCGTACGCCGCCGGGGAGGCGGATCTCCTCGCCGGCCGCGGCACCGAGGTCCGGCCCGCTCGCGTCGGCGAGGCGGATCTCCACCACCCAGTCGCCGTCGTCGAGCGGGGTGGAAACGTGCACCGGTGTCTTGTCCGCGCCGGCCCGGTGGGCGTCCACCGCGGCGGGCAGCGTGGCCGAGGTGTTGACCACCAGGAGGTCGCCGGGTGCCAGAGCGGAGGGCAGATCGTGGAACCGCGCGTGATCGAGGCGACCCGGCCGCGCGACGAGAAGCCGGACGCCGTCGCGGGTGAGCCCACGGCGCTCCGGGGGACTCGTCGCTTCGTGGTCGGGCGGAAGGGTGAACGTGGTACTCATGGCCGCACCTCGGCGGCCTGGTAGCGCCCGCTCGGCAGGGTGCCTTCGATGAGCCGCAGGAACGCCGGGACCACGCTTTCCGGCGCGGGCCGGTCGGAAATGTCCTCGCCGGGAAAGGCCTGCTGGTGCAGGTCGGTGTTCATGTCGCCGGGATCACAGGCGTAAACGCGCAGTTCCGGTTCCTCCGCCGCGAGGATCGCGCTCAACTGGTCGAGCGCGGCCTTGGCGGAACCGTAGCCGCCCCATCCCGCATACGGTTCCACGGCCGCGTCGGAGGACACGTTGACAATGCTGCCCCGGCTTTTTCTCAACTGTGGCAACAGCAGCTGGATCAGCGCCAGGGGAGCGAAAGTGTTCACCGCGTACACGCGCTCGAGCTCGTCGCCCGGGTAGTCGGCCAGGCGGGGCTGTGGGCTCGGCCCGAGCGTGCTCGCGTTGTTCACGAGCAGATCGAGACCGTCCTTTGTGGCCTCCGCGAGCCGCTTCCGGTGCGTGAGATCGGTTACGTCGCCGGGAATCGTGGTGATATCGGGAAAATCCGCGAATGCTTCGGTGAGTCGACCGGCGTCGCGGGCGTCGGCGACCACGTGCCAGCCCCGTCGCGCGAGCGTGCCGGCCAGAGCCAGGCCGAGCCCGCGCGAGGCGCCGGTGATCAGGGCTTTGCCGCTCATGACTCCAGGATGGAACCTCTAGTTAGCTAGAGGTCAAGGGAAGGTAAGGAGAAATCCCTTGCCGGGGCCCGCCGATACCCGGCGGCAAGCGGAGGACGAGGATCAGGGCCATTATCGAAAAGGAACCGCGAATACGGATCCGGGCAGCGAAGGAGTGAACATGGCGGACGAAATCGTGGCCGTTCTCGGGACCGGGACGATGGGCCTGCCGATGGCGGCGAACCTGCGGCGCGCCGGTTTCGCGGTGCGCGCGTGGAACCGGACGCCGGCGAAGGCCGAGCCGCTGGCCGACCTCGGTGCCGAGGTCTTCGACTCGCCGGAGCGGGCGGTCGCCGGAGCCGACTTCGTGCTGACGATGCTGGCCGACGGGCCCGCCGTGGACGCGGTGCGTGAAGCGGTGCTCGGCTCCGGGGCGGTGTGGATCCAGGCCGGCACCGTCGGCGTCGAGTGGACCGCCCGGTTCGCCGAGGCGGCGGAGCGGGCCGGGGTGCCCTTCGTCGACGCGCCCGTGCTGGGCACGAAGCAGCCCGCCGAACAGGGCAAGCTGGTGGTTCTCGCCGCCGGGCCCGACGAGCTGCGCGAGAAGTGCGCCCCGCTCTTCGACGCGGTCGGCGCGCGCACCACGTGGGTCGGCCCGGCCGGCGCGGCCAGCCGGCTCAAGCTCGTCGCCAACGCATGGGTGGTGGCACTGACCAACGCGACCGCCGAGAGCGTGGCGCTGGCCGAGACCCTCGGCGTCGACCCGCGGCTGTTCCTCGACGCGATCAGTGGCGGGGCGCTGGACGTGCCCTACGCGCATCTGAAGGGCGGCGCCATGATCGCGCGTGACTTCCCGCCGAGCTTCGCCACCCGGCACGCGGCCAAGGACGCGCGTCTGGTCCTGGAGGCCGCCGGGGACGACCTCGACCTCGCGGGCACGCGTGCCGCGCTGGCTCACCTGGAAGCGGCGGTGAAGGCCGGTCACGGCGACGACGACATGGCCGCGCTGTACTACGGCCTCCGCTGACCGGGCACCGGCCGGCGATCTTGCCCGGGGGGCGGGGTCGCCCGGCCGGGAAAGCCGGCGCAGGGTAGCCTGACCGGCATTCCCACAGCATTTTTCACAAAGGAGGGCCCGTGTCGGCAGGGCAGATCGCCGCGCTGATCGCCGCAGGTGCATTCGTGCTGTTGGTGCTGCTGCTGGCGATCCCGTTGATCAAGCTCGGCCGGACGCTGGACGAGGCGACGATCGCCATCCGCAAGGCCCACCAGAACGCGGACCCGCTGCTGGTCGGCGCCAACGACACGATCAGCCACGTGAACACCCAGCTGGAGCGCGTCGACGGGATCACCGCGAACGCGCAGGCGGTCAGCGGCAACGTTTCGGCTTTGTCCTCGGTGTTCACCGCGACGCTGGGCAGCCCGCTGGTGAAGACCGCCGCGTTCTCCTACGGCGTCAGCAAGGCGATCCGCGCGCGGCGCAAGGCGAAGGCAGCGTCCGAGGGCAAGCGCGCCGGCGGCGGCCGGAAGGGGCGGTAACGCATGAAGCGGCTTTTCTGGCTCGGCCTGGGCGTCGCCGCCGGGGTGGTGTTCTCCCGCAAGGTGAATCAGACCGCTCGTCAGGCCTCGCCCGCCGGGTTAGCCTCGAACCTGGGGGATGCCGTCGGCGAGCTGGCCGGCGCCATCGGTTCGTTCGGCGCGGACGTGCGCGCCGGGATGAGTGAGCGGGAGCAGGAGCTGCACGACATGGTGGAGGAGCGGTCCACGGTCACGCCGCGGCGCGGCGAGCGTGGTCACACCGCGCGCACCCGCCCGGCGCGAGCTCGCCGGGCGGAGGGCTGATCCGTCCCGCTCTCCGCCGTCGCCGCACCCCGACCATGGCGCGGCGCCTGATCTGCCGCCCCGGCCCAAGGAAAGACCAGTGGAAACACACGAGATCAACAAGCGGTTCCTCAGCCACTTCGAGCGCAACGGCCACACCCGGGTGCCGAGCGCCTCGCTGATCCTGGACGACCCGACCCTGCTGTTCGTCAACGCGGGCATGGTCCAGTTCAAGCCGTACTTCCTGGGCGAGGTGCCGCCACCCTACCCGCGCGCGACCAGCATCCAGAAGTGCGTCCGCACCGGGGACATCGACGAGGTCGGCAAGACCACCAGGCACAACACGTTCTTCCAGATGGCCGGGAACTTCTCCTTCGGCGACTACTTCAAGGAAGGCGCGATCGGCTTCGCCTGGGACCTGATCACGAAATCGGCGGCCGACGGCGGTTTCGGCTTCGACCCGGGCCGCCTCTGGGTGACCGTCTACGAGCACGACGCCGAGACCGCTGGCCTGTGGCGCAAGCTCACCGACATCTCCGGCGAGCGGATCCAGTTCCGCGGCGCCGACGACAACTACTGGGACATGGGCGTGCCCGGGCCCGGCGGGCCGTGCTCGGAGATCTACTACGACCGCGGGCCGGAGTACGGGCGCGAGGGTGGTCCCGTCGTCGACGAGGACCGCTACCTCGAGATCTGGAACCTGGTGTTCATGCAGGACATCCGGGGCGAGGGCAGCCCGAAGAAGGGCCACCCCGTGCTGGGTGAGCTGCCCAGGAAGAACATCGACACGGGCATGGGCGTCGAGCGCGTCGCCAACCTGCTGCAGGGCGTGGAGAACGTCTACGAGACCGACCTGGTCCGGCCCGTCATCGCGCGCGCCGAGGAGTTCTCGGGGCGCAAGTACGGTGCCGACCACACCGACGACGTGCGGTTCCGGGTGATCGCCGACCACGCGCGTTCCGGCGTGATGCTGATCGGCGACGGGGTCACCCCCGGCAACGAGGCCCGCGGTTACGTGCTGCGGCGCCTGCTGCGCCGCATCGTGCGGTCGGTGCGCCTGCTGGGCGTGCACGAACCGGTGCTCACCGAGTTCGCCGCCGTCGTGCGCGACACGATGTCGCCCTCCTACCCGGAGATCGCGCGCGACTTCGACCGGATCAGCGAGGTCATGCGCGTCGAGGAGGAGGCCTTCCTCGCCACGCTCACCAGCGGGGTCAAGATCTTCGACCTGGCCGCCGAGGAGACCAAGCGGTCCGGTGGCGAGATCCTGGCCGGCGACAAGGCCTTCCAGCTGCACGACACCTACGGCTTCCCGATCGACCTGACCCTGGAGATGGCGGGCGAGCAGGGGCTGTCGGTGGACGAGGAGGGTTTCCGGACCCTCATGGAGGAGCAGCGCCAGCGCGCGAAGGCCGACGCGGCCGCGCGCAAGCAGGGCCGCGGTGACCTGTCGGTCTACCGCGAGCTGCTGGAACGGCACGGCGAGACCGACTTCCTCGGCTACACCGACCTGCAGGCCACCGGCAAGGTGATCGCCCTGCTCGTCGACGGCGTGCCGGCCCCCAGCGCGGGTGCGGGGACCAAGGCCGAGCTGGTGCTCGACCGCACCCCGTTCTACGCCGAAAGCGGTGGCCAGGTCGCCGACACCGGGGTGCTGGTCGGCTCCGGCGTGGAGCTCAAGGTGCTCGACGTGCAGAAGGTCGTGCCCGGGCTGTTCGTGCACCGGGTCGAGGTCATCGCCGGGGAGGTCGGGCTCGACACCGAGCTGACCGCTTCGGTCGACGGCACCCGGCGCGCGGCGATCGCGCGCTCCCACTCGGCCACCCACCTGGTGCACGCGGCGGTGCGCGGCGCCTACGGCCGCCGGGCCGCGCAGGCCGGTTCGCTGAACTCGCCGGGCCGGATGCGCTTCGACTTCACCACCCCCGGGTCGGTGTCGGCCGGGGTGCTCACCGAGGTCGAGGAGGAGGTCAACGACTACCTCCAGACCGACGCCGAGGTGCAGACCTACGTCACGACCAAGGACAAGGCACTCGACCTCGGTGCCGTCGCGCTGTTCGGTGAGAAGTACGGAAACGACGTGCGCGTGGTCGACATGGGTGACTACTCCCGCGAGCTCTGCGGCGGCACCCACGTCGGCCGGATCGGCGAGCTCGGCCTGGTCAAGCTGGTCAGCGACGCCTCGATCGGCTCCGGTGTGCACCGCGTCGAGGCGCTGGTGGGCACGGACGCGCTGCGGCACGTGCGCAAGGAGCAGCTGCTGGTGTCGCAGCTGGCCAGCACCTTCAAGGTGCCCACGGACGAGTTGCCGTCCCGGATCGAGGACGTGCTGACCCGGCTGCGCAACGCCGAGAAGGAGATCGAGCAGCTGCGCACCCGGCAGGTGCTCGGCTCGGCGGGCGGCCTGGCCGAGAAGGCGCAGGACATCCAGGGCGTCGCGCTGGTGGCCGAGAAGCTCGACGGCGAGGTCGACTCCTCCGCCGTGCGGGCGCTGGCCATGGAGGTGCGCACCCGGCTCGGTTCCCGGCCCGGTGTGGTGGCGCTGTTCGTGCCGCAGGGCGACAAGGTGAGCTTCGTGGTGGCGACCACCGCGGCGGCCCGGGACAAGGGCTTGGCCGCGGGCAAGCTCGTGCCCGCCTTCGCACCCGCCGTCGGCGGACGGGGCGGCGGCAAGGCCGATCTGGCACAGGGCGGCGGCAGCGACCCCGCCGGCATCGACGGGGCGATCGCCGCGCTCCGCGAGGCGGTCGCCGGCGTGTGAGCCACGCCGGCGCGGCAGGCCGGCGTTTCCCAGGCAGCCCGGTGCGGGGCACCCCAGGATCACTCGGCGATCACCCGCGTGTGGCACGGTGTGGTTCGTCACGGTGGTGTCCGTCACCGGGCGAAGAACTCACGATCAGCGCGAGGCGGGCCGCGTCGCGGCGGAAGGAAGAGTCGACAATGGAACCAACTGGCCTGGTCACGCAGTCGGCGAACGCCGCCGTTGAGTAGGCCGGCCCAGCCCGATCGGCCCGGGGTGTCCGACCCCGGGCCGGGGAGACGGCTTGCCGTTGACGTCGGTTCTGTCCGGGTTGGCGTCGCTCTCAGCGATCCCGCACCCGTGTTGGCGACCCCGCTGGTTACCCTTTCGCGTGATGCGCACAGCGATACGGATCTCGCTCAGCTTTCACAACTCGTCACCGAACATGAGGTGGTGGAGGTGATCGTCGGACTGCCCAGGACGCTCGCGGACCGGCACGGCTCCGCCGCCCAGATCGCGGTGGACTACGCGGCCCGGCTCGCCGAGCGGATCACGCCGGTGCCGGTGCGGCTCGCGGACGAGCGGCTGACCACGGTCAGCGCCGCCCGGATGCTGTCCCAGCGCGGCGTCAAGGGGCGCAAGCAACGGGCGGTGGTCGACCAGGCCGCCGCGGTCGAGATCTTGCAGGGCTGGCTCGACGGCCGCGCCGCGTACCTGGAACGGGAGGGCGGCCGGTGAACGGTGAACCTCCCCGGAACCGTCGCCGCGGTGGCCGGCACGCCATGCCCGATCAGCTGCCCGACCAGTCACCGGATCAGCTCGTGGACCAGACGGGTCGTCCGCCGGCGGCACCGCCCCGGCCGCTGCCGCCGCGCACCCCGCCGCCGCGTTCGGGGCCACCCCCGGACCGGCCGGGCTTTCCACCGGATCGGCCGATGCCGCCCCGGCGCCCGCGCCCACCGATGCCCGGGCGCCCGCAACCCGAGCGCCCGCAACCCCCGCGAGCGGCCCAACCCCCGCGAGAGCCCTCGAGCGATCAGCTCACGCGGGAGCAGCCGACTCCGCCGCCCCCGGGACGGCGTGCCCGGCGCCGGGACGGCAGACCTCCGGCGCCGCCCGCCGACGAGGGGCTCGACCTGTTCGACGCGCCCGGGCACGGGCCCGGGGCGCCGCCGGACGACACTCCCACGGAGATCATCCACTTCGTCGACGACGACTTCGACGGCGAATACCCGGATGATTACCAGGAGGACGACTACCCGGACGACTACCCGGACGATTACGGCGACGAGCGCGCCGAGCCCGAGTACATCGAAGCGGCGGGAGAGGACGCGGCGCCGCGCCGCAAGAGCCGCAAGCGTCGCAAGCCGCTGCGCTGGGTGGTCGCGCTCGCCGTCATCGGGATGATCGGCGGCGGCGCCTGGTTCGGGATCGAAAAGATCTTCGGCTACGCCGACTACACGGGCAGCGGTGACGCCGACGTGATCGTGCAGATCGGCGAGGGCGACTCGACCAACGCGATCGGCGCCGCGCTGGTGAACGACGGCGTGGTGGCCAGCGCCAGGGCCTTCGTCAAGGCCAGCGAGAACAACGCGAAGGTGCTCAGCCTGCAGCCCGGCTATTACCTGGTGAAGCAGAAGATGTCCGGGGCCGCCGCGGTGGCGATGCTGACCGGGACCGACGCCAGGGTGGGCGAGCTGCAGGTCCGGGCCGGCACCCAGCTGGACGACATCACCCAGCCCGACGGCTCGGTGACACCCGGGGTGTTCAGCCTGCTGTCCAAGGCGTCCTGCGCGAACCTCAACGGCACGAGTACCTGCGTGGCCGCGGACGATCTGCGCAAGACCGCGCAGACGGCGGACCTCGCCGCGATGGGCGTGCCCGACTGGGCGGTCTCGGCCGTCGCGAAGAGCACCGACCCCCACCGCATCGAGGGTCTGGTCCAGCCTGGCCTTTACGACGTGAAGCCCGGCTGGTCGGCGGAGGAGTTGCTGGGCTTCGTGCTCCGGTCCTCGGCGACCAAGCTCCAGGCGGCCGGGCTGGCCGACTCGTCGAGTTACCAGGGGCAGAATCCCTACCAGCTGCTGATCGTCGCTTCGCTGATCGAGAAGGAGGGCGTGACGCAGGACTTCGGGAAGATCTCGCGGGTGATCTTCAACCGGCTGGCCCAGAACACCAGGCTGCAGCTCGACTCCACGGTGAACTACCTGCTGGACAAGCCGGTGGTGACCACCAGTACCGCCGACCGCACCAAGCCCGGTCCCTACAACACCTACATGGTCACCGGGCTGCCCCCGACCCCGATCGGCTCACCGAGCGCGGCAGCGATCGAGGCGGCGCTCCAACCGACCGATGGTGCCTGGATGTACTTCGTGAAATGCGAGAAGAACGGGCTTTCCTGTTTCGGCGTGACCCAGACCGATCAGGACCACAACATCCAGATCGCGAGGCAGAACGGTGCCTACTAAGGCCGCGGTGCTCGGCAAACCGGTCGGGCATTCGCTCTCGCCGGTACTCCACTATGCCGCCTACCGGGAACTGGGCCTGTCGTGGACCTATGAGCGGATCGAGGTCGACGCGGCGGGTCTGCCGGTGCTCCTCGGCGGGATGGGCCCGGAGTGGGCGGGTGTGTCGGTGACGATGCCCGGAAAGCGGGCGGCACTGGAGTTCGCCGCCGGGGCCACCCCGCGCGCGCGGGCGGCCGGCGCGGCGAACACGCTCGTGCGGCGGGGATCCGGGTGGTTCGCCGACTGCACCGACGTGGACGGTGTGGTGGGTGCGCTGCGCGCGGCGGGCGGTTTCGCCGCGCCATCCGGTTCGACCGGCCTGATCCTGGGCGCCGGCGGTACCGCCGCGGCAACCATGGTCGCGTTCACGCAGTTGGGGATCAAACAGACCCGGTTGGTGGTGCGGGATCCGGCGCGCGCGACGGAGGCGATCTCGGCGGCCGACCGGGCGGGGATCGGTGTCGAGGTCGTCACCTGGGCGGAGGCGGATTTCGCCGCCTTGACCGCGGACGCTTCGGTGCTGGTCAGCACCGTGCCCCCGGCCGCCGTGGCCGAGCATGCCGCGACGATGGCGGCCGTGCCCTGCGTCCTCGACGTCATCTATCACCCGTGGCCGACCCCGCTCGCGGAGGTCGTCGCGGGCCGGGGCGGCCTGGTGGCCACCGGTTTGGACATGTTGCTGCACCAGTCCTTCGGGCAGGTCGAGCAGTTCACCGGCCTTCCGGCGCCGAAAGAGGCGATGCGGGAGGCGTTGCGCGACGCGACCGGGAACATCCTGCCGCTGCCCTTGGCCTGACACGCCGGCCCGCGTTACGTTGGCCTGCTGCCCCGTGGAAAGGACGAGCAGCATGCCCAAGATCGACCGGGTTCCCACCACCGACGCCGAGATCCGCGCTTCCTGGGTCGGCGAAGCGCCGGTGCTCAACGCGACCGTCACACTGGCCGAATACGACCCCGAGTGGCCGGTGCTCTTCGAACGGGAGGCCGCGCGCATCCGCGGTCTGCTGGGCGAGCGCGTGGTGCTCCTCGAACACGTCGGGTCCACCTCGGTGCCCGGGCTGTGCGCCAAGCCGTGCCTGGACATCCTGCTCGCCGTGCCCGATTCCGGTGACGAGCCCGGTTACCTGACGGCGCTGGAAGCGGCCGGGTACCGGCTGGTCATCCGGGAGCCGTGGTGGAACGAGCACCGGTGCTTCAAGGGGCCGGACACCAACGTGAACCTGCACGTGTATTCGGCGGGCTGCGATGAGATCGGCCGCTACCGCACCTTCCGGGATCACTTGCGCCGCAACGAATCCGACCGTGAGCTGTATGCGAACACCAAACGGGAGCTCGCGACGAGGACCTGGAAGTACATCCAGAACTACGCCGACGCGAAGAGCGCCGTCATCGACGAGATCATCACCCGGGCGGTCACGCCGGGGTGAGCAGGATCCACACCGGTCCCGGCGCGAGCGGGAGCGGATCACCCGCCGGCGTGCGGAAGCGGGTCGGTGCGTCCGGGCTCGGACGGACCCAGGTCGCGGGGTAGCGCTGCCCGTCGCGCAGCACGACAGCGTCACCGGTCCCGACGGTCCGCGCGAGGGGAGAACCGTTGACCACCCCGCTCTCCGTGGGGTCGCCCGGGCGCACCTCGACCCGCTGCTCGACGACGGTCGCCGCGGTGACCGGGCCGGATTCGGTCGATTCCAGCGGTGCCCCGGCCAGGGAGATCGACCAGCGTCGCGCCGGTGCGGACCAGACGAAGTCGAAGGTGGCCGCGGGATAGCGCACCTGGTAGGCGGTCGCCGCGACCCCGGGTCCGGGCGCCGGCCCGAAGGTGTGCGGACCCGGGGTCGCGTCGGGCGGTTGGCCGCGGGGAAGGAGACCCGGGCGGACGTAGAGGTTGTGCGGGGCCGGCCTGGTGTCGTCGCGGAAATAGGCCTGGGGGAACTGTGCCGGTGAGGCGTTGACCAGCGGTGCGGCGGCCAGCGAAGGGAGCAGTTCGGGAGCGGCGCCGGAGTAGGCCAGCGTCGGCCTGCCGTACTGGGGCAGCAGGCCCAGATCGCTGCCGCGGGCGCTGCGCACCGGCCCGACCACGGCCGGCGGCCGGCCGAAGTACACCGCGATCAACCGGGTCAAGCCGCCTTCGACCGGCTCGACGTAGATCACGTCGGCCGAGCCCAGCCCGGTCTGCGGCAGCGCCTCCGGGACATTGTCGATCTTCACCGCCAGTGCGGCCGGTCCGGGCGGTGCGGGCGCGGCGGGTGTCGCGGCGGGCTGCCCGGCCGGCTGGGCCACCGGATGCCGACCGGCCAGCAGCGCAGTCGCGATCAGACCGGCCACGGCGACACCCGCGACCGCGACGAAGGCGACCCGCCACCGCCGTCGGTTCATGCGACGACGGTAGAACGACGCGGCACCGGAATCCATGGCCCTTCGGTCCACACGAATTGGACCTTCTTCCCCGCCTGCGCGGGTTCTACCGTTGTCGTCACGTCTCTCGCCGCGATCTCGCCCGGTGAACTAGCGTGAGGGTATGAAGATCGCCATCCTCGATGACTACCAGAACGTCGCGTTGAGCTTCGCCGATTGGGACTCGCTGGGCGCCGAGGTCGAGGTGTTCACCACGCACATCGGTGACGCCGACGAACTCGTGAAGCGGCTGGCCGGCTTCGAGGTCGTGGTCGCGATGCGGGAGCGAACCCGCTTCCCGGCGGAACTGCTGGCCCGCCTGGCTGACCTGAAACTGTTGGTGAGTACCGGGATGCGGAACGCGGCGATCGACGTCGAGGCCGCGCGGCGGCACGGCATCGTCGTGTGCGGAACCGGGTACGTGCCCCACCCGACCGCCGAGCACACCTGGGCGCTCATTCTCGCCGCGACCCGGAATCTGGCCACGGAACTGCCCGCGATGCGCGCGGGCGGGTGGCAGACCACCGTCGGCACGGGCCTGCACGGGCGCACGCTCGGCCTGCTCGGGCTGGGCAACCTCGGCTCACGGGTGGCGAGGGTCGGCCAGGCCTTCGGCATGGAAACCATTGCGTGGAGCCAGAACCTGACTCCCGAACGGGCCGCGGAACACGGCGTCACCGCGGTGTCCCAAGAGGACCTTTTCGCACGTTCCGACGTGCTGTCCGTCCACCTCGTGCTCAGCGACCGGACGCGGGGACTGGTCGGTGCGGCCGAGCTCGCCGCGATGAAGCCCGGCGCCTGGCTGGTGAACACCTCGCGCGGACCCATCGTCGAGGAGGACGCGCTGCTGGACGCGTTGCGGCGCAAGGAGATCGGCGGAGCCGCGCTCGACGTCTACGACATCGAGCCGCTGCCCGCCGACCACCCGTTGCGCGGTCTGTCCAATGTGGTCCTCACGCCCCATCTCGGCTACGTCACGCGCGAGACGTACGAGATCTTCTTCGGGGACGCCGTGGCGGACATCGCCGCCTACCGCGCGGGCGACCCGGTCCGGGTGATCTCGTGAGGGCGCCCCTCGCGGTTGTCCGGCGGGTTATCTGACGATGGTCCCGGTGGAGGTGATCCGGTTGGTGATGTTCGCGGAGAAGGACTGCACCTCGCCGTAGACCCCGTAGTAATCGGGTTCGGCGCAGCCCTGGCCCCAGCTCACGATGCCGACCTCGACCCAGTCGCCCGCGGCGTTCCGCTTGACCATCGGCCCGCCCGAGTCGCCCTGGCAGGTGTCCACGCCACCCGCCGCGTACCCGGCACAGATCTCGTAGGCGGGCGAAAGGTCACTGCCGTAGGACTGCTGGCAGGTCGAGTCGCTGACGAAGGGCACCGTCGCGTACTTGAGGTAGCGAGACTGGGCGCCGCCCTCGGTCGTGGCGCCCCAGCCCATGATGGTGAAGGTCCCGCTGTTGAGCGAGGTGTCACCCTGGGAAGCGTAGGTCAGGAAAGCGGACGAGGGCGCGGAAGCGAGTTCGATCAGCGCCCAGTCCTGCACGCCGGTGCTGGCGTACTGGGGACTCCGGTAGACGTAGGTGGATCTTATGCTCTGGCCGCCACTGGCCTGGAGATCGACCTTGCCGATGGTCGCGGTGATGCCGGTGTTGGACCCGGTTCCGCTGACGCAGTGTGCCGCCGTCAGCACGACCCTGGCCGCGACGAGCGCACCGCCGCAGCCCATGGAAAGCCGGACCATCCAGGGAAACTGGCCCTGCGACGCGTTCGTCCCGCCGATGACGAACGGCGTCACGCCGGGCTGGGTCGTGGAAGCCTGGGCGGCGGTGACAACGGACCCGGTCAGCAGGGTGCCGACAGCGACGCACGCCGCGACCGCGGCCGCGGACAGCTTTCGGAAAACGCGCATGAAAACGAGACCTCCGAAGGTTGGGGAATCGCGCGGAGAGCAGCGCAGCACCGAAAGTAGCGTGCTGCGGCGATTCCCATAACCGACGAAAGTCGCTGAAGGGGACGAACCGCCCCTCCTCGCACGGTTGCGGAACTGGCCTGGCTACCCGCGCCGCCCCAGTTCCGCGAGAACACCGTCGGTGAACGGAGGCCACACTTCGGCCGCCCACGGCCCGAAGTTCCGGTCGGTCAGCGCCACGCAGGCGACATCGGCGTCCGGGTCCACCCACAGGAAGGTGCCGGCCTGTCCGAAATGGCCGAACGTGCGCGCCGAGCTGTGCGAGCCGGTCCAGTGCGGACTTTTGTGGTCGCGGAGCTCGAAGCCGAGGCCCCAGTCGTTCGGGCGCTGGTGACCGAACCCGGGCAGGACCCCGGTGAGTCCGGGAAAGGCGACCACGGTCGCTTCGGCCAGCGTCGCCGGGGCGAGCAGCTTCGGGCGCTGCAGTTCGGCGGCGAAGGCCGTCAGGTCGGTGACGGTGGAGACCGCGCCGGCGGCTGGCGAGCCCTCCAGCGTGGTCGCGTTCATGCCCAGCGGCTCGAACAACGCCTCCGCCTGGTATTGGGCGAAGGCGATGCCCGAATGCGTGGACAGGGCGTCGGCCAGTTGCTCGAACCCGGCGTTCGAATACAGGCGCCGGGTGCCGGGCGCGGCCACCGCCTTGTGCTCGGTGAAGGCCAGGCCGGAGGCGTGGGCCAGCAGGTGGCGGATGGTCGAGCCCTCGGGCCCGGCCGGGGTGTCCAGCTCCGCGACGCCTTCTTCGAGGGCGATCAACGCGGTGTACGCGGTGAGCAGTTTCGTCACCGACGCCAGCGGAAACCGCCGCCCGGTGTCTCCGTGCTGCCCCAGTACCGCACCTTCGCCGCTCACCACCGCCGTGGCCGCGTTGTCCACCGGCCACCGCTCGATCACCCGCACACTGTCCATGCCCCCACCCTACGAACCCGCCGCGCGCGAGCTCGGAGGCCACCCGTGCCCGAGCGCGAGGTGGCCTCCGAAGACCTCGTTCAGTCCCGTGCAGGCTGGTTCAGTCTTGAACGGTGACGGCTTCGGTCTCGTCCTCCTCACGACCCGGCGTGCGCAGGTTCCACTTCGTGATGATCCACTTGAAGGAGAAGTAGTAGATCACCGCGTAGACCAGCCCGATCGGGATCAGCAGCCACGCCTTGCTGGCCGCCGCGGCCCCCGAGTTGAGCGCGAAGTCGATCGCACCCGCCGAGAACGAGAACCCGAGGTGGATGCCCAGCGCGTTGCAGATCGCCAGGGACAACCCGGTGAGCACCGCGTGCAGGATGTAGAGCGGCCAGGCCACGAACATGAACGAGAACTCGATCGGCTCAGTGACACCGGTCAGGAACGAGGTCAGCGCCGCGGAGATCATGATGCCGCCGACCACCTTCTTCTGCGCCGGCCGCGCGGTCTGCCAGATCGCCAGCGCCGCGGCGGGCAGCGCGAACATGAAGATCGGGAAGAAGCCGGTGGTGAAGGCACCCGCGTGCGGGTTCCCGGCGAAGAAGTTGTTGATGTCGCCGCCCTTGAAGACGAACCACACCGGCACGTTGATCAGCTGGTGCAGCCCGATCGGCAGGAGCAGCCGGTTCAGCAGGCCGTACACGCCACCGCCGATGACCGCGTTGCTGGTCACCGCGTTGCCGAGGTGCTGAATCACGTTGTCGACCGCGGGGAAGATCAGGCCGAAGATCACGCCCAGGACCAGCAGCGCGATCGAGTTGATGATCGGCACGAACCGCCGCCCGCCGAAGAAGGCCAGGTACGGCGGCAGCTTGATGCGGTGGAAGCGCTGCCACAGCACCGCCGTCACCAGGCCGACCACGATGCCGCCGAGCACGCTGTAGGGCCACTTGATCGGCTGCAGGTACCAGCCTTCGGAGAAGCCCTGTAGGCCGCTGATCGGCGCGAAGACCTGCACGACCTTGTTGAACACGACGAAGCCGACGACCGCGGCCACGCCGGTCGAGCCGTCGCCGCGGCGGGCGAAACCGACCGCGATACCGACCGCGAAGAGCAGCGGCAGCCAGTCGAACAGGCCACCGCCGGCCGCGGAGAGCACCGCGGCGACCTTCTTCGTCGCCTCCCAGCGGCCCAGCATGTCGTCCTGGCCGAACCGGTTGAGCAGCCCGGCCGCCGGCAGCGTGGCGATCGGCAGCATCAGGCTGCGGCCGAAGCGTTGCAGGCCGGCGATTCCCCTTCGTTTTCCGGTGGTTCCTTCCGCGGTGGTGGTTGTCACGGGATACCTCCCTGTTCGGTGGGGACGCCTCTGTCCAACTGCGTGGTCACCTGATACCGGTCGCCCCGGTACCAGGACGTCATGTCCTCCACGGGCCGGCCGCGATGGCTCGCGAGCCGGCGGAAGACGAGCAGCGGGTCGCCGGCGCGAATGCCGAGCAACCGCGCCGTTTCCCGGTCCGCGGCTTCGGCCCAGACGATCTGCCGGGCGTGGGCGAACCGGATGTCGTAGTGCTGGGCGAGCTGTTCGTAGAGCGAGTCGCCGAGATCCCGGCCGAGCAGCCCGGGCACCCGCGCGGGGTGATACCAGCCGCGTTCGACCGCCAGTGGGACCCCGTCGGCCAGGCGCAGCCGGACCAGCCGGTAAGCGGCCTCGCCGTCGCCGAGCCCGAGCGCCTTCACCGTTGAAGGTGGCGGGTTTTCGGTCGCGCTGTGGAGCACGCGCGTGGCCGGGGCGAGCCCGCGCCGCCGCATGTCCGCGGTGAAGGACATCAGGTAGAGCTCGAGTTCCATCCGGCGCGCCGCGGTGAAGGTGCCCTTGCCCCGGACCCGGGTGAGCAGGCCCTCCTCGACGAGCTTCCCGATCGCCGAGCGCACGGTGAGCCGGGAGACCCGGTAGCGCTGGGCGAGATCGCGTTCCGAGGGGATCGGCGACCCCGGCGGCAGTTCCCGCTCGATCGTGTGCCGCAGGATTTCCCTCAGCTGCGCGTGTTTCGGCGTCGGGCCCTCGATCACGCGATCGGGAACGGCGTGCCCCGGCGCCATGCCATCACCTCCCGTTGGTCTCGGCTTGGTTGAGGGACTCGCACCACGCCGCCGAGATTGGTACGTTCCGGTCTAGACCATTTCTTGATGGGGCAGAATGCTCCGCGACCCGTTGGAGTGTCAACAACCGTTACGGGTTCGTGCCCGTAACCGAGCTAGGGAGGCCGCCGTGGCGGACGACAGGCCGGAACGAATTCTCGCGGCGCTGGGCGGCGCCGGGAACATCATCGACATCGAAGGCTGCATCACGCGGCTGCGCTGTGAGCTGGAGGACGGCTCGGTGGTCGACGAGGCCGCGCTGAAGAAGGCCGGCGCGCACGGCGTGATGAAGCTCGGCTCGGTGGTCCAGGTGATCGTCGGTCCCGAGGCCGACACGATCGCCAGCGACATCCAGGACCTGCTGTGAGCCTGGTCGTGGTGAGCCCGGTGGCGGGCGTGGCGGTGGCGATGACCGAGGTGCCCGACCCGGTGTTCGCCGAGGCGATGGTCGGACCGGGACTGGCGGTCCGACCGGCCGGAGGACGGCAGGACGCGCTCGCGCCGATCGACGGCACGGTGGTGACCCTGCACCCGCACGCGTTCGTGATCGCGGGCGACGACGGCAAGGGCGTGCTGGTGCACCTGGGCATCGACACGGTGAAGCAGAAGGGCGAAGGCTTCACACTGCACGTCGAGAAGGGCGAACAGGTGCGTGCCGGGCAGCCGTTGATCAGCTGGGACCCGGCGGCGGTCGAGGCCGCCGGCTATTCGGCGGTGGTGCCGGTGGTCGCGCTCGACGCGCCGGCGGAGGCATTGTCGGAACTGCTCGCCGGCGGCGAGGTGGCCACCGGCGAGCAGCTGTTCGTGTGGGGGTGAGTGGTTCGCCGGTCAGGCGGTGACGACGTTGCCGTTCACGACCTTGACCGGGATGGACGGCAACGGCGACCGCGCCGGGCCGTGCTCCACCGCCCCGGTGAGCGCGTTGAACACGGAACCGTGGCAGGGGCAGTTCAACCGGCTGCCGCTCGGCGCCACCGTGCAGCCCTGGTGGGTGCAGATCGCGCTGAACGCGACCGCGTCGGTGTCGGTGGGCCGGGCCACGATCGCCGGCTGGCCGTCGATCGTGACGGAGGCGGCCCCGCCGACGCCGACCGCGGACAGCGTCGTGACCACGGTGCCGGGGCTGGTGGTCACGGTGGACGTCCCGCCGGAACCGCCGGTGGCGCCGCTCGAGCTGGAGCTCTCACCGCCGCTGCTGCTGCAGGCGGCGAGAGCGACCGTGCCGGCGGCGACGCCGGCCACGGCGGCCCCCGTGGTCAGGACGGTTCGGCGGGTGGTCGTTTCAGCAGTCATACGTGGTGACACGAGCAGGCCCCCGCTTCGGTTCAAAGTGGTTCGAGGTTGAACAGCATTGAACCGGAACGGGCCGCCCCCCGTGATACGGGAGAGGTAGATTCCTCCCAAACAGATGAGGGGCGTGTCGATGGTTGCGTGGCTGTTGCGTGTCGCGGTGATCCTCGGGCTCCTCGGCTCGGCCTGGGTGCACTACGACCTGTGGCAGAACGAGGGCTTCTCGGACATCGACGTGATCGGGCCGATGTTCCTGATCAACGCGATTGCCGGGCTGGTGATCGCGGTGGCGGTGCTGTTCTGGCACCACTGGCTGCCGGTGTTCCTCGCGATCGGGTTCGGCGCGGTGACCCTGGCCGCGTTTCTGCTCTCGCTGCGCTCCGGCGGATTCTTCGGCGTGCACGAGCAGTTCGACCCGACCTCCCAGAACTGGCTGCCGGAACTCTGGGGCGTCATCACCGAAGCGGGCTGCGTGGTGTTCGGCGCCGCGCTGCTGCCGATGCAGAGCCGGACGCGGCAGGTCACGACGGCATGAAGGAAGCCGCGGAAGACCAGTTGATGCGGGCCTTGCATGACGACCATGCGGCCGCCCTCTGGTCCTACGCGCTGAAGCTGACCAGCGGCGACCGTGCCCACGCCGAGGACGTGGTGCAGGAGACGCTGCTGCGCGCCTGGCGGCATCCCCGGGTGCTCGACCAGTCGCAACGGTCCGCCCGGGCCTGGCTGTTCACCGTGGCCCGGCGGATCGCCATCGACGGCTGGCGGTCCGCGGCCGCCCGCTCCGAGGTCACCACGGGCGAACCCCCCGAGATACCCCTGCCCGACGACACCGAACGGGCCCTGCAGGGCTGGCTCGTCGCCGACGCGCTGGGGGAGCTGACCGAAGCCCACCGGGAAGTGCTGCTGCTGTGCTTCTTCCAGGGCTATTCGGTCGCCGACGCGGCCACCCGCCTGGGTATCGCGCCCGGCACGGTGAAATCGCGCACGCATTACGCGTTGCGAGCCCTGCGACTGGCCCTGGAGGAGAAGGGGGTGACCCAATGAGCAGGCCGGACGACACCTTCTCGACCTTCGACGCGGCCTATGTGCTCGGCGCGCTGTCGCCGGAGGACAGGGGTGCCTTCGAACATCACCTCAAGGAATGCGAC
Source organism: Amycolatopsis sp. (assembly GCA_035685725.1). Classification (GTDB taxonomy): domain Bacteria; phylum Actinomycetota; class Actinomycetes; order Mycobacteriales; family Pseudonocardiaceae; genus Amycolatopsis_E. Next base: position 1,709 of record DASSAD010000405.1, on the reverse strand, counting down.
GCGTGCGCCAGGGCGGTGCAGGATCTGGCCGGGCTGCCGGGACTGCTGTCCCACGTGACACCGGAGATGGTCGACGTCGATTCCCCACCGGCCGAACTGCTGCCCACCGCGCTCACCCGCGCGCGGCGAGCCCGCCGCCGCCGGACCTTCACCACCCTCGGCACCGCCACCGCCGCCATCGCCGCGGCCGTCGCGGTGGTGATCGCCGTCCTGGTGCCCTCGGGCGGCACCGTGCCGGGGACCGCGATGACCCCGCTCGGCTCCTACCCGGTGCAGGCCGTCGCCGCGGTGGCACCGCTGTCGGGCGGATCCCGGGTGGACATGTCGTGCAGCTACGAGGGTTCCTCGGGCAACGCCGACTACCAGCTGGTGGCGGTGCGGCGAGACGGCACCGAGGCACGGCTCGCCAGCTGGTGGGCCGACCCCGGCCGGACCGCCAAGATGTCGATCGACACCGCCCTGCTGCCTGGGGAGATCCAGGCACTGGAGATCCGCACCACCGACGGCATGACGGTCCTGCGCTGGAGCCCCTGACGCGTCGCCGCGAGCCAGGTCTTGTTTCGTGCGGGTCGGGCCGTGGTCGTCCGGCGTGGGATTTCGCCCTGGTTCCTGACGTTCGCGGTTCTCGGCGTTCGCATTCTTGACGTTCGCATTCTTGACGTTCGCGTTCTCGGTGTTCGCAGTTCTTGGCGTTCGTGATTCGCCCCCGTGGTTCGGCCGTGATGGTTCGCTGTTGCGGTTCGGCCCCTTGCGGTTCGCTGTTCGTGGTTCGGCCGTGGTGGTTCGCTGTTCGTGGTTCGCTCTTCGTGGTTCGCGTTGGCATTCGAGGGGCGGTTCGCGGGGTGGTTCGCCGTGCCGGTTCTCGGGGATCAGCATCGTGCGTCCGTGCCACGGACCGCGCACAGCAGACCGTGCAGGGCGAACCGCTCGCGGGCAGGCCGCTCGCGGGCAGGCCGCTCGCGCGAATCAGCACCGAAGCGCGCCGATCCACCGCCGCATTTCCCGGCGGTGCTTCGCCGTGGCGGCGCGATTGCGCGAAATCCCATCGCCGGCACCCGCCGAGCCTCCATCATCAACACGTTTCACGCGTCTCCGATTCACACGTCTCTTCACACCGTCCCTTTCCCGCCTCTCTCTTTCCCGCCGTCCCCGTTCGTGCGGTTTTCCGCGCCATAGTGCCGATTCCCGCCGGTTTCCTCCCCTGAACGTAGTCGATTCCCGTCGATTCCCGCTGATTCCCGTCGATTCCCGTCCCGAATGGGCCGATTCCTCGCACGTTCGCGCGGCACCGTGCTCGAACGGCTCCTGCCCGGATGGCTGCCCCGCGCCCGGCGTTCTTTCCCTCGCCGTCGTCCCCTTGTCGTCCCGTTGTCGTCCCCTTGTCGATATCTTGTTGTCTCCTTTCCGTCCTCCTGTTCTCCGTCGTGATCCCGTCGTGTTCACCTCATGAACCCTCGCTATTCCCCCTCGCTTCCTCGCCTCTTGCCCCTCGCCTCTTGCCCCCGCGTGTGGCCCCCCCTGTTGCCCTCGCCTCTTGCCTCCTCGTCCCTGGCTTGCCTCTTGCCCCTTGCCTCCTCGTCCCTGGCTCGCCTCTTGCCCCTTGCCCCTTGCCTCGTCGCTTCCTTGCCTCTTGCCTCTTGCCTCGTCGCCTCCTCGCCTCTTGTCTCGTCGCCCCTCACTCCTCGCCCGGCTCTTCGTCATCTCGGCGT
>DASSAD010000404.1:0-4569 GCA_035685725.1 Amycolatopsis sp. | reverse complement strand
CGGATGGCGATGATCTTCCAGGACCCGCTTTCGGCGCTGCATCCCTTCTACACCGTCGGCCAGCAGATCATCGAGGCCTACCGGCTGCACAACAAGGTGACCAAGCAGGTCGCCCGCAAGCACGCGATCGACCTGCTCGCCAGGGTCGGCATCCCGCAGCCACAGTCGCGTGTGGACGATTACCCGCACCAGTTCTCCGGCGGCATGCGGCAGCGCGCGATGATCGCGATGGCGCTCTCGTGCGACCCCGAACTGCTCATCGCGGACGAGCCGACCACCGCGCTGGACGTCACCGTGCAGGCGCAGATCCTCGACCTCATCCTGGACCTGCAGGCGGAGTTCCGCTCGGCGGTCGTCATCATCACCCACGACCTCGGCGTCGTCGCCGAACTGGCCGACGACATCCTGGTCATGTACGGGGGCCGGATGGCCGAATACGGCCCGGCGGCCGAAATCTTCGAGCAGCCCCGGCACCCCTACACCTGGGGCCTGCTCGGGTCGATGCCGCGGCTCGACCGGGAGCGCTCCGACCGGCTGACCCCGATCCCGGGCACTCCGCCGAGTCTGATCAACGTGCCGCCGGGCTGCGCGTTCCACCCGCGCTGCGGCTACGCCGAGCGCACCGGTGGTGCCAGCACCACCGTGGTGCCGGAACTGGCCGACGACGGCTCAGGGCACCGCGCGGCATGCCACCTCGCTCTCGAGACGCGCAAGCGCATCTGGGAGTCCGAGGTCAGGCCGAACCTGTGACCGACCGAGAAAAGGCTGCGAGCGAGATGACCGAAACCACGCCGGCGGGCGCCGAGGCCGAGGCGCCCGCGCGCCGCCAGGAGACCATGCTGGAGGTTTCCGGGCTGCGCAAACACTTCCCGGTCCGGCGCGGCCTGCTGCAGCGCGCGGTCGGTGCGGTGAAGGCCGTCGACGGCCTCGACTTCAGCGTCACCAAGGGGGAGACCCTGTCGCTGGTGGGCGAGTCCGGGTGCGGCAAGACCACGACCGGGCGACTGCTCACCCGGCTGCTGGAGCCCAGCCACGGGCGCGTTGTCCTGGAGGGCAACGACATCACGCACCTTTCCGCGGCGAAGCTGCGTCCGCTGCGGCGCGACGTGCAGATGGTGTTCCAGGACCCGTTCTCCTCGCTCAATCCCCGGCACACCGTGGGCACGATCATCGGCGCCGCGTTCAAGCTGCAGAAGATGCCCACCGAGCACGGGGTCAAGCGGGCGGTGCAGGATTTGCTCCAACTCGTCGGCCTCAACCCCGAGCACTACAACCGGTACCCGCACGAGTTCTCCGGTGGGCAGCGGCAGCGGATCGGCATCGCCAGGACCCTGGCGCTGCGCCCCAAGCTGATCGTCGCGGACGAACCGGTGTCCGCGCTCGACGTGTCGATCCAGGCGCAGGTCATCAACCTGCTCGAGGATCTGCAGGAGGAGCTGGGACTGACCTACGTGATGATCGCGCACGACCTGTCGGTCGTCCGGCACGTGTCCGACCGCGTCGCCGTGATGTACCTCGGCAAGATCGTGGAGCTGGCGGACGCGAAGAGTCTCTATTCCACGCCCCACCACCCCTACACCGTCGCGCTGCTGTCGGCCGTGCCGGTCCCCGACCCGACACGGCGGACGAAGCGGGAACGCATCCGGCTCTCCGGCGACGTGCCGAGCCCGCTTTCCCCACCGCCCGGCTGCCGGTTCAGCACGCGCTGCTGGAAGGCGCAGGACATCTGCCGGACCACCGAGCCACCGCTGGCGGCGCTGCGGACCGGGCACCAGGTGGCCTGCCACTTCCCGGAGAACACCGAGGCGACGGCACCGGCGTAGCAGGCGCGGCCGCCCTCAGGCAAGCGCTTTCTCCATCACTTGTTCCCGGGTCACCCCGTCGGGCAGCAGCTCTCCGGGGTGTCCGGAAAGGACGAAGCGCTGGCGCCGGTACAGCGCGGTGGCGGTCGGTGGTGGTGTCGTCGTCCGACCGTTGCTCGTGACCACAAGCAAGCGCGGCATGCGGCCCAGTGTGCCGGATGGACTTCGCGAAGTGGACACGCCGGATTTGTGATCATGGTACGAAATGCCCGGGCTCACCGCGCTACCGCATCCCGGTGAGCGCCCCGACACCTGCTGCTGATCTTGGTGAGATCGGGTCGACCCGGAATACCGCTCGAATGGCCAAACGTTCGACTAAACGGCGTTATGTGACCACGAGAGGACTTTCAGTGCCGATTCCTGCTCCCGAAGCCCTTGATCTGCAGGCCGAAGTGGCCCAAGGCAAGATCGATGACCTGCGCAATCCCGGACGCTACCTGGTGAGCTCGATGCTGGCGGGTGCCTTCATCGGTGTCGCCGTCGTGTTGATGCTCGAAGCCACCGGCCCGCTCAACGCGGCGAACTCGCCGTGGACGAAGGTCGTGCAGGGCCTGGTCTTCGGCATCGCGCTGACCTTGGTCGTGTTCGCCGGCGCGGAACTGTCCACGGGCAACATGATGACGATGTTCCACGGCTACTTCGCGCGGCGCCGGGGCCTCGGCGCCGGCTTCGCGGTGATCGTGGGGTCCTTTGTGGGCAATCTGATCGGCGCGGTGGTGTTCGCCTGGATCGTGCACGAAGGCGGGGTGCTCGCCATCGGCGCGACGCCCGGCCACGCCGCACCCGGTGCGGCGCTGCTGGCGAGCCTGATCAAGACGAAGACCGCCGAGTCCGCCTCCGCGTTGTTCTTCCGCGGCGTGCTCTGCAACTTCCTGGTCTGCCTCGCCGTGTGGATGGCCGCGCGGACCAAGTCCGACGGTGTGAAGCTGGCCCTGATCTTCTGGTGCCTGCTCGCCTTCGTCGCCTCCGGGTTCGAACACGTCGTGGCCAACATGACCACGTTCTCCCTCGGCCTGATGGACGGCGTGCCCGGTGCCACGATCGGTGCCTTCGCCCGCAACCTCCTCTGGGTCGGGCTCGGCAACCTGGTCGGCGGCGGCCTCCTCGTCGGCGCCACCTACGGCCTGCTGTCCCGGCGTCCGCGGCTCGAGATCACCGGAACCGACCAGGCCGGCACCGAAGGCGAACTCGCCACGACCTCGGCCTGAACCCCGGTCTTCCCCCGGCGGTCCGCGCCGCCGGGGGAGGGCGGCTCAGGTGAGCCGGAACACGGCGAATTCCCTTGTGTGCGGCTCGATCTCGGGCACGCCGGCGCCCGCGGGAAACGGCCATTCGCTCGACCACCGGTCGAGCAGGTCGAGATAACGGGCCACGACGCGGGCCGCTCCGGCGTCCTCGACGAGCACGGCCTGGTACTTCGCGCCGGGGTCGCCCTCGATTTCGCATTCTCCGGCGGCGAGGAGGTTGCGCACCCAGTCGCGCCCGCGGTTCGGCGCGCAGACGTAGCGCCGGTCGTCGAGCTGGATCACGGCGATCGGCACCGGCCGCCGCGCTCCGCTCACCCGCCCCGTGGTGACCAGGACCCGCAGGACGTACCTCCCTTCCTGGTAGGGCTGCACCGGCGCGGACCTGATCTTTTCGAGCATGAACCCGTTCCCTGAACCGCCGCGGGGCTCGTTCCGGGTGTCGCTGCGGTCGTCGGTCATCGAGGCTCCTTTCCCGGTCTGGCCGGTATCTGTGGACACGTGATACCAGTGTCCCGCCGGCCGGGGTCGACCGCCGAGCGACCCCGGCCGGGGCGGAGTTCGATTCAACGCGAGGAGATCGGCCATGTTTGGTGTCTGGCATTTCAGCTTCACCGTCTCCAACCTCGACGGGGCGGTCGACTTCTACACCCGGCTACTGGGCTTCGACTGCGTCCACAAGCAGGAACAGGCCAACGAGTACACGCAGCGGCTCGTCGGCTACCCCGACGCGCAGCTACGGGTCGCCCAGCTCGTCATCCCCGGCCAGCCACGTGGTCTGTCCACCCACGACCTTGAGCTGGTCCAGTACGTGCGCCCGCTGGGCAGTCGCGGTGACCACAACATCTGCAACCCCGGGCAAGCGCACCTCGCGTTGGCGGTGGAAGACGTACACGCCCGCTACGAGGCACTTTCCCGCGAAGGTGTCGAGTTCTTCTCGGAGCCCAACCACATCACCGCAGGCGTCAACGCCGGTGGTTACACCGTCTACTTCTACGGCTTCGACAAGCTCGTCCACGAACTCGTCCAGCCCCCGCCGGACCGCATCGCCGCCTACCGGGCGAGGTAGGCGAGCCGGTCCGGATCCCGATCGACGGTGCGCCACAACGGGAAGTTCTTGATCAACAACGGGAGTGACGGTCCGGTCGCCGGTGTAACGCATGATCCACTTCGGGCGAAGGAGGTCCTGGAATCAAAACTTTGTTCGAAGGAGTTTCATGCGCGATCGTGCAATTCTGCGCAGAGCGGGCGTCGCGGCCGCGGTGCTGGTGGCCGCGACCTCCGCGCTGGGCACCGCCGTGGCGAGCGCCCAGACGGTCGGCTCGGGGTCGCTGTCGTTCAGCGGAGACACCGGGGATTACATCAGCGGCGGGCAGTCGTACGCGTACTCGACCCCCACCGACACCTTGAATGTCTACGGCAGCGTCAACGACAACAACGTCGAGGTGTCCGTGGCGGGCGCC
>DASSAD010000403.1:0-12904 GCA_035685725.1 Amycolatopsis sp. | reverse complement strand
CCGCCAAAGCGTCACCAGGATGGCCCATTTGTCCGTTATGAGTTTGTTGCACGCTGAGCCAGGTTTGTGCATGCAGGCGGTGCGGTCCGGCATGTGCCGGACCGCACTCGGGCCTGGTTCATCGCACTTCCTCCCCGATGTCTTCGAACCACCCGATGTCTTCGAACCACAATGCCGGCGAATCACGGATGAACTCGGTCATCAGCGTCACGCAGGCCGGGTCGTCGACGATGGTCACCTCGACACCGTGCTCGGCGAGCCAGTCGTGGCCGCCCGAGAAGGTGCGGACCTCCCCGATCACCAGCCGGGGGATGCCGAACTGGCGGACCAGCCCGCTGCAGTACCAGCACGGTGAGAGCGTCGTCACCATGACCGTGTCCCGGTAGTGCCGACGCCGTCCCGCATTGCGGAAGGCGGAAGTCTCGGCGTGTATCGACGGGTCGCCGTCCTGCACCCGCCGGTTGTGTCCCCGGCCGAGCAGCTCACCGTCCATGGTGAACAGTGCGGCGCCGATCGGGACACCGCCCTCGGACCTGCCGAGCAGGGCCTCTTCACGGGCGGGCGTGAGCAGCGCGGTGGGGTCGAAGTTGGTCATGCGCCTCACGGTAAGGGAAGAGATCCCCGGATGCCGCCGGCGCTCCCGGGTGGTCCGGACGTGTCGCCACCCCGACTCCTGGAATCCGCGCAGGTACGGGTGCGGTGCCCCCTGCTCCCGGAGTCCACGAAGGCGCGGGTGGTAGTGGCATGGTTCCTGGAGTCTGCGAACGCACGGGTCGCAGTGCCTCTGGTCTCGGCGACCGGGCGGACCGTCCGCGCGATCAAAGGTTACCGACCGCTTAGTAGGTACGGTAGCTTGTCCCGGTGAGGTCAGGTGGCTTTCTTCGTGGCTCCGCGGATTCGCGGAGAGTCCGGCCTCCCGGCCCCCGCGGCGTGTACTTCGTCCCAGCGGTACGGCCAGGTCACCGCTCCCGCTCAGGCGGTCGCACCCAGCATCCGCAGCACCAACTCGGCGTAGTCGCGGCCCAGCGACTTCGGTGTCTTGCTCGTCCGTTCCGTGTACCAGCGGGCCACGTCCACGCCGAGCGAGAGCACCGCCCGCGCGGCCGTCCGGACGTCGCTCACCCGGAACACGCCCTCCTCGGCGCCTTCGGCGATCACGTCCCGCACCCGATGTTCGATCTGCCGCCGCAGATCCGCGATCACCGCGTACTCCTTCTCCGGCAGCGCCTGGAACTCGTACTGCACGACCCTGGCCACCAGGTGCCGCCGGGCGTGCCAGGCGACGAAGTCCTCGACGATCTTGCGCATCTTCTCCCGGGGATTTTCGTCCCGGCGGGCCACGCTTTCCACCAGCGTCAGCGTCTGCTCGTGCCCGCTTTGGCTGATCCTGAACAGCAGCGCGGCCTTGGACGGGAAATGGACGTAGAGCGCGGCCGGGCTCATGCCCGCGGCGCCGGCGATGTCGCGGGTCGTCGTGGCGTGGTAGCCGCGCCGGGCGAAGGACTCGACGGCGGCGAGCATCAGGCGGCGAGCCGCGTCGGGTTGGACGTCGGGCCAGAGTTCGGCGGACAGTGTCACAGGAGCGAAGTGTAAGCGCGCGTTCAGCGCCCGAACGTGAAGAACAGGAGAAGCAGGTGAACTCGCTCAAAGATCGCGTCGCGATCGTCACCGGAGCGAGCCGGGGCATCGGCCTCGGCATCGCGCGCGAACTCGTGGAGCGCGGCGCGAAGGTGTGTATCACCGCTCGCAAACCCGAGCCGCTGGCCGACGCGGCGAACGAGCTCGGCGGGCGGGACGTCGCGATCGCGGTATCCGGCAAAGCCGACGATGCCGCGCACCAGGAGGAGACCGTCGCCCGGACCGTCGAGACCTTCGGTCGCCTGGACATGCTCGTCAACAACACCGGCATCAACCCGGTCTTCGGTCCGATGACCGACGTCGATCCGGTCGCCGCCGCCAAGATCCTCGCCGTGAACGTGCTCGCGCCACTGGCCTGGACGCGGCTCGCCCGCGATGCCTGGATGGGTGAGCACGGCGGCGCGGTGGTCAACGTTTCCTCCATCGCGGGGCTCCGGGCATCACCCGGGATCGGCATGTACGGCGTGAGCAAGGCCGCGCTGATCCGGCTGACCATGGAGCTCGCGGCGGACCTCGGCCCGGGCATCCGGGTGAACGCCGTGGCACCCGCGGTGGTCAAGACGAAGTTCGCCACCGCGCTGTACGAGGGCAGGGAGGCGGATGTGGCGTCGGCTTACCCACTCAAGCGCCTCGGCGTTCCCGAGGACGTCGCCGGAGCCGTGGCCTTTCTGCTCTCCGACGACGCGAGCTGGATCACCGGGCAGACGCTCGTGCTCGACGGCGGCGTGAGCCTCGGAGGTGGCCTGTGAGCTTCGATCTCTCCGGCGCCGGTGTCGTGATCACCGGTGGGGGAGGCGGAATCGGCGCCGCGCTCGCCCGCCGGTTCACCGCCGAGGGCGCCCGTGTCGTGCTTTCCGACCTCAATGGCGACGCGGTCACCGCGGTCGCCGAAGAGGTCGGGGGCCTGGCGATCGTCGGGGACGCCGCGAGTGAGTCCGGTGTCGAGCAGGTGATCGGTGCGGCGAAGGACGCGTTGGGCACCATCGACCTGTATTGCGCCAACGCGGGCGTCGCCTACCTGGGCGGCGAGGACAGCCCCGAAGACGAGTGGGCGCGCGCGTGGGACGTCAACGTGATGGCCCACGTACGGGCCGCGAAGCTGTTGCTTCCGGACTGGCTGGCCCGCGGGCGCGGTCACTTCCTCGCGACCGTGTCCGCCGCCGGGTTGCTGACCACGCTGGGCGCGGCGCCGTACTCGGTGACCAAGCACGGGGCCCTCGCCTTCGCGGAATGGCTCAGCGCCACCTACCGGCATCGGGGCATCACCGTCCAGGCCGTCTGCCCGCAGGGCGTGCGCACCCGGATGCTCGCCGATACCGGACCCGCCGGCGAGCTGATCATGGGCGCCGGCGCGATCGAGCCGGCGCAGGTGGCCGACGAGGTGCGGGAAGCCTTGCTGGACGAGCGTTTCCTCATCCTGCCCCATCCCGAGGTCGCCGACTACTACGCGGCCAGGGCCACCGGCACCGATCGCTGGCTCACCGCCATGAACAAGCTGCAGCGCAAGGTCGAGGCCCTCGGAGACTGATGCGACCGTGGGGCTCGAACCCGGCCTCACGATCGCTGTCCCGCTTGAGGGAGAGCCGTCAGGCCGGGATGGTGCCGAGCCCACGGCCGCCCCTGGTCACCGGAGCGCGGCCACGAGGACCGGATCGGCCCCCCGGTCGGCTTGGGGCGAACGCCGGGCGCACCGCTTTTCCCACGCCCCAAGGTATTTCGTCGGGTTCCTGCCGATGCGGCGGGGTTCACCGCCTGCCGCGGCCTGGCGGCCTGCCGTACGGGGAGGGCGCGGGGGTCGACGGGCCGGGCTGACCGCCGCCCATGCTGTGCCCCAGGTAAGGCCCCGCCGGATTCTGTCCGTGACCGGTCATCGCGCCCGACAGATTCACGGGCGCCGGATTCGGGTGGTTCGGCGGCTGGTTGGCGTGGTGCACCAGATAGACGTTCGGCCGGTCCTCGGCCTGGGAAATGTGGTAGCCCTGTTGTATCAGTAGGTCGGGGTGAACCGCGACGTAGTGCGTGAAGGAGTTGGCGCTGTTCGGATTGAGCGCCAGCGCCTGTGAGAGGTCGGCGTTGCTCAGCGTGCCGGGCCTGATGTCGGTGAAATAGCCACCGGAGCCGTACCGGGCATGGGAGTTGCTGGGCGCACCCTGCGTCCAGGTCGACGGTCTGACGTGACCGCTTTGGATGATTTGCGGGAGAGCGCTCGCGCTGGTGTAGTGGTACAGCCTGCCGTCGGGATTGCTCGCGGAGTACGGGACCGCCGCGTGGGGTTCGGTGGTCAGTGGGTTGTTGAGGTAAGGCGGTGCGTACCCGCCCGGCCGCCCGTTCCCCTGGCCTCCATACGCTCGTCCTCCGCCGTAACCCTGGTTTCCGCCGTAGCCCCGTCCTCCGTTCCCCCGGCCGCTGCTGGGGCCGGACCGGGCGGAGCAGGGCGCCAGGCCCAGCGGATCGATCCAGGCGGTGGGGTTGCCGACATAGGACTGGGGATTCGGGCCGCCGTCGAGGCCGAGCGGGTCGGCGCTGAGGTAGCGCGCGACGGCGGGATCGAAATACCGGTGATAGTTGTAGTGCAGTCCGGATTCGGCGTCGAAATACTGGCCCGGAAATCGCAGCGGGGTCGGCCCGGCGTCCACAGTGGACGCCTTACCCCACAGGGTCCGAGCGGGAACCCTGGCCAGCCTGCCGTCGAGGGCGGCCAGCTCGATCGGGGTGCCCACGAGGTCGGTGACGATGGCGTGGAAGCGCGCGTCGACCACCTCCTGTGCGGCGCCCGGACCCGTCAGCCGCTCGATCTGGATCAGCGGGAGGTCCGTCCCCGGCTCGAGCTCCCAGCTCACCGCCCACTGGTGGCCGGCCGGCGTACGGTGCAGTTGCTCCGCGAGGTCGGTGCCGTCCCAGACGAAGTCGACCTGTTCGGCTACCGCGCCCTCGACGATTCGCTGCTTGGCGATCCGGCGGCCCATCGGGTCGTACCGGTACTGCCAGCGCCGGCCGTCCGGCGTGGTCACCGCGGTCAACCGGTCCTCGGCGTTCCACTCGTACCGCCAGCTCTGCGGGAGCCCGGCAGGGCCGGGACTGGAGCGCTCCACCAGCCTGCCTTGCGCGTCGTGCAGGTAACTGGTGGCGCCGGTGCGCAGAATCCGAGTGCCCACGTAAGTGCGAAGCTCGTTCCCCGCGCTCACGATGTTGCCCGCACCGTCGTAGCCATATCGCTCGGTCGAGGCGCCGGTGACCGTGGTGATGCGGCCGGCCGGATCGAGCTCGAAGAACTGCGAGCCGGTCGCGGTGTCGTGCGTCGCGGTGAGCAGCCCGTCTTCGCGGTAGTCGTAGGCCCGCCGCACCAGCGCCCCGGCCCGGGTCGCGATCGTCTGCGCGCCGAGCCTGCCCGCGGCCGTCCAGTGCTGGCGGATATCGAGCACGCCCCACGCACGCTGGATCTCGCGGCCGGCCGGGTCGCGGCGCAGCGTCATCGCATGCGGGCCGACCCGGACGCCGACGGGTGCACCCGCCGCGTCGAAGCTCCATTCGCTGCGCGCGCCGGAGGGCAGGGTCCGCCGGATCCGCCGTCCGAGCACGTCGTATTCCGATCGCACGGTGCGGCCGTTGCAGGATTCGGTCAGCACCCGCCCCTGCGCGTCATAGGTGTAGCGCAGGTCTGCGTCGGCGTTGACCGCCCGCACCAGCCGGCCGGCACTGTCGTAGCTCAGTCGCGTCACGGAGTCCCCCGCACGCTGCTCCACCACCCTGCCCATGGCGTCCCGGACGATTTCCAGCGTCTCGCCCACACCGTTGGTGCGGCGCACCAGCCTGCCGGCCGCGTCGTAGTCGTATCGCAGGACCCGGCCGTCGAAGTCGGTCTCTTCGACCAGGTTCCCGGCCGGGTCGTAGCGGTAGCGCCAGTACAGGCCCTGCGGATCGCGCACCGAGACGAGGCGCAGTTCGGTGTCGTAGCCGAACTCCAGGCGGCTGCCGTCCGGCTCGATCCGGGCAACCGGGAGATCGAAATGGTCGACCTCGGTGACGGTCCGGGCACCGGCCGCGGTCCAGTGCTCGCGCTCGTTTCCCTCCCCGTCGTAGGTCCTGCGTTCGACGGTGCCGTCGGGCGCGGTCTCGAGCAGCGGCAGGCCTTCGATGGTCCAGGCGTATTGCGTCACCTCACCGGCCGGACCGGTGACCGAGGAGATCCGGCCGAACACGTCGTAGGCGTAGCGGGTTCTGCGGCCCAGCGGGTCGATCAGCTCATGGATCAACCCGTGGGGGTCGCGCACCATCGTGGTCACGTTGCCCAGCGGGTCCGTCACCGCGGAAAGCTGCCCCGCCGCGTCATAGGTGTAGGTGGTGCGCGCCCCCGCCGCGTCCGTCGTGGCAACCAGTTCCCCGCGCGGGCCGTATTCGCGCAGGATCCGCGTGCCGTCGGGCGCCACCGACGCGACGGGCCGGTGCTGTTCGTCGTATTCGGTCGTTTCCACCGTGCCGTCCGGCCGGACGACCTCGCGCAGGTCGCCGGCGTCGTCGTAGCTGTAACGCGTGGCGTGCCCCAGCGGATCGGTCTCGGCGAGCAGCCGGTGATGGAGATCCCACTCCCGCCGGATCAGGTTGCCCAGCGGGTCGGTTTCGCCGGTCAGCTGAAGCAGTTCGTTGAACTGATAGACGGTGGTGTGGCCCAGCGAGTTCGTTGCCCGGGTCGTCCGGTTCGCCACGTCGTACGCGAAGGTGTAGTTCAGGTATCCACCGTCGCCTTCGGACCGGACACAACGACCGTCGGCGTCATAGCTGTAGCGGTAGGAGATGCCGTTGCGGTCGTGCCAGCCGGTGATGCGCCCGTCGGCGTCATAGCTGAACCGCAGCGGCAGGCCCGAGGAATTGATTACCTCGACCAGCCGGCGGTTGTCGTAGCGGTAGCGCACCAGCGGCAGCTCACCGTCACGGCCCAGCAAGCGCAGACCCGTGATCAGCCCGTCCGCGGTGTCGACCCCCACGCGGTAGCCCGCGGAGTGCCGGATCAGGGCCAGCGCACCGGTCTCGTCGCGATCGAAGTCCACCCGGCCGCCGCTACCCCGCACGATCGCGGACAGCGGGCGCTCCGCGCCTTCCGTGGGCCCGAAGTAGAGCGTTTCGGCCCGTTCCGGAATGGTGACGGTGAACCCGCCGTCCGCCGTCCTCACCAGCGGCCACCGCGGACCGTGCTCGGGCAGCACCGCGCCTTGCTCGCCGGGTGACGGGTAACTGAGCAGCGCACCGTCTTCCGCGGCGAAACTGACGCCCCACTCGTCCAGTTCGAGCCGCTGGTCCACCGTGGAGGCCCAGCTGGGCCCGAAGGCCCGGCCGCACCGATAGTCGGAGAGGTGGGTCCTGGACACCGTCAGCGGCAGCGAAGCGAGCAGCTCGATGTCGACCTGGGGCAGGAACATGCGGCCGGTCGCGACATCGACCGGATCGCCGCAACTGGGAAGCTCGCTGGTCGGCGTGGAGTTGTGCGCGGGGTCGCTGTTGAGGTTGCGGATTCCGCCGATTCCACTGCTGTCTCCGCCGGGCAGGCCGGACAGGCCTGAGGTGCCCGAGGGCGAGGTGGAACCGCCGAGTTCGGGCGGCGAGGAGAGGCCGGGACCGCCGGCCGAACCGGTGTCCGTCACGCCGGACGGAGTGGTGCCACCGGTGTCGCCGAATGTCGAGGACTGCGCGCCCGGGGCGCCGGGCGGGAGTGTGTCCGTCGCGCTCGACGGTGTGGTGCCGGAGGTGTCGTCGAACGTCGGGGACGGCGAATCTGTGGCGTCGGACGGGGTCCTCCCCGACAGGCCGGACGGCGTGGTCCCACCGGTGCTGTCGAACGCCGACGACGGTGCGCCTTGTGGGCCGTCCAACGACGGAAGAGGTTCGGCACTCGACGCTGTGGTGCTGCCGGAAACCGGGTCGACGTCGGAGGCGCCGGAGGGAAGGCCGTCGACCTTGCCGGGCGTGCTCGAGTTACCCGGCTTCATGCCCTTCAGGCTCGAGGAAGCGTCGTCGAAGATGCCGCCGGCCTTCTTCATCAGCGTGCCCAACGACTGGAGCGCGCTGACCAGCCGCTTGGTCAAATTGGCCAGCTGCGTCGCTGTCCGCCCCACCAACTGCGCCACCTGGGGCACCACCCACGCCAACCCGATGCCGAGTGTGGCCAGCACCTGCAGTGCCCACGACACCATGTGGCCCACCACCTGAGCGATGGTGTCCCGCACCAGCATCCGCACCGATGCCACGACCTGCCCGGCGATCCGCACACCGCTGGAGGTGCCTTGGCACGCCTGGCTGGCCGCGCCCAGCAACGACACCATGTTGCCGGCCTGTTGCCGGTAGGCATCCGCCGAGGGGCCCGACCAGCTCGCCAGGTCGGCCGAGACCTGGTTGGTCAGATCCGAGCCGATGCTGTCCAGTTCCTTCGCGATGTTCTGCCAGGTCTGGGACTGCGCAGTGATCGCGTCCGGGTTACCCGCCAGGGAGTCCAGCGCATGCTTCAACGGCCCCACATGCTCCATCAACCACCCGACACCGGCCGCGAGAATCGAGCCGAACGGGTCCTCGACGAACGACAGCGCGTCCAGGGCGGTGCCCGCCGCACCCATCACCGCCGAGGCCCAGTCACCGCTTTCGATGCTGGACTTCAGGCCCTGGGCGTCCTCCAGAATCTGCACCCCGGAGACCGCTGTCGTCGAACTGACAGGCTGAGCCACCAGCGGATTCCCCACAGCGGGTCTCCTTCGCGAAAGCCGAAATACGAATACGATGAGCTCGCGGACCCTAGCATCGGATAATCGCCCGGTTTTCGGTCGACCTGACTGATCTATGATATGTCTCACGGCGGTGCGGCCGACGCGCGACGTTGAACGCCGTTCGAAAACACCCGCGCCACCAAGCGGTCCGCTGCTGCGGTTTCGCGTTTGGTCAGGATTGACGACCAGCGGTGATCGAGGTGGCCGCTGGTGAGCGTGGCTTTCCTGGTGGCGGGAAGTGGCGATGAGGGTGTTCATGATCTTCACTCGTGGATCGGGAAATCCGTGGTATCGACTGTATCGAATACAAGTTCGGTCAAGTCGTTGATCAACACTAAGTTTCGTTCACGGTATGAAAACGTGCGGTTCCCGAAGGTGGGTGTCGGCGATGCTGGGGTCCCGACGCGGCGCGCCCGTGGTCGCAAGCGCGGGGCTTTCGCCGGCCGGTGGCCGGATCAACCTGCAACATATGGTTGCGTGTCGCGATCGAGGGATCGACGACTGGTGGACCGTAGTCGCGGTTTGGGTTGCTCCTGCTCTCCGGAAACGAGTGGGTCGACCCGTGTCACGGGAGAGTGATCACGGCAAGGGTAGTTTTCGGAAATCATTCGGCGGTCGTGGTCCCTCGGCCGGAGCAGGGTAGAAGTCGTGCTTTCTATGGTGATGTCCTGGGTTGCGAGCTCGTCCGGGCGAGTGATCGGAAGGACGATTTCCGCATCGGAGACGATTTCTATATCGGGGTTCTGTACGAGGACGAGGACGTCGCTCTGGACGAGTGGATTTTCCAGAGCGATCTATCTGGAGCTGAAGACCGGCAACGTCGAAGAAACGCGACGGAAAATCGTCGCCTTCGGCGTCCGGGTCCTTGAAGTGCGGGATCCGCATCTCTACTTTCAGGCCCCGGGCGGACAGGTGTTGCGGCTGGTCGGAATCGACGAGGACCTTTCGAGGCAGGAAGGGACCGACCACCGCGAACTGCTCGGAGCTTTCCGTTGAACCAGCCGCGGTGCGCGCGGGCTCGGTCGGTGATCTCCCCGGCGGTGGTTCGGTTCGAGGAGATCGGCGAGTCCTGCTCGCCAGGGTGGGTCCGGCTCGGAGGTGGCGGTACCGGTGGGGGCGGGATGTTTCGGTGGGAAGGTCAGGGGAGATCGATGAGGGTGGCCAGGTGGTCCCGGTGGCGCCCCGGGGTACCGAGGGACAGCTCGCCGGCCTTGGCGCGTTTGAGATAGAGGTGCGCCGGGTGCTCCCAGGTCATCCCGATCCCGCCGTGCAGCTGGACCGCCTCTTCCGCCGCGTGTACCGCGGTCAGTGCGCAGGACGACTGCGCCACCGCGACCGCGACCGAGGCGTCGGAGTCGCCGGTGGCGAGGGTGTCGGCGGCGTACCGGGCCGCGGCGCGGGCGCCGACGAGTTCCAGGTACACGTCCGCCAGCCGGTGTTTGAGCGCCTGGAACGATCCGATCGGACGCCCGAACTGGTAGCGCTGCTTGACGTAGGCGACGGTCTCGTCGAGGCACCATTGCGCCACCCCGAGTTGTTCCGAGGCGAGCATCCCGGCGCCGAAGGTGACCGCGTGGTCCAGCGCGCCGGCCGCGCGGTCCGGGCCGGCGATCAGCCGGGCGGGGGCGTTGTCGAGGACGACGTCGGCGAGGCGGCGGGTGAGGTCCAGCGGGATGATCTCGGTGATCGTCGCGGCCGAGGCTTCCACCGCATACAGTCCGGGCCCGTCGGGGCCGGTGGCCGGAACGACCAGCACGTCGGCGACGGGCGCGTCGGGCACGGTGCCGATCGACCCGGTGAGCGCACCGTCGGCGGCGCGCACGGTGGACGGGAACGCGGCGCCCGGCCAGGTGCTCAGCGGCACCGCCAACGCCCCGATGACCGAGCCCGCGGCAAGGCGGGGGAGCAGTTCGGTGTCGCCGGCGGCGAGCAGTGCCGAGGTGGCCAGCACGGCGCTGCCGAGAAACGGCACCGGCACGACCGCGCGGCCCAGTTCCTCCATCACCACGGCGACCTCGCGCGCCGATGCGCCCTGCCCACCGAGTTCTTCCGGAACCGCCAGCCCGGCGGTACCCAGTTCCGCCGCGAGCGTGCGCCAGAGCTTGAGGTCGTAGGGCTCGGCGCTTTCCATCCTGGCCAGTACCGCGGCCGACGACGCCCGGTCGGTGAACAGGTCGCGCACACTGGCCCGGAGGTCGTCCTCGACCTCGGAATAGAGGAGATCGGTCATCGCGGCAGTTCCTTCGGTGTTCCGGGACGGAGCCGCCCGCGGGCGTGGTCGCCGGTGCGGGGGCGGCACGGCTGGTGCTCGGCCGGCGTGGTGCGGAAAACCAGGTGCTGTGCGGTGCGCGAGCCAGCGGTGGCGGTTGTCCGGTGACCGCGCGACACCTGATCACGGGTCGGTGAAACGCCGCCCGTGGTCCGAATCCGCGTGGCGACGGTCACTTGGGCAGGTCCTTCCACGCCATGTCCTTGTCCGCGCGCGGTTCCGACGGCAGCCCGAGCACCCGCTCGGCGATGATGTTGCGCAACACCTCGGAAGTGCCGCCCTCGATCGAATTGCCCTTGGCGCGCAGGTAACGGTATCCGGCTTCGCGGCCGAGCATGTCCACCTTCTCCGGGCGGCGCAGCGTCCAGTCGTCATACCGGAGACCGTCCGCACCGGCCAGCTCGACTTCCAACCCGGACAGCGCCTGCTGCAGGCCCGCGAAGCCCAGCTTCATCACCGATCCTTCGGGGCCGGGGTGGCCGGCGGCGAGCTGCTGCCGCAGCCGGGTCGCGGCCAGGCGCAGGGCTTCCGCCTCGACCCACAGCTTCAGCAGCCGCTCGCGCAGTTCCGGCGTCCGCAGCCCGGGGTGTTCGCGCCAGGTCTTCGTGACCATGCCCAGCAGACCGCCCTCGCGGGGCATCGCGTTGCCCCCGATGGCGACGCGCTCGTTCATCAGGGTCGTGCGCGCGACCTGCCAGCCTTCCCCGATTCCGCCCAGCCGGTAGGAGTCCGGGATCCGCACCCCGCTGAGGAACACCTCGTTGAACTCGGCCTCGCCGGTGAGCTGCCGCAGCGGCCGCACTTCGACGCCGGGATCGGTCAGGTCGCAGATGAAGTACGTCATGCCCTGGTGCTTGGGCAGGTCCGGATCCGTGCGCGTGACCAGGATCGCGAACCGCGCGATATGCGCGACCGAGGTCCACACCTTCTGCCCGGTGACCACCCAGTCGTCCCCGTCGCGTACCGCCCGGGTGCCGAGCGCGGCCAGGTCGGAACCGGCCCCCGGTTCGCTGAACAGCTGGCACCAGACCTCTTCACCGGTCCACAACGGGCGCAGAAAGCGCCGCCGCTGCTCCGGCGTGCCGTAGCGGAGAATCGTCGGTGCCGCCATGCCCAGGCCGATGCCGATCCGGCGCGGGTTGTTGTCCGGTGCCCCGGCCGCCGCGAACTCGTCGTCCACAATGGACTGGAGTGCGCGGGGCGCGGCCAGCCCCCCGAGCCCCACCGGGTAGTGCACCCAGGCGAGTCCGGCGTCGAAGCGGGCGCGCAGGAACTCGAGCCGGTCGGTGGTCGCCGGATCGTGCGCGGCCAGCAGGTCGCGCACCCGGGCACGCAGCTCCTCGGCGGTCATGATGTTCCGCCGCGGTACTTCCGGAGCTCCCGGTGGGCCAGCGAGCGTTTGTGCACCTCGTCGGGGCCGTCGGCGAAGCGGAGCATCCGGGCCTGCGCCCAGAGTTCGGCGAGCGGGAAGTCCTGGCTGACGCCACCGGCGCCGTGCGCCTGGATCGCCTTGTCCAGGATCCACTCCACCGACGCCGGTGTCGCGATCTTGATGGCCTGGATCTCGGTGTGCGCGCCGCGGTTGCCGACGGTGTCCATCAGCCAGGCCGTCTTGAACACCAGCAGGCGCAACTGCTCGACCCGCACCCGCGATTCGGCGATCCAGTCCTGGACCACGCCCTGCTCGGCGATCGGCTTGCCGAAGGTGCTGCGCCCCAGCGTGCGCCGGCACATCAGCTCGATCGCCCGCTCGGCCATCCCGATCAGGCGCATGCAGTGGTGGATCCGGCCCGGGCCGAGCCGCGCCTGCGCGATCGCGAACCCGGCGCCCTCCTCGACGAGCAGGTTCTCCGCGGGCACCCGCACGTCCCGGAAGACGACTTCGGCGTGCCCGCCGTGGGAACCGTCGTCGAAGCCGAACACGTGCATGCCCCGCTTGACCTCGAGACCGGGTGTGTCGCGCGGGACGAGGATCATGCTCTGCTGGCGGTGCGGTTCGGCGTCCGGATCGGTCTTGCCCATCACGATGAAGATCCGGCAGTCCGGGTTCATCGCGCCGGAGATGAACCACTTGCGTCCGTTGATCAGGTAGGAATCGCCGTCCCGTCGGATGCTGGTGGCGATGTTGCGCGCGTCCGAGGAGGCGACGTCGGGTTCGGTCATCGCGAACGCGGAGCGGATTTCCCCGTCCAGCAACGGTTGCAGCCACTGCTTGCGCTGCTGCTCGGTGCCGAACATCGCGAGCACT
>DASSAD010000402.1:0-4796 GCA_035685725.1 Amycolatopsis sp. | reverse complement strand
GCTGGGCTTGCTGGTGAACGTGCTGTCGATCCACCGGTCCGCGGCGACCTGCCACAGCACCAGGATCGCGGCCAGCAGGCCCAGCCGCAGCAGCCACACCACGGCCGTCGCGCCGTGCCGCTGCCACCAGCTCTGTTCCAGTCCGACCCGCACCGGGCCCGCGGCGGCCATGCTCATCGCCCCGCCCTCCCTTCCCCTGCCTTCGGCTTTCCGGATTCGGTCACCTGCCCTGCCGCAACGCGGCGGACAGTTCCCGGTGCAGCGCGACGAATGCGGGATCGGTCCGCAGTGCGTCCGCCGATCTCGGCCGGGCGAGACCGATCTCCCGGTCGAGCAGGATGCGCCCGAGCGGGCCCAGCACCACGACCCGGTCGCCGAGCAGCAGCGCCTCGTCGATGTCGTGGGTCACGAACACGACGGTCTGACCGGTGCCCTGCCACAACGCCAGCAGATCCTGCTGCAGTTCGGTGCGCAGCTGCGCGTCCAGCGCGCCGAACGGCTCGTCCATGAGCAGCGTTTCCGGTGACCCGGCGAGCATTCGCACCAGGCTCGCCCTTCGCCGCATGCCGCCGGAAAGCTCGCGTGGGTAATGCTTTTCGAATCCGCCGAGACCCACTCGCTCCACCAGGTCCCGCGCGATCTCGCGGCGCCGGGCCGCGGGCAGGCCGCGGATTTCCAGTGGCAGCTCGATGTTGCGCCGCACATCGCGCCAGGGCATCAGGGTGTCGGTCTGGGTCAGGTAACCGATCCCGGTGTCCGGTCCGGTGAGCACCCGGTCGCGGTAGTGGATTTCGCCCGTGGTCGGGGGAACCAGCCCGGCGAGCAGGTTCAGCAGGGTCGACTTGCCACAGCCGCTGCGCCCGAGCACGGTGACGAAGCTGCCTTCCGCGATGCTCACCGTGAGCTGATCCAGAGCGACGATCGCGGCGCCGTCCTTGGCGAACTGCTTGGTCACCGCGTTCGCGGCCAGCACGCGGCGCCCCGAACGCGCGTGGTCGCCGCGGCTCGGCACGGAGCCGTTCATGCGCCCGCCAGCCGTCTGCTGTTGGTCACCACCATCGTCCGTACCTCTTCGTCGGTGAAACCGCCGTCGAGCAACCGGTCCGCGGCCAGCGCGAGGCCGTCCTCGACCGGTGGATTGAAGGGCTGGCCGAGATCGCTGGAGATCACCGAGTGTTCGGGCCCGACCGCGCGGATGTTGCCGAGCCAGACGTCCCAGTCGACCTTTCCGGTGTACGGCGTGGTGAAACAACGCTCCAGCAGCGCGCCCTTTTCCGCCATTGCCTGCTGGCGCTCGACCCCGATCCGTTGCGAGGTGAATTCCGGATGCGTGACCACGATCCGGCGAACGCCTTCTTCGACCGCGGCGTCGATGACCGCCGCGGACTCGTCGGCGTGCAGATGCCCGGTGGCCAGCGTCAGATCGTGCCGGGCGACCAGCCGCAGGACCTGTCGCGTCACGTCGAGAACCTCGCCGTGCCGGTCGAGCACTTCGACCGGATCCGCGGCCATTCCCGCCTCCGCCAGGTCCGCCTGCAACCGCGCCCACATCGGCTGCTTGGCGCCTTCCGGTTCACTCGCCTGGCAGCTTCGCTGGTTCGCACTGTCCACAGTGGGCAGCCAGACGAACTTCGCGCCGCCGCGGCCGGCGATTTCCACGGCGATCGGATTCATGCCGCCCACCGACGCGTTCAGGGTGATCGCGCCCAGCGCGTCGATCCCGGGGTGCGCCCGGCGGACCACCTCGGCGCGTTCGGCCGTCGGCACGTAGTGCGACTTCAGCACGAATCCGGCCAGGCCGGCCTCGGCGAACCGCTCGGCGAGGGTGAGGTCGTCGATACGGCGGTGCATCACGTCCGGGGCGACGTGAATGTGCACGTCATAGGCGCCGCGAACCAGTTCGCGCGCGTGCCGGGAGGGAACGGGGTGGTCGGTCATGGTCACTCCCTGCGTTTCGCGCGCATCGGACCAGGAGCCGGATGCACCGCCTCACCATGTCGCGGCGGCTTCGCCGCGATCAACAACCACGAAAATTGTCGACAATCTTGTCGACAGAAGTCAAGGCCTGATGGTCCGTGTTTCCGGCTCCGGAGAACTGGTGAGTGCCGCGATCACGCTTTCCAGGTGTCGGCGCATCGCCTCGTGGGCCTCGTCGACCTCGTGCGCGCAGATCGCGTCGATCAACGCCAGATGCTGGGGCAGGGACACCGCGGGGCGCCCGGGACGCATGGCGAGCCGGAACTGGTGGCGCACGCTCTGCGCGCGCAGTCGCTCCAGCACCTGCGCGGCCGTGCGCTGCCCGCCGATCTCCCGGATCCGCCGGTGCAGCTCCTCGTTGAGCTGCGAGTAGCCGACCACATCGCCTCCGGCGACCGCCTTGCGCATCGCCCTGCCGATGCCCTTCAGCTCACGGATCTCGTCCGCCTTGATCCGCTTCGCGGCCTTCTCCGCGCACAGCGACTCCAACACCAGGCGCACTTCGCTGATCTCCACGGCCTCTTCGACCGAGATCGACCGCACCCGGGCACCGCGGTTCTGCACGCGTTCGACGAGGCCTTCGTTGGCGAGCTCGATCAGCGCCGCCCGCACATTGGCCCGGCTCGCCGAGAAATGCGCGGATAGATCGGCTTCGACCAGCCGCTGGTTGGGCGCGAAGTCGCCGCGGACGATCGCCTCGCGGAGGGCGACCACCACCGGCACGTCCGCCATCTGCTCGGCCGGCTCTTCCGTCACTGCTGCTCCCGGGATTCCGTTCCGAAAATTGTTGACAATTTTGTCACTCACATCGTCTACTCGATTGTAAGCGGTACGCCGAGGAGGGGATTTCTCATGTCCGGAAGAATCGCCACCATCGCCGTGCTCGGGCTGGGCGAAGCCGGCGGCGCACTGGCCCGTGACCTGCGCGCGGCCGGCGCGGTGGTACGCGGTTACGACCCCGCTCTACCCGGCGACGCCGCGTCCGAGGCCGACGCGGCCGGCGGCGCGGATCTCGTCCTCAGCGTGAACAGCTCGGCAGCGGCCGTCGAGGCGTTGCGGGCCGGGCTTTCCGGGCTGAGCGCGGGTGCGATCTGGGCCGACCTCAACACGGCTTCGCCCGGCACCAAACGAAAGCTCGCCGAAATCGCCGACGCCCACGGGGTGCCCTTCACCGATATCGCCATCATGGCGCCGGTTCCCGGACGCGGCCTCAAGGTCCCGATGCTCGCCAGCGGGGTCGCGGCGGCGCCGACGGCCGAGCTGCTGGGCTCCCTCGGTGCCTCCGTCGAGGTCATGGCGGGTGAAGCCGGACTCGCGGCCGAACGCAAACTGCTGCGCAGCGTCTTCTTCAAGGGCATGTCCGCGGCGGTCGTGGAAGCGCTCACCGCGGCCAGGGCGGCCGGCTGCGAAGACTGGCTGCGTGAAATGATCGTCGCGGAACTCGCCGGCGCAAACGAGTCCACTGTGGACCGTCTGGTGACCGGGACGCTCCGGCACCGCGTCCGGCGCACCGCGGAGATGGCCGCCGCGAGCGAGATGCTCGGCGAACTCGGCGTACCGGCGGACGTGGCCACGGCCTCCCGAGACCAGCTGGCGCGGCTGTCCGCCGCCGCCGATCACCGACTCAGCCCGGACGTTTCGCCAACGGCAGCTCGAACGCGACCAGGGTGCCCAGACTGGGCGAGGAATTGAGGTAGAACTTGCCGCCGGCGCTCTCGGCGCGTTCGGCGAGGTGCCGCAATCCCCGCGTGGCGACCCCCTGCGGCACACCGGCGCCGTTGTCCCGCACGCGCAACCGCACCTCCTCGGCGTCGCGATGCAACGTCACCCGGACCTCGCTCGCCCCGGAATGCCGGACCACGTTCGACAGCGCCTCGCGCAGCGCCGCCCGGACGTGATCGGCCCGCTCGGCGGGGATGTCGGCGAACTCTCCCGACAGTTCCAGCGTGGGCGGGAAGCCGAGCAGCTCCCCCGCGATCCGCACCTCGCCGCGGGCCGACTCGGCGAGATCCGTCGCCGGGAGTGCCTCGGGTTCGGGCGCGGGCGAGCGCAACCCCCGCACGGTGGCCCTGATCTCCTCGATCGTCTGGTCGAGCTGATCGATCGCCTCGCCGAGCCGGACCGCGTCGGTGCCGGCGAACCGTTTCCGCATCCGCCTGCGGACCCGGTCGAGCTGCATACCGGCGGCATACAGGCGCTGCACGATCACGTCGTGCAGTTCGCGGGCGATCCGCTCGCGTTCCTGGTAGAGGGTGATCCGGTGCCGCGCGTCGGCGCCCTCGGCGAGCGCCAGCACCACGCCGACCTGCGCGGCGAACGCGGTCAGCACCTCGACCGTCGCCGACGAGAACGCCTCCGCCCGGGAAAGCCGGTACACGGCCAGCGCGCCGAGGACCCGGCCGCCGGACCCGAACGGCGCAGCCGCGAACGGACCGAACCCCGCGAGCTCGTCCGGCACGTAGGGCGCGGTACGGGGATCGGTGGTGAAGTCCGCGGCGACCACCGTCTCACCGCCGCGGGCCACCTGCCCCGCCGACGACTCGGCGGGCAGGCTCAGGCCGCGAAGCTTGGTCGTGCATGCCCCGTACGCGGCTTCCACCGAGACGCTGCCGTCGTCGGCGCGCACCATCACCAGCCCGAGATCGGCCTTGGCCAGCTCGGCGGCTTTCCGCACGACCGAGTCCAGCACCGCGTCGGGCTCGTCACCTGACAGCGCGGCGGTCGTGATGTCCGTGGCCGCGGACAGCGCCTGCGCGGCGAGAATCGGTTCCATGAGCAGTGTCAAGGGTAGACGGCCTCCCGCACCCGGACGCGGCCGT
>DASSAD010000401.1:0-5652 GCA_035685725.1 Amycolatopsis sp. | reverse complement strand
CAAGGCATGCCGGAAAGCGGCCGGATCACCGACCCTGCGGCTTTCTGGCGCTCTCTGGAGCGTAGAGTCGTTCTTCCTGTTGCCGGCGACTGAGGTGTAGGAGCGCTGCGTGTCGGAACCTCGGGTCAGACGGGCCGAGATCGCCATCGAGCAAAGCCACGTCGATCGCGTGTACACCCGTCTCGCCGAGCTTCGCGCACAGGCCGAGGCGATGCGGGCCAAAGGATATGAGCTGGGACACGGCGCACAGCGCGAGGCCGTGTTCGAGCAGGCGTCCATGCTCTTCGAGCGGGACATGATGGTGTTCCACGCCACCCAGACACTGCAGACCCTCGACGCCGAGTACGAAGGTCTCGTCTTCGGCCGGCTCGACCACGCCGACCAGGAAATGATCTACGTCGGGCGGCTGGGCATCCGCGATGCCGAGTTCGACAACCTCGTCACCGACTGGCGTGCGCCCGCCGCGGCCGCGTTCTACCAGGCCACCGCCGAAGAACCGATGGACGTGGTACGCCGCCGCGTCATCCGTTGCTCGGGCCAGACCGTGCTCGACGTGGACGACGACGTGCTGATTCCCGACGCCGTGCCGGAAGAGATGCGGATCGTCGGCGAAGGTGCGCTGATGGCCGCGCTCGGCCGGTCGCGGGGCGAGAAGATGCGCGACATCGTCGCCACCATCCAGCGCGAACAGGACGAGGTCATCCGCGCCCCGTGGCGCGGGGTCACCGAGATCACCGGCGGGCCGGGCACCGGCAAGACCGCGGTGGCGCTGCACCGGGCCGCCTACCTGCTCTACCGCTACCGTCGCCAGCTCGGCGGAGCCGGTGTGCTGGTGATCGGTCCGTCCGGCGTGTTCACGAACTACATCTCGCGCGTGCTGCCGTCGATGGGGGAGACCAACGTCGAACTGCGCGCACTGGGCGAGGTGCTCGACGGCCTGGCCGCCACCCGGCAGGATCCCGCGCCGCTCGCGGCGGTCAAGGGCTCGCTGCGGATGCGCAAGGTGCTGCAGCGGGCGCTGCGCGAGGCTCCGCCCGGCGTACCGGACGAGCTGCGCATCGTCTACCGCGGCGAGGTGCTGAAACTGCGCGGCAAGGAGCTGGACAAGGTCCGCCGCAAGGTCCACACCCAGGGCGGACCGCCGAACCGCTCGCGGGTGCGCGCCGCCGAGACCCTGCTGGAGGCCCTGGCCGACCGGGCCGAGGAGAACGCGCGCGCCGACGGCACTTCCGTCGACCGCCGGGAGCTGATCACCGAGCTGGGCGAGCGGATCGACTTCCACCGGTTCCTCGTCGTGTGGTGGCCGGTGCTCTACCCGGCCGAGATCCTGCGGTGGCTCGGCGATCCCGCGCGGCTCAAGCGGGCCGCCAAAAGCGTGCTCAACACCGCGGAAACCGAGCTGCTCGGCGCGTCGCTGCCCCAGGAGCGGCACGAGTGGACGGTGGCCGACATCGCCCTCCTCGACGAGCTGCGCGTGCTGCTCGGGCCGCCGCCGAAGCGCCGCCGCCAGGCCCAGCAGCTCGAACTGGACGCCGCGCCGCCGGCCCGCGGCACGGAAACCCACGGAACGCACCGGCCCGAGCACTACGACGAGTACTCGCACATCGTGGTGGACGAGTCGCAGGACCTCTCGCCCATGCAGTGGCGGATGATCGGCCGGCGCGGGAAGTACGCGAGCTGGACCGTGGTCGGCGACCCCGTGCAGAGTTCCTGGCCCTATCCCGAGGAAGCCGCGCAGGCGCGGGATCATGCCTTCGGACTCCGGACCCAGCGGCGCCGCTACAAGCTGCGCACCAACTACCGCAACTCCGCGGAGATCTTCGACCTCGCCGCGAGTGTCGTGGCCGGGCACGCGGAAGAGGACGAGCTGCCCAAGGCGGTCCGCACCACCGGGGTCAAACCCGATGTGCGCTTGATCGACTCCCTCGCCCTGGCGCAGTCGACGCGCACCGCGGCGAAGGAACTGATGGGCTCGGTCGAAGGCACCGTCGGCGTGATCTGCGCGATGGCGCGGGTACCCGAGATCGAGTCCTGGCTGGCCGAGGAGAACGACGAACGGCTCAAGGTGGTCGGCAGCCTGGACTCGAAGGGACTCGAATACGACGCGGTGGTCCTCGTCGAACCCACCGAGCTGATCACCGAGTCGACCACCGGCCGCCGCGTCCTCTACGTCGCCCTCACCCGCGCCACCCAGCACCTCATCGTGCTCGCGTCGGACCGCGACTGGCGGTAGTGCCGCCAGGCCGCCGGCGGGTTCCGGCGGCCTGCCCGACTCCTTGGCGTGCTAGGAGTCTCCGCGCCGGGACAGCATGGCGGCACGGGTCGGCGGCATCCCGCTGGAGCCGCCCCGGCCCGGCTTGACCGCGAGGATCTGGTTGACGCCGATGGATCCGCTTTCGAAGGCGAGCGCCGAAGCGGCCATGTACAGCCGCCACACCCGCGCGCGGCCGATGCTGGTCAGCCGCACCGCCTCGGCCCAGCGGTCGTCCAGGTTGGCGACCCAGGCCCGCAGCGTCCGGGCGTAGTGCTCGCGCAGCGATTCGACGTCCCGCACCTCGAAACCGGACTCCTCGATCGCCGCGGCCATCGCGCTCACGGGTTCCAGTTCACCGTCGGGGAACACGTAACGCGAGATGAACGAGACCTTGTCCGGGCGGGGCGGCACCAGGGTGTTGCGCGAGATCGCGTGGTTGAGCAGCCGCCCTTCCGGCCGCAGCAGGTCGAACAGCGCCCGCGTGTAGGTCGGCAGCATGGCCGAACCGACGTGCTCCGCCATGCCGATGCTGGAAATCGCGTCGTACGGGCCGTCGGGCACCTCGCGGTAGTCCTGGACACGGATCTCCACCCGGTCCGACAACCCTTCCTCGGCGACCCGCTTGCGCGCGAATTCGGCCTGCGCCCGGGAAAGTGTGACGCCCACGGCGTGGACGCCGTACTCGCGCGCGGCATGGATCACGAACGTGCCCCAGCCGCACCCGACGTCGAGCACCCGCATCCCCTCGGTGAGCCCGAGCTTGCGGGCGACCAGGTCCACCTTCGCGATCTGGGCGTCGGCCAGCGTTTCGGCCGGCTCATCCCAGAACGCGCAGGAATAGGTCATCGACGGCCCGAGGACCAGGGCGTAGAAATCGTTACCGACGTCGTAATGGTGGCTGATCGCCCTGGCGTCGCGGGTGCGGGAATGCAGCCGCCCGGCGAGTTTGATCTCTTCGGCCGGCGGTTTCGGCGGCAGCCCGACCGCGCCCAGCCGCACCGCGCCGCGCACCACGTCGCGCTTGGCCGCCCAGTCGAGTTCGGGTCGCAGCGAGCCGTCGGCGATCAAGCGGTAGAGCCGCCCGAGCGCGTCGACGAAATCGCCCTCGACATCGAGTTCACCGGCGATATAGGCCCGGGCGAGGCCGAGCTCGTTCGGCGCCCAGGCCACCCGGCGCAGGGCACGCCGATGCCGGAAAACGAGCTCGATCGTGGCGTCCGGGGGGCCGCTGACGCTGCCGTCCCAGCACCGGAATCGAATCGGAAGTTCACCGCCCAATACCGTGGACGCCAAATCCGCCAAGGCGCCCGCGATTCCACGTGCACTGATCACGCGTTCAATTCAAGCACGATCAGGGTGGCCGCGCTTGCCCGTAACGTGTTGCCGGGACAACATTTTACGGGCAAGCGAGCTGGAGCTCACTCCAGCACGAGGAGCAGATCCCCGCCCTCGACCTGCTGGACCGCGTTGATGGCGAGGCGGGCGACCTTGCCGGCGGCGGACGCGGTGATCGCGGCCTCCATCTTCATCGCCTCGATGGAGGCCACCGACGCACCGGCGGTCACCTCGTCCCCCTCGGAAACCGAGAGCGTGACCACCCCCGCGAAGGGCGCGGCGATGTGCTTCGAATTGTTCTTGTCGGCCTTCTCCGCCGCCGGCAGGTTCGAGGCGACCGAGCGGTCACGCACCTGGATCGGCCGCAGCTGGCCGTTGAGCGTGGACATCACCGTGCGCATCCCGCGCTCGTCCGCCTCGCCGATCGCCTCCAGCTCGATCAGCAGCCGCACCCCGGGTTCCAGATCGACCTGGTACTCCTCGCCCGGCCGCAGGCCGTAGAAGAAGTCCTTGCTCGGCAGCACACTGGTGTCGCCGTAGGCATGCCGGTGCGCCTCGAACTCCTTGGTGGGCGCGGGGAACAGCAGCCGGTTCAGCGTGGCGCGGCGGTTTTCGGCCAGCCCGGTGCGGTCCTCGGTGGTCAGCTCGGCCACGGGCCTGGGCTCGGCACGGCCCTGGAGTGCCTTGCTGCGGAAGGGCTCCGGCCAGCCGCCGGGCGGGTCGCCCAGCTCGCCCCGCAGGAAACCGACCACCGACTCCGGAATGTCGTAACGTTGCGGCTCGGCCTCGAACTTCTCCGGCGAGACACCCGCCCCGACCAGGTGCAGCGCCAGATCACCGACCACTTTGGACGAAGGCGTCACCTTGATCAGGTGACCGAGCATCCGGTCCGCCGCGGCGTACATCGCTTCGATCTCCTCGAACCGGTCGCCGAGGCCGAGCGCGCGAGCCTGACTGCGCAGGTTCGACAGCTGGCCACCGGGGATCTCGTGGTCGTAGACCCGGCCGGTCGGCGAGGCGAGCCCGGCCTCGAACGGCGCGTAGATCTTGCGCACGATCTCCCAGTACGGTTCGAGATCGCCGATCGCGCGCAGGCTCAGCCCGGTCGGCCGGTCCGAATGGTCGGTCGCGGCGACGATCGCCGACAGGGAGGGCTGCGAAGTGGTCCCCGACATCGACGCCACCGCGCCGTCCACCGCGTCCGCCCCCGCCCCGATCGCGGCGAGGTAGGTGGCCAGCTGGCCGCCCGCCGTGTCGTGGGTGTGGATGTGCACCGGGAGGTCGAACTCCTTGCGCAGCGCGGAAACCAGCTTCGCCGCGGCGGGTGCCCGGAGCAGCCCCGCCATGTCCTTGATCGCCAGCACGTGTGCGCCGGCGCCGACGATCTGCTCGGCGAGCTTCAGGTAGTAGTCCACTGTGTACAGCTTCTCGGCCGGGTCGGACAGGTCCGAGGTGTAGCACAGCGC
The DNA here is from genome assembly GCA_035685725.1 of Amycolatopsis sp. GTDB lineage: Bacteria > Actinomycetota > Actinomycetes > Mycobacteriales > Pseudonocardiaceae > Amycolatopsis_E. The sequence continues at coordinate 597 of DASSAD010000401.1, read as the reverse complement.
CACCTCGGCCACGGCCGAGCCGGTCTCGCACACCGCGTCGATCGCGGGCCGCATCTGCTCGACATCGTTGAGTGCGTCGAAGATCCGGAAGATGTCGATGCCGGTGGCGGTCGCCTCCGTCACGAAGGCCTTGGTCACCTCCGTCGGGTACGGCGTGTAGCCCACGGTGTTGCGTCCGCGCAGGAGCATCTGCAGGCAGAGATTCGGCATCGCGGCGCGCAGTTTCGCCAGCCGCTCCCAGGGATCCTCGCTCAGAAAGCGCAACGCCACGTCGTAGGTCGCGCCACCCCAGCACTCCACCGACAACAGCTGCGGTGCGGTGTGCGCCACGACGGGCGCGACGGCCAGCAGGTCCTTGGTCCGGACACGGGTGGCGAGCAACGACTGATGGGCGTCGCGGAAGGTGGTGTCGGTCACCCCGATGGTGGGCGATTCCCGGAGCCAGCGGGCGAAACCCACGGGGCCCAGCTCGGTGAGCTTCTGCTTCGAACCGGCGGGCGGTTCGCCGCCGGGCACGGCAGGGAGCTTGGCGACCGGATCGAGCAGCCGGGGCCGCTCGCCGTGCGGCTTGTTCACCGTCACGTCGGCCAGGTAGGT
>DASSAD010000400.1:0-8614 GCA_035685725.1 Amycolatopsis sp. | reverse complement strand
CTGGTCGAGCATCGCGCCCAGGGGTCCGCAGAAGCCAGCCGGCGGGGACTGCCCACAGTCCTGGGAGATGCTGTCCCCGAACACTTCGACCCTAAGCACCGCCGGTGTTGAGATCTTCGGCATCGGCGGGGGCGGTGAGGTTGAGATCCGCGGGAACGGTGGGAGCACGGCGAGCACCGTGGCGGCGAGGAGAATTAGGCTGCGCACGGTTTCCCCCTACGCAATCTGCCGAGCGATGAGGAAGGAGTTCGCCCGCACAATCGTGTTGCTGGCGTTCGCCGTGTTCTGCGCCCACTGGAACTGCAGGTTTCCCGACGTGCTGGAAACCGTCAGGATGCCGTGGATGTCAGCGGCGAGATCGTTCCCGGTGCCACCAATACCCACGGTGTCAGCAATCGCGAGTGCCTGCCGGCTGACCGTACCCGTGACACCACTGGCGGCGGTGTCGAGGCCGTTGCACGACCAGTAGAAGGTGGCACTCGTTGGCCCGGTCCACGCGAACTTGATATCCGGGGTGGTGCCGGAGTTGTAACGGATAATGCCGCTGATCTCGTACGTCGCTGTCGAGTTCACGGCAAGGAACAAGGTGGAGTCATTGACCAGAACAGCAGAGTTGTTCACTGTCTGGTCGATGGCCTTGACCGCTTTGATTGGCAGCAGGGTCTGCCACTGGGCCGCCAGAGGTTCCTGACCTCCGGCGAATGTCGGCATGGCGGTCATAGCGCGATCACTCCTGGCTTCCAGAGTTTGACAGCCGCACCGGCGGACTGGGCTTTGCTGACCCCGTTCACAGAACGGGTTACGGTGAAGGTCTGCGGATTGGTAACCGTAAAGTTGTCGTAACTCATCACATGCGTGGTGACCGCGGTGTCATTGCGGGCGAATGCGCCCGCGTTGGTGCCGGTGGTCAGGGATGAGTCCGTGGTGTCGATATTCCAACCCGGCTCAGTCCCGGCGGGAAGCCAGATCTTGCCCCGCAGCGCCTGCCCGATCCCCTGGAACCGGATCCGGTACGTTGTGCCACCGACGTAGGTGGTGGAAAGGGATGCGGTCGCCACGGTCGACCCAGAGCCGGCGACCCGCTTCGACACCAGCAGCGACATCACGCCGGCGCTTGTCGAGGTCATCCTCAGCGAGTAGAAGTTTGAGCCGTTCGTCAGTCGACCGACGACCCCGATACCCCACGTACCCGAGGCTGGGAGCGCCGCGACAGACACGTTACAGACCAGGTCGAAGTCGCTGCTTCCAATATCGGCGTAGGCCTGGAAATCCGACCCGGTGCTGTTCGGCTGGATCACACCAACCCCGGATCCGACGGAGCCGGCCGCCGAAACGCTGAGGGTGTAGGACTGGCCCGTATCCGCGCTGCCCCACGAGCCGGATCCGACCGTGCGACCGAAGGCGTCGGTCAGCACGCTCGCGATCGCCGTAACAGTGACCTGCTCGCCGGCGATGTCCACGTCGAACGACGGTGCTGAGGTGTCCCACGGCGCGACCGAGCTGGCCACAGTGAGGGATGTCGCGGAAGGCGAGTAGGAGCTGGGCAGTGACGAGCCGTCTGTTTCGATCCGGCCCAGTCGGGAGTCCGCGATCTGGAATACCTCCCAGGGCCGGTACGGCGAACAGTTCGCCTGTACCACCCAGTCGAACGGAGACAACTCCTCGCTGTAGCCCTCGAGCACAAGGGAGATCGTGCCGGGTGGGTGCTGGGTCGCTTCGCTGGAAATGTTGGTTACGTCGATACGTTCGGACGGTGCCGTGTTCAGCCAAGCGGAGGCGAGCGTCGGAGCGGCGGCCAAGTCGATACCAAGCGTCGGGTAGCGGTACGGCTCGTCGACGGTGCCGACGTGGACCAGCCAGGAGGCGATGTCAAACAGGGACTGGTCGGCGGCGAGGTTCAGGTCGCTGCCAGGAGTTGACTCGAACGTGCCGATCGCGGCGGTGCCCAGCGGCCCGGTGGAGTCCACGGCCACGGCGCTGGAGCCGTCCTTCCGTTTCACGGTGGCTAGGTTCCGGTTGAACTGGTCGTCGTCGTCCGGTGCGAACGGGTCATCCAGTTGGCCGGCGGACGCGTCCAGGGTGAGGGCGGCTGCCTGGTTGTACCGGGCGGATCGGGTAACGAAGGTAAACGCCTGGGTCAACCCGTCGTACAAGGTGCCCAGGTCAGCGTTCACGCATTCATCGACCAGGTTCAAGAAGGTGTCGGCACCCTGCGGCCCCATGGTGGTGGTGGTGGTGCCGACCACCACAAGCGGTAACCCGTTGCCGCCTTCTTCGGCGAACAGCCGGGTCAGCCGGTCCGTGACCAGTTCGCCAGCGTAACGGGCTGACACGCTGAACGATGGGGCGCCAGCCGCAGTGGTGTTGATCGCGATGACGGACTGCTCGTCCTGGTTGCCGATACCCAATCCGGCGACGATCGCGTTGCGGAGGTGGACGGTCGTCAGTAGCGACGGCAGGGTCGCCGTCGTGAAGGTGTGGGTGTTCGCGATCGCCCCGTCGACGTACAGGGTGGCGTTGACGTTGCCGCCGCTCTGCTGGAATGTGACGTGGACGTTGTGGAACGCGTTGTCGAACGGGTTCACGGCCGAACCGACGGAGGAGTCAAGGACCTGTCCTGCGCCGGGTACGAGCACGAGGTAGGCGGCGGTAACAGGCGGGCTGATCTGCGACATACGTGCCCGGATCTCGACCCCCCAGAACCCGGTTGGATCCCGCAGGTCAACCACCAGGAGCTGTGTTTCGGACGCGTCGGGTTCGGCAGCCTGGTTGCGCCACATGTCGACATGCAGCAGACCGCTCAGCGGCGCGTTGATGGTGGCGGCTGCCACGTCGGCATTTGGGCCGGGTACAGGCAGCCCGGCCACCGCGCCCGCAGCGGGAAAGGTGCTAGACACGTCAATGCCGAAGGCCATGCTGGCTGATCCGACACGCATCGGCGACCCGCCTGCCACCGCGTTCGCGGCCTGCGTCGACAGGAGCCCGTCATCGAACGGCCACACCGCCGCCGCACCGTTGCGGGTGTGGTAACGGGTGAGGACGTTCGTAATCGGCTTCTTCGAACCCTGCTGCAGTTGGCGCAGCTTCCCGGCCGCCTTCACCGTGACAACGGCAAGGTTCCCGGACGTGTCCCACCACGGCTTCCATGAGTAGGCGTAGCCGAAGAACCGGGTGAAGTACGTGACGTTGTTCAGGGTGATGCTTATCCGGATCGGTGTTGAGCGTCGCACGTTCGGGTAGTTGCTGGACGCCGGCCCCTTGCTGTAGGCGCCGCTGGTGTTGTCCAACTCGAACGTGCACTCGGCTGGCTGCGTCTGCTCAAGCCAATCGGAGTGCGCCATCGGGCTTATGACGACCCGCTGCCCATCGGCCTGCCGCACGTCGGTGGTGATGTCCGTCCAAATCCAGTTTGACGCGTCGAGGGCGAGGTTCGCGCCCCACGCAGCCTCAACCAGGATTTTGGCGTTACCACCCAACTGGGCGGTGAGGAACCCGACGGTCATTACACGACCGCCTTCGATGAAATCTTCAACTGGCCGGTGGACGCCATCCGCGCGAGCAGCGTCGCCAGCAGTTGTTCGAAGCCACCAGCCCCTTTGAACTCGAACGTGTGGTGGACGCCCGCGGCGCCGCGGCCCAGTGGGGCCACCTGCGCGGCCGGCACAACCCGCTCACCAGCGTGGATAACCGCCAGACCACCGGCTAGAACGTCCCCACCAACATCCAGCAGTGGAAGGTGTCCCACACCCACGGTGAAGCCGCCCACCACACCCAGCCCGGGAATGTGGGTGTCGAACCGGGGGACGGTGAAGTTCAGCCGGTTAAACCCGCCGATGACCCAGTTGATCGCACCCTTGAAGATGCTCACGATCGAGTCACCCATGTGCTTGAAGAAGTCGACGAACGGCCCGGCGAACCAACTGCCCACGGCCTTCGCCGCGGCCCACACATCGAGAATGGCACCCTTGAACCAGGAGAAGTGGTTCCACGCGTAGATGACCGCGGCGACCAGCGCCGCTAGGCCGATGATGATCAGGCTGATCGGGTTCGCGTCCATGGCGATGTTCACCGCCCAAACAGCCGCGGCCGCTAATCCCAGTACCGTGACGAGGGTTTGGTTGTGCTGGACGAAGTCGACGATCTTCGGAACCCAGTTCGCGAGTACCGAGACGACTTTTGTCATGATGGGCAGCAGGCCGGCACCCAGCGACGCCTTCGCGTTGTCCCACTGGGCGGACAGGATCCGCTGCTGGTTCGCCAAACCACCCGAGGTGCGGGCGAAGTCGCCCTGCGCGGTCTTCGTCTGCGCCATGATCAGCGAATAGGCGACCTGGGCCTTCTGGCCAGCGGTCAACACCCCGTTATTGATCTTCAGGCCCTCGCGCATCGCCTCCTGCTTCAGGGTGGCGTCGGACAAGTCGATACCGTACTTCCGTAGCGGCTCAACCTGGCCGGACAGTCCGGAACGCAGATCCTCCAGCACCTGCGTCGGATCGGCGTTGTTGAACGAGGCGAGGTCCCCGGCGAGTTGGATGACCGATTCGGACATCTGCTGTGCCTTCGGCTGCCCAACCCCCATCGCCTCGAAGAAGTTCCCGAACGTGGCCGCCGCCTCAATGGCCTGCTGCTTCGACTCGCCGAACGCGGTCGCCGACTTGTCAGCCCACTGCAGCAACTGCCCCTGCCCCTGGCCGAACACGACGCTGGACTTCGACACCGACTCGTTCAGGTCCGAGGCGGCGTCGATGGCCTGGTGTAGCTGGTCGATGCCTTCACCGATCGCGAACGCGCCCATCAGCGTCTTCGCCGCCCCACCAACCTTCCCGAATACCGTGGACGCGTTGTCCTTCGCCAAAATGTTAAAGATCACGCTGGTGTCTGCCATCCCGTCACCTCCTCTCCTTGTTCCGCTGGTCGATCCCGGCGATCAGGTAGCCCAGTTCGGCCACCGTGCACTCCCGCGCCGCGGCGGGTGGTACGCCGATTTCCGCGAGCGCGAACGCATACGTCAGCCGCCGCTGCTCGCTGGGGCTTTTCCCAGGCCGGGCCGTGCCTGCGTGACCTGCTCGTCTAGTTGCGCCAACTGCTCCGCGGTCACCCCGTCCTGCTCGGCTGTCTTGTCCCGCAGCCGCTGCAGCTCGGCCTGGTCGTACTCCAGCGTCAACTCGGACATGGCGAAGTCGACGTCTTCGAACCGCAGGGTTGGGTGTATGCGGCGCTGGAACGTCCACAGCAGCGCCCGGCGGGCCAGGACCGACCCCGCTAGGAGGTGGATGAAGTACTCCGTCCAGTCCCACCCGGTGCGTTTTTCGACGGCTTCGGCTTCCTTGACCCGCATGTCCTGCGGGTCGAACCACCACTCCTGCTCTTCGCCGTCACCCGGCTTGTAGATCAGGAACATTAGGCACTCCTCGCGACCCGGCGGGCCATCTTTTCCAGCGCGCGGAGCACACCGGCCCGGTACTGCTCCTTGCCTTCGGCGAGGGTGTCGTCGAAGAAGCCGGGAATCGGGCTGGTCTGGGTAACCCAGACCCCCCCGAACACCCGGCGGCGCCACGAGCTCCGGTTCAGCCGTCGGGCGGCCAACTTGAACCCACGCAGTGCCGGGGTCTGCGCGATACGCACCGCGACACCGGTGGAGCGGCCGGACAGCCGGATCTGTGGTTTCACCCGGGACGCCAAATACGAACCCATCGGCGGTGACGACCGGGTTGGGCCCAGGTGCGGGATCGAACGGAGTTTGCCCTGCACCTTCGATACACCGGGGCTCACGGCGTCCTTGAGTTCGCCGACCAGTTGCTTGCGTAGCGTCTTGCCGTCTTCTTCGGCACGCATGGCTTTGGCGACCCGTTGCATATCCTGCTGGTCAACGGTGAACTCGACGCCCTTACCCTTGCCGGCCACGGTCAGCTCGTGCCCCGGGTCACGGTGCCCGATGTCGGCCAACCGACGCTAACCGTGACCAGGTCGCCGACCTTGCCGATGATCGGCGTCCACTGGTCGATGAACACGTTGCCCGTGTACTTCGGGTTGGATGTGGTCACCGTGCCCGACGCGGCCCGGACCTCGAACGGCACCACTGTGCCGACCAGCGCCCACATGATCTCGTCGAGGTTCCCGGCGACGTAGTCGTTGAGGAAGTCGAAGTTCAGGTTCCCGTCCTTCAAGCCGCCGCGGCGGACGTTCCACGTCTGGCCGAACGTGGTCGCCATCTTCGCCTCAGCCTTGATGGGGATCTCCGCCTTATTACCGTGGTCGGAGATGACGTTGCTGTTGATGCTGATGTATGCGTCGAGCAGCACCGTGGGGTTAAAGGTCATTGCCCGTTCTCCTTACTTCGGGCCGATGCCGGCCGACACTGCGAAAAGGAAGCTATGCGTCACGCCACCGGTGATAGTCCAGGTGATTCGCCACCAGGTGTTCGTGATGCCCCCGGCGATCTTCAACGTCTGCCCGCCCAGCGCGGTCGCCGCCGTGAAGGAACCGCTGGCGTGCGGTGAGCCGAACGTGTTGTCCACCGAGTCCTGCACGTTCACGGTGAGGCTGCCGTCCACGTAGGACATGACGTGCAGGTTGACGTACAGCGCGTGGTTGGCGTCGACCGCGCCCAACTGAACACCGGTGCCGTTACCGGTGGCCGTGCGGGCGGTGCCCTGCGGGTGCAGGATCTTCCCCCGGGCGATCGGCCAGTTGGTCTCCAGGGACGCGGTCCAGGCCATCAACTCGCCGTGCTTCGCGCCCGGCTGATACTGGGTCTCCAACCCTCGCGTGAGGTACGCCAAGTCGCCCACGGCCCCGCCGGTCGGTACCCCGGTCAGCGGCACCGTGGACGTGCCCAGGTTCGTCCAGAACGAGTCATCCGGCTGGGACAGGTCCCCGGCTTGCCAGAAGCCCTCAAGGTTGGCGGTGCCGTCGAACACGCCGCCGACGTAGGTGTTGCTGCCGCCGTCGGCGAAGGTGGTGCGGGTCAGCTTCGCGGGCTTGGCGGCGAGCTCGGCCTTGTTGCTGTACCCGGTCAGGTCGGCACCGTCGAGGTACAGCCGGCAGTCCATCAGCACCAGCGGGGTAAACGTCATCAGGCCCACACCCTCACGTCGATCATTCCGCCGAGGTATTGCGTGTCGCCGACGTCGTAGAGCCGGCCCACCCCACGGACCTTCTGGACGATCAGCGTCTTCGCTACGCCGCCCAGCGTCTTGTCGGCCTCCAGCGCGGCCGCCACCGATCCAGCGCCGGTTTCGGCCATGAAGCCGTCGAGCAGGTCGCTGCCCTGGTCGGTGTCCGGGACGTACACGCCGCAGGTGAAGGTGACGTCGGTGAGGCCGCGGGCGTTACTGAACGTGTTGTGGTAGGCCATCTCCAACTCGACCGGGGCGAACGCCGGCGGATTAATCGCGCCCGGCAAGGTCCGGTAACAGCGCAATGTGGTGATGGTGCCCGCCGCGGTGGCCAGCCCCTGCCGGATCGCCTTGACGTCCATCAGTGCACGTCCTTGGTGTAGTCGGCGATCAGCGCGTCGTAGTCTGGGTCGTATTTGCTGACCCGCACAACACCCAGGTCGGAAAAGCCCTTCACGCCCTCCGGGGAGTCTTTGCGGCGGAACAGCCGGGCGGCGAGCAGGATGGTGGCGTTCTTGATTTCCTCCGGCACCGCGGGCCAGCCCCATTTCGCGGTTACCCGCACACGCTGCGAACCCCACAGCGGCCAGCAGCCGTTGACCCGCAGCAGGGTTTCGATGGCCCAACCGTCAGCTTCGGCGTTCTCCGGCAGCAGGTCGTAGGAGTTCGGGTCGACGGTGGACCAGGATGTGCCGCGGCCGATCTCCACGATCAGCCCGGTGGAGGTGGAGATGTCGTCGACGGTCAGCAGTTCAGCGTGTCGCGCCTGGTAGATGCGGGATGTGGCGACGGAGTCCTGACCGAAGCCGTGCAGACGTCCAACATCACTGTCGATGCGGCGGGACGCCGAGGTGAGTTTTGCCTGAAGTTCGGTGTCGTCGCTGGTGTCCGTGATTCGCAGCGCGGTCTTCAGCTCGGCGAGGGTGGCGTAGTCGGTCATCACTTCACCGCCGTTGCGCGAGTGTCCGCCGGGTTACGCTGCCGGTCGACCACGATGTCCCGGAACCCGATGAGTTGCAGCACGGCGCGCAGCGTCTCCGGGTGCACGTTGCCGTAGTACTCGCCCGGGCGGAGCCGTTGCCCGTCGATGGCGGAGTGCGCGGGCCGGCCGGGCCCGGCCATGGTGAGGATCAGCTGCCCGGCCGGAGCCAGCGCATAATGCGCGGTGGCCACGATCGCCGGCCAGTTCGCGGCGTGTTCGAAGACCTCAGTGCAGACCACGACGTCGTACAGCGCGCCGAGCTCGGGCACCCATGCGCCGGCGTCGGCGACGATGTCGACCCCGTCTCCGGGGCGCATGTCCACCACGACGTATGGGTCGGCCTTCGGGAACAGGTCCCGCACCGTACCGTTGACGTCCCGGCCCCCAAGGTCGAGTACCCGCACCGGCTCACCCGTCGCGTACCGGGCCACCCAACCCAGGGCCTCAGCGTGCATACCGGGCCCGCCGATCCACGTGCAGCGCCTCATCCTGCGCCTTGAACGACTGCCCGTAG
>DASSAD010000399.1:0-2542 GCA_035685725.1 Amycolatopsis sp. | reverse complement strand
AGCCTGGTCGCGGTGGGTGCGCACTTCGCGGCGCTGGCGCATGGCCGGCGCAGTTTCTACACCGCCCCGATCAAGGCGCTGGTCTCGGAGAAGTTCTTCGCTTTGATCGAGATCTTCGGCGCGGACAACGTCGGCATGATGACCGGGGATTCCAACGTCAACCCGGACGCGCCCATCATCTGTTGCACGGCCGAAATCCTGGCGAACATCGCGTTGCGATTCGGTGAGCGGGCGCCGGTGGGCCAGGTCGTGGCCGACGAGTTCCACTTCTACGCCGAGCCCGACCGCGGCTGGGCGTGGCAGGTGCCGCTGCTGGAGTTGCCGCAGGCCCAGTTCGTGCTGATGTCGGCCACGCTGGGCGATGTTTCGTTCTTCGAAAAGGACCTCACCCGCCGGACCGGCCGGCCCACCGCGGTGGTCACCTCGGCGCAACGTCCGGTCCCGCTCACCTACCGCTACGCGCTGACACCGCTGCACGAGACGATGTCCGAGTTGCTCAACGGCGGGCAGGCGCCGGTGTACGTGGTGCATTTTTCCCAGGCCGCGGCGGTCGAGCGCGCACAGGCGCTGATGAGCATCAACGTGACCACGCGGGCGGAGAAGGACGCGATCGCCGAGACGATCGGCGACTTCCGGTTCTCCGCCGGTTTCGGCAAGACGCTGTCCCGCCTGGTCCGGCACGGCATCGGCGTGCACCACGCCGGGATGCTGCCGAAGTACCGCCGGCTGGTCGAACAGCTGGCGCAGTCCGGGTTGCTCAAGGTGATCTGCGGGACCGACACCCTCGGTGTCGGTATCAACGTGCCGATTCGCACCGTCGTGTTTTCCGCGCTGACCAAGTACGACGGAGTGCGGCAGCGGCATCTGAAGGCGCGGGAGTTTCACCAGATCGCGGGCCGGGCGGGCCGTGCCGGCTACGACACCGACGGTTATGTGGTGGTCGAGGCGCCCGACCACGTCATCGAGAACGCCAAGGCACTGGAAAAGGCGGGGGACGATCCGAAGAAGAAGCGCAAGATCACGCGCAAGAAGGCTCCCGAGGGGTTCGTCAACTGGACGGAAAGCACGTTCGAGCGGCTCATCTCCTCGCCGCCCGAACCGTTGACGTCCAGTTTCCAGGTCAGTCATTCCATGCTGCTGAACGTGATTTCCCGGCCCGGCAACGCCTTCGAACACATGCGGCATCTGCTCGAGGACAACCACGAGGAGCGGCCGGCACAGCGAAAGTACATCCTGCGCGCGATCGCGATCTATCGCGCGCTGCTCGCGGCCGGTGTGGTGGAACGGCTCGACGAGCCCGACGACGAGGGCCGTATCGTCCGCCTGACCGTCGACCTGCAGTTCGATTTCGCGCTGAACCAGCCGCTTTCGCCGTTCGCGCTGGCCGCGATCGAACTGTTGGACCCCGAGTCGCCGAGCTACCCGCTCGACGTCGTGTCCGTCATCGAGTCCACAGTGGACGACCCGCGCCCGGTGCTTTCCCAGCAGCAGTTCAAGGCCAGGGGCGAGGCGGTCGCCGCGATGAAGGCCGAGGGCATCGAATACGACGAGCGGATGGCGCTGCTGGAGCAGGTCACCTATTCCAAGCCGCTCGAAGAACTGCTCGCCGCGGCGTATCTGACCTACCGGCGGGGACATCCGTGGGTCGACGATTACGAACTGTCCCCGAAATCGGTCGTGCGCGACATGTTCGAGCGCGCGATGAACTTCGTGGAGTACGTCAACTTTTATTCCCTGGCCCGGTCCGAAGGGCTGGTGCTGCGTTATCTCGCGGACGGCTACGACGCGCTCCGCCACACCGTTCCGGACGAGGCGAAGACCGAGCCGCTGCAGGATCTGATCGCGTGGCTCGGTGAGCTGGTGCGGCAGGTCGATTCGAGCCTGCTCGACGAATGGGAGGCCCTGCGGCACCCGGGCGATCAGCCCGGCGAGGCGCGGCCGGGCACCGACGGGCGCACCGCCGCACTGACCGCGAACGAACGGGCGTTCCGGGTGATGGTGCGCAACGAGCTGTTCCGCCGGGTGGAACTGGCCGCGCGGCGCGCCTACGCGGAACTGGGTGCGCTCGACGCCGGGTCCGGCTGGGACGCGGTCGAGTGGGAGGCGGCGCTGGAGGAGTACTTCGACGAGCACGACGAGATCGGCATCGGGCCCGACGCCCGCGGTCCGGCGCTGCTGATCATCGACAAGGAAGCCGGCAGGGAAGCCGGCAGGGAAGCCGGCAGGGAAGTCGACAGGGAAGTCGACGAGGAAGACGAGAAGGAGGCCGGGGTCTGGCGCGTCCGCCAGATCTTCGACGATCCCGAGGGACACCACGACTGGGGGATCAGCGCCGAGATCGACCTGGCGGCGTCCGACGAAGCGGGCGCCGCCGTGGTCCGCGTCACCGCCGTCGACCAGCTCTGACGGCCGTCCACCACCTCGATCTCCGGTCGGCGTCGAACGAGCCGACCCCCCGCGTTGTGGAGCAAGGGGTGTTTCCTACGGAATAGCCGAACCGGCCAGGCCACGGCGGGCCACCGTGGATCGCCGTGGATCGCCG
>DASSAD010000398.1:0-16386 GCA_035685725.1 Amycolatopsis sp. | reverse complement strand
GCCGAGGTCATCGTTTGCGGCGCGGCCGGCCGCGGTGTTTTAAAGCCGACGGAGTCCACTCAACACCCTTTCCATCAACATGAGATGTGCCTCGGCGTTTTCGTTACCGGACACCGTTTCGTGCACGGTGATCAGTCCCGCACCGGCCGCGTCGCTGATCAGCACCCTGGCCACGCCCAGCGGAACTCGCAGCAGCGCCGCGATCTCCGCCACCGACCGAGGTGTCCGGCATTCTTCCATAATCGCGCGGTGCTCGAACTGCACCGCCATTATGTCCATGCGTGCGGCGGCCAGATCGGAAACCGAGACCAACGTCTCCAGTTCCAGTTTCAGGTTCGCCTTGGTGCGCCCACCCGTCAGCGCGTAAGGGCGGACGACCGCGGTCTCCTCACCCAGGGAGGACCGGTCCCCGAAGTCGGAGAAACCGCTCCCGAAATCGTCGTAGTCCGCCGGACCCGCGTTCGACACCGCGGGCTCGAACAGTCCCGTCCCGTGGACCGGCTCGAAGAAACCGGGCGGCTCCGGGGGCGCCGCCGGCGGGGGCGCCATCGACTGTTGCACGGGCGGCGGGAACGCCCCGGGCGGGCGCCCGCCGGTCTGCTGCGGGGGAGCCGCGTCGGCCTGGTTGTCGCTGGGTTTCCTCCGCTTCCTGCGCCCCCGCCCCGAATCGAGGGTGAAGGCATTGAGGACGTCGGCGAAGGTCGCCTCGTCGTCCTCGTCAGGCGGCGGAGCTCCGCCTCCAGGTCCCGTGGTCATCGCGGCATCATCCCACCGGTTCGCCGAGCAACGGTCCGCCCGACCCCTGCAGCTGGGCACGCAGCTCGGGGGTGAGGATCTGGCCGACCCGGTCGACCAGCATCGTCATCTCGTAGGCCACCTGGCCGATGTCACAGTTCGGCGCCGCCAGGATGGCAAGGCAGGAGCCATCGCTGATCGACATCAGCACCATGATGCCCAGCTCCATCTCGACCACGGTCTCGTTGACCGCTCCCGCCTCGAAGCACCGGGCGGCGCCCTGCGTCAGGCTCACCAGCCCCGACGCGACGGCGGCGAGCTGGTCGGCACGATCCAGCGGCAGCCGGTTCGACGCGGTCAGCAGCAGGCCGTCGGCGGAGACCACCACCGCGTGCGCCACGCCCGGGACGCGCTCGGCAAAGTCGTTGACCAGCCAACCGAACTGGTTCTGTGATGGCTGCGGCGAGGTCATTCACCCTCCATGGTTTCTCGTTCGGAGTCGACCGTCTGGGCAGTCCGGTGCCGTCCACGCTGGACACCCTGCTGGAAACTGCTCAGCCGGCCGCGCACATCGTGCGGGTCGCGCTGGGGCCGGGGACCGGTGCCGGCACCGGCTCCCGCCGAAGCGGTACCCGGCATCAGCTGCTCCCCACGCCGACGGCGCGGCAGGCCGGCCGACGTGAAGCTCGACGGCGCGGCCTTGGACGCCGCTTCGACCGTGCGCCAGCTCTCGTCCGTGGCGAAGGACCACCCCGAGTCCTCGCCCGACGCCGCGGCCGACGCGTCGGACTCGGCCCCCGGCTGACGCTGCGGTGTCGATTCGGCGACCCATTGTGGCAGAGCCGACTGTCCGGCCGACTGTCCGGCCGACTGAGCACCCCGCTGCGGTAGTCCGGTTTCGCCACCCCGCTGCGGGAGGGCCGACTCGCCGGCAGCCCGCTGGGGCAATCCCGATTCGCCGGTCCGCTGGGGCAGGGCCGACTCGGTGCCGCGCTGCGGCAGCGCCGACTCGGTGTCCCGCTGCGCCAGGGCCGACTCGGTGCCGCGATCGAATCCGGAGTCGGCGCCCCGCTGCGGCAACCCCGGCTCCACGTCGTGCTGGGGCAACTGGCCGGAGGTTTCGCTGCTCACCGGATCCGACGTGTCACCCCACGACGGCAGCCCCGTCAGCTCGGTCGTCACGTCGAGCTGAGGCAGCATGCCTCGCTCCACCGGGGTGTAAGCCGTGGTCTCGGCCGAGGACACCGGCTTGCGTTGCGGCAGCTGGCCGAAGCTCGGCTCGGCCGCCGCCGGGGCTTCGGCCGGCGGAATCGAGCGGGGGCGCCGCTGCGGCAGCGAGCCCGCACCCGGACGCGGCGCCGCCTGCTCCTGGCCCGCGCTGGGCTGCGGCCAACCCGGAGCGGGCTGCGGCAGGAAGGCGGTGGGGCTCGCCGCGGGCTGCGACGGCTCCGGTCCGGCCGTGGGCTGCCATGGATCGATGACCGGCCGGGAGAACGACTCCGTCGGCTGGGCTCCCGTCTCCACCGCGGGCTGCGGCTGAGACGTCTGCCCCGCCTGCGGCTCGCTGTCGTCGGCCGCGTGCCGGGCCCGGCGCACACCCTTCTGGAAGCTCGAGAGCCTGCCCCGGATGTCGGCCGGGTCACGGGAGGGCAGCTGCCGCGTCGGCTCGGGAGCCGAGGTTCCGGCAGCCGGAGTGACCGCGCTGCCCGGCATCAACTGCTCACCGCGCTGGCGGCGGGGAAGCCCCGCCTCGGTGAAGCTGCTCGGCTCCACCTGCGACGCCGACTGAACGGTCCGCAAGCTCTCGTCGGCCGCGAACGCCCAGGCATCCTCGGCTTCCTCGGCGGGCTGCTCGGCAACCTCTTCGACCGCCGGCTCGAGGTACTCGGCCGCGGCCGGCCGGCGCTCCTCGTCGTCGTACCCGGCGTCGTACCCGGCGGGCTCGTCGTCCTCCGCGTACCGGAAGAACTCGCCGTCCTCGGCGAAGCTGTCCTGCTCGGCTTCCTCGGTGGTTTCGACGGAGCCGGCGTAGGTGTACACCTCGGCGTCGTCGTCCAGCTCACCGAAGCCGGCCGGCTCCGCATACGCGACCGGTTCGGCGGCCGGCGACTGCTGCTCGGCCGGCCGAGCGACCGGAGCCTGCTGGACCGGCTGGACCGACTCGGGCTCGGCGCCGGCCTTGCCCTGCCGCGGCGGCGGAGCGTCACTGCGGAACCAGGCCGACAACGTCTCGTCGAAGATCGGCGTGGTCTCGCTCGGCAACGGGCGTTCCTGGCGCGCCGGCGCGGGCGCCGGGGCCGGGGCCGGGGCGGGCGGCTCGGCCTTGGGCGGGCTCCACCACTCGCCCGGCGGCGTGCTGGTGTTCGCCTCGAACAACGCCTTGCCACCGGGAAGCTGCTGGTTCGGCGGCTCGGGGGTCTTGGCCGCGGGCGGCTCCGGCGGCGCCACCGGAGGAATGTTCGGCAGGCTCGGGTGCTCCGGCTTGGCCGGGCTGAACAGCGCCGTTCCGGAGATCTCCACATCGGGGGAACCCTGGGAAGGCAGCACCCCGGAATGACCGTTCTGGATCCAGCCCGACGGTGCGGCCGCCCCGTCGCCGAGCGTGCCGGAGTTTCCGGCGAGGCTGTTCAGCCCGCCGGGCCTGCCCGCGCCGTTGACGATGCGGCGACGCGGAAGCGACTCCGCCAGCTGGGTCGCGGGCTCCGGCTGCGACGGGCTCGACAGGCCGTAGCTCTGCGGGCCCTGCGAGCCCTTTGCCTGCTCCTGCAGGTCCATCACCAGCTCGGCCGGCACGCTCACCGTCGCGCGTACGCCCACGATGTCCTTGCCACCGTGCAGGGCGACCCCGATGGCGTGCCGGCTCGCGAGCCGGCCGACCACGAACAGCCCCATCCGGCGGGAGGTCGCCAGGTCGACCGTCGCGGTCTGGACGAGGCGCGCGTTGGCCTCGGCGACCTCGGCCTCGGTCATCCCGATGCCCTTGTCCATGATGTCGACCAGCAGGCCACCGTTTTCCGCGGCCCGCGTGGTCACCGTGACCTGCGTCTCCGGCGCGGAGAACGCGGCGGCGTTGTCGAGCAGCTCCGCGACCAGGCGCATCAGGTCGCTGGCGGCGTAGCCGACGATCCGCGCGGTGGGCGGCGGCTGCACCACGACCCGCTGGTACTGCTCGATCTCGGAGACCGCTGCCCGCAGCACGTCGGCGGTGACCACCGGCTGGCCCGAGCGCCGGCCCGGCTCGGCGCCGGAGAGGACCATCAGGTTCTCGTTGTTGCGCCGCATCCGGGTCGCGAGGTGGTCGAGCTGGAACAGCGTGGCCAGCTGGTCGGCGTCCTCCTCGTCGCGTTCCAGCCGCTCGATCAGCTGCAGCTGCCGTTGCACGAGGCTCTGGCTGCGGCGGGAAAGGTTGACGAAGACGCTGCTGTAGCCGGTTCGCATGTTGGCCTGCTCGATCGCGAGCCGCAGCGCCTGACTGTGCACCGCGTCGAAGGCCTGCGCCACCTGACCGATCTCGTCGGTGGTGCCGATGGAAAGCGGCTGGATCTCGGCGCTCTGCTCGTTGCCTTCCTGGATCGTGCGCACCGCGGCCGGCAGCTGGTGATCGGCCACGTCCAGGGCGCTGGCCCGCAGCAGCCGCAGCGAGCGCAGCAGCTCCCGGGTGATCAGGAAGACGACCGCGCCGGTCACCACGAGAGCCAGGAACAGCAGCACCGCCAGCAGACCGGCCGCGGTGCCCGAGCTTTCCACCAGTGCCGCGGCCTGCGCGCCGACCTCGTCACCGAGGTGGTTGCTGACCGTGTCGAGCGAGGCGATGACCGAGTTCGAGGCGGCGGTCCACTGCGCGGCCGGAACCTGGTCGAAGGCCTGGTTCGAGCTGGTGCCCGCCGCCGTCAGCAGGTTGCCGACCAGACGGTTGCGGGCGTCGTTGTCGGCGCCCTCCACCGTGCGGTCGTAATCCTGCTGCTGCTGCATCGTCGCGGCGGCGCGGAAGTCGTCGAGCCGGTCGGCGAGCCGGACCTCCGCCGTGCGCAGGTTGTTGACCTGCGCGGGCGGCAGATTGCCCCGGCTGATGCCGTAGGAGACCAGCGCCTCGGAGTTCGAGATCTGCTCCTTGGCCTCCTGCAGATCGTGCAACGCGCTCGGCGTTCCGCCGATCGAGTTGTCGCCGATGTCGGCCACCAACACGGTGTCGAGCGCGAGCAGCGCGTTGGTCATCGAGGAGTAGTTGTCGAGCGCCTGGATGACGTCGAGCCGCCCCGTGGTGACCTGCTGCCGCGTGTTCGTCAGCGTGTTGAGCGCGTTTCCGATGGTGATGTCGCGCTCGGAAACGCCGGTGTCCACCTCCGCGGCGCGGGCGACATCGGTGCGGAACTGCGGAATCGCCTTGTCCACCGAGGCCCGGGCGACGTCCACCGCGGACGAGTTGCCCACGGTGCCCTGCGTGAGCAGGGTCGCGGTCTCGGTCCGCTCCTGCTGCAACGCGTCGAGGAGGGTGCGCACGTCCCCGCCGAGGGTGACCAGGCGGTCCATGCGCTCGTAGTTGTTCGAGTTACCGACCTGGTTGCTGATGGTGATCCCGCCCAGCACCATGGCGAAGACGATCGGAACCAGCGTCACCGCGGCGAGCTTGCTCGAGATGCTCCAGTCTCGCCACTGGGTGATGGCCCGCCACTTGAAGGGACGGCGCGGCTGCTGGCCGAGGAGCTGTCCAACAGGCACTTGGCCTTGTCCTGCAACGGTCACGAAAGTGACTCCCTGTCCGGCATGTTCAGTACACGTCCCTGGCTCACGCCGCTCTCCTCGTCCACTGCGAAGGCCATGGCGGTCTCGTCCCCGGCACGGTCGGAGGCCCGGCGCGCATCATGCGCTACACGGGAAGCCTCGGACAACTCGGACAAGTCCTGTTTACCTTCGGTCACAGCGAGTCAACGTGGCCTGGGAAGCGTACACCAATCGGGCGGTGGGCGATCAGACGTCGACCACCCCGTCATTGACCTGCGCGAATACCCGCAGTTATGGGTGGCTGACGCAATCTTCACCGAAGGCGCCGCCCAGGTCGTCCAATTCCGGTTAACACCTGTGTAAGGGAACCGGTTGTCACCGTCGCCCACATAGACCAGGGATCGCCTGGAGCCGGCGGGAAACAGGTACCGACCGCACAACCAAGACGGGGTGTCCCGGGAGAATAACGCCCGATCTCGTGGCTTTCCCATCAGGTCCTCCCCGAGTCCGGGAGCCTTTCCGGCGAGTGCGGCGCGACACTCCCGCCGGCACGCCCGCACAGCCGTCCGGTGACCCAAGTGATCACAGAGTGATCACCACGTGACCACCGGACGGCCGCCGGAGGCCCACCGGATGGCCCCGTGCGCCCCTTCCTCAGGCACGGTCGGTTCGGTGGGTTACGTCATCCGGGGGACCACCCCGAGTCACCCACACGGGACCACGACAGGAGCCCCGACCCGGCACTATCCGGAACCTCCCGGCACCTTCCACACTTCGCGCGAGCCCCCTCGCCGCGACACCGGTGGCACAAAGCTGAAACAAACGCAGCGGTCTCCCGCATTCGGTGAACCGACAGACGGCCAATTACAAAACGTCACAAATTGGACGCCACCACGCGGAGATGTCACGTCGATTGAGGGATTAAGTAGCGGCTCCGACCACTCTTTTGAACAGCCTGCTGAACTCTCCGTTGATCAGCGTGGATAACATGTGCGCCTCCAAAAGGTTCGCCCGCCCACCTCGCCGGGAGGCAGACATGCAGAACGTCGCCCAGACCCCTGCGACGACTAGTAACAGCGAGGAAACCGGGGAAATCCCGGTCCTGTTCGGGCCCGACACCCCGCGGCCGCCCAGGCGGCGCTCCGGGCCCAACTACGTCGCGATCCAACAGAGCGAGGAGTTCCGCGGGCTGCGCTCCCGCTTCCGTCGCTTCGCCTTTCCGATGACCGGACTGTTCATCGTCTGGTACCTCGCCTACGTGCTTCTGGCCGACTATGCCCACGGCTTCATGAGCATCAAGGTGTTCGGTGAGGTCAACGTCGGCATCTTGCTGGGCGTCGCCCAGTTCATCTCGACCGCCCTGATCACCGCGGCCTACCTCTGGTACGCCAAGCGCCGGCTGGACCCCGAGGTGGACAAGGTCAAGCAGCAGGCAGGAGTGTAAGGACACCACATGCTCGCCCACCACTCATCCGTGCTGATCGAGGCCGCGGCCACCGACGGCAACAACCCGATCGTCAACACCGCGATCTTCGCCGTGCTCGTGGGCATCACGCTTTACATCGCCTACCGCGCGAGCAGCAGCACCAAGAACCGCGCCGACTACTACGCGGCAGGAAGCGCTTTCACCGGGCGGCAGAACGGGATCGCACTCTCCGGCGACTACCTCTCGGCCGCCTCGTTCCTCGGCATCGCCGGTGCGATCGCGCTGCACGGCTACGACGGCTTCCTTTACTCCGTCGGCTTCCTCGTGGCCTGGCTGCTCGCCCTGATGCTGGTCGCGGAACTGACCAGGAACACCGGCCGGTTCACCATGGGCGACGTGCTCAGCTTCCGGATGCAGCAGCGTCCGGTGCGCGCGGCCGCGGCCACCTCGACGCTGGTCATCTCGCTGTTCTACATGCTGGCGCAGATGGCCGGCGCCGGTGAGCTGATCTCGTTGCTGCTCAACATCCGCAGCACCTTCGGCCAGTCCCTGATCATCGCCGTGGTCGGCCTGATCATGGTGATCTACGTGCTGGTCGGCGGAATGAAGGGCACCACCTGGGTGCAGATCATCAAGGCCACCCTGCTGATCGGCTCCGTGGTGCTGATGACCGTGTTCCTGTTCGGGAAGTTCGGCTTCAGCGTCTCGAACATGCTGTCCCAGGCGGAATACAACAGCCCGATGGGCGCGAAGCTGATCCAGCCCGGCGGCTCGTACGGCACCAGCGCCATGAGCAAGCTGGACTTCGTGTCGCTGTCCATCGCCCTGATCCTGGGTACCTCGGGGCTGCCGCACGTGCTGATGCGGTTCTACACGGTGCCGAACTCCCAGGAAGCCCGCACCTCAGTGGTTTGGACCACTGCTTGCGTGTTCGTGTTCTACCTGTGCACGCTGGTGATCGGCTTCGGCGCCGCTGCGCTGGTCGGCACGAACGAGATCGAGAACGCCCCGGGTGGCGAGAACTCGGCGGCACCGCTGCTGGCGCTGCACATCGGCGGCACCTGGTTGCTGGGCATCATTTCCGCGGTCGCCTTCTCGACCATCCTGGCGGTGGTCGCGGGCCTCACCATGACCGCCTCGACGTCGTTCGCGCACGACGTGTACGCGAACATCTTCAAGCGGGGCAGGGCGGATCCCTACGAAGAGGTCCGGGTCGCCCGCGTCACCGCGATCGTGATCGGCCTGCTCGCGATCATCGGCGGTGTCCTCGCCAACGGGCAGAACATCGCCTTCCTGGTCGCGCTCGCCTTCGCCGTGGCCGCCTCGGCGAACCTGTCGACGATCCTGTATTCGCTGTTCTGGAAGCGGTTCAACACCACGGGTTCGCTGTGGGCCATCTACGGCGGCCTGATCTCCTGCGTGGTGCTGGTGGTCTTCTCGCCGGTGGTGTCCGGTGAGTCCGACTCGATCATCACGAGCGTGGACTTCCACTGGTTCCCGCTGAAGAACCCGGGTCTGGTCTCGATCCCGTTCTCCTTCCTGTGCGGCATCGTCGGCACCTTCGTCGGCCGGGCCAAGGCCGACCCCTACAAGCAGGCCGAGATGGAAGTCCGGTCACTGACCGGAATCGGTTCCTGACCCCGAGACAGCCGAATCAGCGCGGAAGGGCGTTGGGTAGGAGGGCCTTGACCGGCCTTCGGACCCGGCGCCCTTTCTCGTGTTTGCCAGACTGGACCCGTGAGTCACGCACGGATCGGCCGGTTCCTGGACGAGCGGAAGCCGGAGACGCCCTGTCTGGTCGTCGACACCGCCGTTGTCCGCGAACGGGTGCACGAGTTCGCCGCCGAGTTCGGCCGGGCGGCGCTGCGCTACGCGGTCAAGGCGAACCCCGAACCGGCGGTGCTGCGGGCCGTCCTGGCCGCCGGAGGCGGGTTCGACGTGGCGAGCCCCGCGGAAATCGACGCTTGCCTCGCGGTGGGCGCGCCGCCGGAGTCGCTGTCCTACGGCAACCCGGTCAAAAAGGCCGCGGACGTCGGCTACGCGTATTCACGCGGCGTCCGGGACTTCACCACTGATGCCGAAACCGACGTCGACAACCTCGCCCGCTTCGCGCCCGGCTCCGCGGTGTCGGTCCGGCTGGTGGTGGACGCCCCGCTCTCGGCCACGCCGTTCGGCGGCAAGTTCGGCTGCGAACCGGCCCACGCCGTCGCCCTGCTGCGGCGCGCTGATCGGCTCGGCCTTGATCCCGCCGGGATCGTGTTCCACGTCGGCTCCCAGCAGACCGACGCCTCCGCCTGGGACTCCGGAATCGCCGCGGCGGCCAAGGTCTTCGCCGAGTTCGGCGCCGGCGGTCGGAACCGGCCGTGGCGGCTCAACCTGGGCGGCGGTTTCGCCGTGAGCTACACCTCGCCGGCGCCCTCGACGGCCGACTACGCCCGGGCGATCTTCACCGCCCTGCGCGCGCACTTCCCCGGCGAAGGGCCCGCACTTATGCTCGAACCGGGCCGGGCGATCGTCGGGGCCGCCGGGCTGATCCGGACCGAGGTCGTCCTCGTCGCCGAGCGGGCCGGGCAACGGTGGGTGTATCTCGATATCGGCCGCTACAACGGGCTCGCGGAGACCGAGAACGAGGCCATCCCGTACCGGTTCGCGCTGACCGGTCACCGGGCGGAAAACGACGGCGGTGCCCGGGGTCCCGTCGTGATCGCCGGGCCCACGTGCGATGGTGACGACGTGCTCTACCGACACACGCCGTACGAGCTGCCGCTGTCCCTGCGAGCGGGCGACCGCCTCGACATCCTGAACACCGGGGCCTACACGGCCAGCTACTCGTCGGTGGCGTTCAACGGCATCGAACCACTGCGGACCTACTGCCTCTCAGACCGACACTGCCTGTCCGACCAGCACTGCCTTTCAGACCGACACTGCCTCTCGGACCAACACTGCCTGTCCGACCAGCACCGTCGTTCGGATCGACTGCCGTGAGTGACCCGAATCCCTTGGCGCGCAAGGCATCCCGGCCCGATCCCGGGCGGCCGGGCACGGGCGCCGCCTTCTCGGGCCGGCACGTGCTGGCCGAACTCGACGGCATCGACCCGGCGCTCCTGGACGATCCGGCCTTCCTCGCGGCAACGCTGCGCTCGGCGGTGAGCCAGGCCGGCGCGAAGGTGTTCGACGTGCTGTCGCACCGGTTCGAGCCCCACGGCGTCACCGTCCTCGCGCTGCTGGCCGAGTCGCACGCGTCGGTGCACACCTACCCCGAGTTCGGCAGGATGTTCGCCGACGTGTTCACCTGTGGCGAGGAGGCCGACCCCGAACTCGCGACAAGGCTGCTGGCCACGGCGCTGGGTGCGGAAGCGGTCCGGCTCTCCGTCGTCGACCGCGGCGAGGGCACCGCGGTGACCGAGCCCGTCGGCGCCGGACTTTCCCGGCGGTGGGCCGTGTCGGAGGTGCTGTTCGGGACCCACACCGGTTTCCAGGATCTGCTGATCGGTCGGACGGCACAGGGCATCGCACTGTTCTGCGACAACGAACGCCAGAGCACCGAGGCGACGCAGCTGACCTACCACGAAGCACTGATGGTGCCGGCGATGCTGCTCGCCCGCCAGCTGCGGCGGGTACTGATCATCGGCTCCAGCGAGGGAGTGGCGAGCCGGCTCGCCGCCGCCGAGGGAGCCGAGGTCGATCACGTCGACATCGACCGGGTCGCCGTGCGTGCCTGCGCCGAGCATCTGCCTTACGGCTACACGCCGGAAGCTCTCGCGGTGGCCGAGCGCGGCCGCGGGCCGATCCGGGTGCACTACCGGGACGGCTGGGACTTCGTGACCGAGTCCGGCAGTGGTGCCGGCAGTGGTGCCGGCAGTGGGTCCGGCGGCTACGACGTCGTGGTGATCGACCTGCCCGACGAGAACGCCGCCACGCCGCAGGCCCAGCACAACCGCCTTTACGGCGAGGAATTCCTGCGGCGCTGCGCCGGTCTGCTGAATCCCGGCGGTGTGCTCACCAGTCAGGCCGGCTGCCCGACGATGTGGCGCAACGACACGCTGATCAGCGCGTGGCGGCGGTTCGGCGCCGTCTTCGAAACCGTCGTGTACTACGGCTCGGACGAGCACGAGTGGGCTTTCCTGTGCGGCACGCCGGACCGGGTGACCGACCCGGTCGCCACGATGACCGAGAAGCTCGCGAAGGCGTCCTACCGCCCGGAAACCATCGACGCACAGGCAATACGCGGCAACAGCACGCCGCCATTTTCGCTGCGCGCGCGGTGACCGGTCAGCAGCGCACCGGGCGTGCGTCCGGGGCCGGTCCGCGGCCCGTCAGAGCCGCCGGCCGGCCGCGACCCGGTGCGTGACGGCACGCTCGGCGACGAAGGACAGGAACGGGATCGTGCCGGCGAGCAACACGAAGATGGTGCCCTTGATCGACCAGCGCGCCTTGAGCGCCAGATCGACCGCCAGCACGAGGTACACCATGTAGAACACACCATGCGTGACGCCGGCCCAGCTCATCATGCCCGGCGAGTCGAACACGTACTTGAGGATGATTGCCGTCGTCAGGCAGAGCAGCGCGACACCGGTGGCGTAAGCGAGGACACGGTAACGCAGCACCGGTCCCCTGAGTGCTTCTCGCGATTTCGCGCGCTGTTCGTCCGTGCTGACCATCAGGACTTGCCTTTCTCATGGTTCTCTTGATCTCGCGCATTCAGTTCGGCGAGGTAGCGGTTGTAGGCGGCCAGCTCTTCGTCCTCTTCGTCGTGAACGACCAGCCGGGGCGCACGTGGCCGCTGCGCCGGGACCTCGAGCACGGGCCGGGCGGCACGCGCACCCGGCTCGGCGCCGGCCGCCTTGGCCGGGCTCGTCACGGCGGGCCGGTCCGCGGGCCGGGGCACCGTCTGATCGGCCTGCGCCGCTTCGTCGGCCGCGAGGGCGGCCCGCCGGAGCTTGCGGATGCGGTAGGCCATGAACGCGGGGAACAACCCGAACAGCGGCCACTGCAACACGTAGCCGAGGTTCTGGAAGGTCCCGCTCGCCGACTGGTACCGGTCCCACTGCCACCACGCCAGCCCGCAGCACACGATCAGGCTCAGCAGGCACAGGCCGGCTATCGAGAGGCGGCGTGACATGGTGGTCGCTGCTGGCACGATTCGACGCTAGCACTCACGACACCCGCACAACCTGTGCGGCCTTGGCATAGGAGTCGGCCAGGCCGAACACCTTGCGCGCGTAGTCGACGGAGTTGTTGTAGGAGAGCACACCGGCCCACCAGCCCTGCGCGCTGGACATGTCCCGCCCGCCCGCGCAGAGGTATTTCGCCGCCGCCAGCGCCGCGGCGTCGATCTGTTGCGGATTGTATCCGCCGCCCCATTTCGCCCAGGTGGACGGGATGAACTGCAGAGGACCGACGGCGTGGTCGAAGTTCGGGTCACCGTCCAGCCGGCCGTGGTCGGTGTCGGGGATGGCCTGCACGCCGGGGGCCCCGTCGAGCGGCACGCCGATGATGGGGCGTGAGGGGTAGCCGTCGGCCTGCAGGACGGCCCCGCCGTACTGGCCGTGGTCGGATTCGATCCGGCCGATCCCGGCGAGAGTCGGCCACGAGATGTGGCAGGAGGGATCGCCGGCCCGCAGCTGGAGTTCGGCATTGCCATAGGCGATCAGGGCACGCGCGGGAATACCGGTGACGTCGGCGACACGGTCGGCCCACACCGACAGCGGTGTGCCCCGCTGCTGGGTCTGCGCCTGCTGCGCCTGCGGCCGTCCGGTGGGGGCCGGGGTCTCAGCAGCGACGCTGGCGTCCACCGGCGCCGCGGCGCCCGGCTGCACATTCGCGGCGGGGACGTCCAACGCCGGGATATCGGTGGTCGTGGGGCCGGCGTCGGGGGTACCGGCCCGTTTGGTGAGCCAGACCGCCCCGGCCGCCAGCGCGACGACCGTGAGGACCACGCCGAGCCGTCCCAGCAGCGCGTAGGAACGCTGGGCGGACGGGGTTTTCCGCGGAGTTCGCGCCGAGGTCCGTCCAGACGGCTTTCGGAAGGGCGTTCGAGTTCGAGCGAGCACGGCCCGAGTTTTCGCCGGGGTCGGCACCGAAGACCCGGTGGCGGTCTCCGCCTCAGGCACATCGGCGCCGCGCTCGCCGCCGTCCTCGGTGCCCATGGTCCGCCTCCGCGTGGATTAGCCGGCGTGACGCCGGGGTCACGCGAGCCGCTGTCAGGCTCTCCCTCAGGATGCCTGCCCGGCGACATGTCGGCATGATTCCGTCCTCGACGTGAAGGCGGCGCAAGATGCCGGCACATCGCCGGTCGCGAAGGCGTCAGCCGGCGCGCTGCTGCCGGGCGAGGCGAGCGACACACCACGCCGGCGCACTGCCCCGGCGAAGGTGTTGCAGCACCGTCATCGGGCCCAGCCGGCGGGACAGGTCCGACGGCGAGAGGCCGGCGGCCCGGTAGTCGAGGGCGCGCTGGTCGAGCGGGCTGATGCCGGCGTCCCACCACTGCTCGGCCTCGCTGACATCACCGATCATCTGCCACCATCCGGCCGCGGCGACCAGCAGGTCGTACGGGACGCCGGGCAGGCGGTCGCGCATCGAGTCGAGGTAGCGCGGGTCGGCGGGTTCGAGCGGAGCCCAGCCGCGGGCGCCGGAGCGGGCACGCTGGCCCGGAATTCCCGGGGACTGCCGTGGTACGTCGGCGAGCCATTCGGAGGCGATCCGGTCGATCTCTCTCTCCTCGGTAGTCTGCTCGCGCTCAGCCGCCCACTGGCGGATCACAGCATCAACTCCGGGATCTCCGGTCATCCCTGCCTCCTCTTGTGCCCCAACGAGGTGTTCGTGCCTGTCCAACGGCGATGATCGAACGATCGAGCGTGTCCTGGAGTTCCGTAACACTTTCCCCATGGTCACGCAATGTGAGCACCGTAGGGTCAGATCCGGCCGCCGCGCCAGACTTTCAAGCGGACGAATTCGGCGACCAGCGGTTTAATCGCGGCAATCCACCCGGATGGTCCAACGTAATGTGCCCATTACGGAATGTTGTCACGGGGAGTAGCTGATATTCGCGGGCGCACCGCTACCCGGCGCCACATCGGGGCGACGCCGGGAAAGCGGAATCGGCTCTGGAGTCAGGCGAACAGGCTGCGCACGAAGGTCACGATCGCCTCCGCACCGTTGCGCAGCCAGCCGAGGATGTTGTGCACCACATCGGCGGACTGGGTCGGCCTGGTGATGAGGAAGAACAGAACGAACGCGACGACGACGACAATGAGGACCTTCTTGGTGTTCGCCGACATACGTTCCATCCGATCGTGATCCGGGCAACCCCGCGCACGGGGAATATCCGTTCATCCTGCCTGGGGCGGCCGGTTTCGACAATCATGTGGCGCCGGGATGTCGCCGGTCACCATGCGTGGTTGAATTCGTCACAGGGTTCGCGAGATGATCTCCTTCATGATCTCCGAAGTGCCGCCGTAGATCCGGGAAACCCGAAGATCCGCCCACGCCCGCGCGATCGGATACTCCGTCATGTAGCCGTAGCCGCCGAAGAGCTGCAGGCAGTCGTCGACCACCTTGTTCACCCGCTCGGTCGTCCACAGTTTCGCCATGGCGGCACCCTGCACGTCGAGTTCGCCCCGCAGATGCCGTTCGACACACTGGTCGCAGAACGCGCGCGCCACCGCCGCCTCGGTCGCCGCCTCGGCGAGGGTGAACTTGGTGTTCTGGAAGCCGAAGAGCGGCCTGCCGAAGGCGGTGCGCTCCTTGGTGTAGGCGATCGTCTGCTCGAGCACCGTTTCCATCGCGGCGACCGCGCTCACCGCGATGATCAGGCGTTCCTGTGGCAGCTGCTGCATCAGCTGGACGAAACCCTGACCTTCCGATCCGAGCAGGTTGGCCACCGGAACGCGCACGTCGTCGAAGAACAGCTCCGCGGTGTCCTGGCCCTTCATCCCGATCTTGTCCAGCACGCGGCCGCGCCGGAAACCCGGCGTCGCGGTCTCCACCACGATCAGCGAAACGCCCTGCGCCCCCGCCTCCGGATCGGTCTTCACAGCGACGACCACCAGGTCGGCGAGCCCGCCGTTGGTGATGAAGGTCTTGGCACCGTTGATGACGTACGAGTCGCCCTCGCGCACCGCCCTGGTCCTGATCCCCTGCAGATCGGAACCGGTGCCGGGCTCGGTCATGGCCACCGCCGCGACGAACTCGCCGCTGGCGAGCTTGGGCAGCCATTCCTTCTTCTTTTCCTCCGACGCGTAGTTCAGCAGATAGTGCGCCACGATCCCGTTGTGCACGGAAACGCCCCATGCGCTGTCTCCGGCACGCGTCTGCTCCTCATACAGCACGGCTTCGTGCGCGAAGGTTCCGCCGCCACCGCCGTACTCCTCGGGAATCGACAGCGCCAGCAGGCCGACCTCGCCGGCCTTCGACCACAGTGCGCGGTCGACCTGTTTCCGCTCGGCCCAGCGGTCCTGGTGGGGGGTGAGCTCCCGGGCGCAGAAAGTCCTGGCCAGTTCCCGGAAATCGGCCAGGTCCCGGCTCCAGGAGCTCTTCTGGATCTGCAGCGACATCGTGGCGCCTCCGGTGGAAAACATGACGGATGGAAGGTAAGTTCTGCCGGGAATGTACAACCGGCGGGAAGGCGCGGTAAAGACCGTGACCCCAGGGCATCGCACCCAGGCGCAGCGGCGCGAGCAGACCAGGAACGCGCTCCTGGACGCGACCATCGAGTGCCTCGTCCAACTCGGCTACGCGCGCACCTCGGTGCAGGAGATCTGCGCCAGGGCCGGGGTTTCCAAGGGCGCGGCGCAACACCATTTCACCGACAAGGCGACCCTGATGGCGGCCGCCGTCGAGCATCTGACCACCCGGCGGATGGCCGCGCTGACCGATTTCCTGGACGGGGTGCCGGACGGTGCCGACTCGATCCCGGCGGCGATCGACCTGCTCTGGGTGGGCTACTCCGGAGATCTCGCGACCGCAGCGACCGAGCTGTGGGTGGCCGCGCGCACCGATCCGGCGCTGCGGGCGGCGATCCGCCCGGTCGACCGCGCCCTCGGCCGCGCGGTCCTGGACCGGGTCGTCGCGCTCGTCGCGGACCTGCCGGAAGACCGCGCGGAGACACTGTTCTGGCTCACCGTGAACCTGACCCGCGGCCTCGCCCTCGACGCGGAGCTCGGCGGTGCCCCGGCACGGCGGAAACAGCTTCTCGACGAGTGGAAACGGATCGCCGCCGATCAGGACGGCCGGGAGCCGCGGCGGTGACGTCGCCGACCCGGGCGACGTTCACCGGGAAAAGCGCGGCTTCGGTGGACCGTCACGGAGCTGACTTGTCCCCCTTGTCCCACCGCAGGAGCGGTACGGTTTAGCCAAGGATGTGCCGGCGAAACTCTGATCCCGTCGAACACACTCCGATCATCGGCTGCGGAGCCACTGGAGGACCTATGACCAGCGCGACCGAGAGCACCGGCCACACGGAGAACAGGCCGACCACGGTCGGCGGGTTCGTGGGCGCGCCT
>DASSAD010000397.1:0-6517 GCA_035685725.1 Amycolatopsis sp. | reverse complement strand
AAGGTTCTTCGAACCTTTCTCCACGACCATGACACCCATTCACTCCAACCACTCCCCGGGACGGAATGTGGCTGTGCAGGACAATGGACTCTCTCTGGTGTGTGCGCCCTCGTCCGCGGCGGAGGATCCGGGCGGTATCGTGCTCGGGAATGACACGCTGACCGTCGAAAACACGGCCAGGTTCGCCCGTGCGCCCGCCGGTACCGCGGTCGGTATTGCCGAAGAAGCCGCGAGCCGGATGGACGGTTCGGTCGCCGTCCGGGACGAACTGATCTCGATGCGTCGCCCGATCTACGGAGTCACCACCGGCTTCGGCGACAGTGCGCAATACCACCTGAGTCCGGGCAAGACCACCGAGCTCCAGCGGAATCTGGTCAAGTATCACCTGAACGGCACCGGCCCGTCGGCACCCGCGGATGTCGTCCGGGCCACGATGCTCATCCGGGCGAACTGTCTGGCCCGTGGCTATTCCGGAATCCGACGAAGCGTCGTCGAACTGCTGCTCGACTGCCTTCGACACGACATCACGCCGGTCATCCCCGAGCGTGGCTCGGTGGGGGCGAGCGGAGATCTGGTCCCGCTGTGCTACCTGGCCGACATGCTCATGGGCTCGGGGACGGTGCGTGTCGGCGACGAACTGCTGCCGGCCACGGCCGCGCTTCGGTCACGGGGCCTCGAACCTGTTGCCTTCGAAGCGAAAGAGGGCTTGGCGCTGATCAACGGCACGTCGTTCATGTCCGGGTTCGGTGTAGTCGCCGTGCACGACGCCGATGTACTCTGCACGCTCGCCGACCTGTGTACCGCGCTGGCCGCCGAGGCGTTGCTGGGCAACCGCGGCCATTTCCAGCCGGTGATCCATCGCCAGAAGCCACATCCCGGGCAGGTCCGCTCCGCCCAGCGCGTTCGCGCGCTCGTAAGCGGGTCCGCCCTGTGCGTGGACACCCCGCAGGTACTCGAAGCCAATCCCGACATCGACGACAGCGGAGTCCTGGCACTGGGACGGCCCATCCAGGACCGCTATTCGGTGCGCTGCGCGCCGCACGTGAACGGCGTGCTGGCCGACACGGTGGACTGGGTTACCCGGTGGCTGGACGTCGAGATCAACTCGAGCAACGACAACCCCCTGTTCGACGCCACCACCGGCGAGGTCTACAACGGCGGCAACTTCTACGGCGGCCATGTCGGGCACGCGATGGACTCACTCAAGCTCGCCGTCGCCAGTGTCGGCGACATCCTGGACCGGCAGCTGGCGATGATGGTCGACACGAAGTTCAACCACGGCCTGACGCTGAACCTGGTGCGACGAGTGGCTCCGCGGGATCCGGCGGCGGGCCTGCACCACGGGTTCAAGGGAATGCAGATCGCGTCCTCGGCCCTGGCAGCCGAGGCGTTGAAGCTGACCAATCCGGCCACGGCGTTCTCCCGCTCCACCGAGGCCCACAACCAGGACAAGGTCAGTATGGGCACGATCGCCGCCCGGGACGCGCGTACCGTGGTCGAACTCGTGGCGGAGATCGCGGCGATCCACCTGCTCGCCGGCTGTCAGGCGGCCGACCTTCGTGGCCCACACCTTCTCGGCCGCGGCACCAGGGCCGGCTACGAGCTCATCCGTGCCCACGTTCCGGTCGTCGACCAGGACCGCCGACTCGACGGTGATCTTCGTACGGTCGTCGAGTTGATCCGGTCCGGTGCTCTGCTGTCGGCGATCGGCCCGCACCTGGGCACCGGCGAAGCCGCGTGAGGGCGGGAAGTCCGACGCCGGGACGTCTTGCCGGGAAAGTCGCCTTCATCAGCGGAACCGGCCGGTACGGGATAGGCCAGGCCGCCGCGAAACTGTTCAGCGCGGAGGGCGCCAAGGTGTTCGGGTGCGCGCTGCACAAGGACGCCTCCGACAAAACCGTGGACGCGGTCCGCGGCGCGGGCGGGATCATGGCGGCGCTGGCGCCGGTGGACCTGTCCGAGCCGGCGGGGGCGCAGGCATGGATCGACGCCGGGATCGAAGCTTTCGGTGGTATCGACATTCTGGTCAACAACGCGTCGAGTATGCGCAACGGCGCCTTCGGCGAACAGCCGCTGGACGACTGGTACTTCACGATCCGCAACGAGCTCGATCTGCCCTACCTGTGCACCAGGGCCGCGTGGCCGCACCTGAGACGGCGGGGCGGCGGGGTGGTCATCAACATGGGATCGGTGGCCGGCCTGCGCGGCGTGATGTTCGAACCGATGCTGGCGCACGGCGTCGCGAAGGCCGCGAACATCTCGATGACCAGACATCTGGCCGCCGCGGGAATGGAGCACAACATCCGTGCGGTGTCCATCAGTCCCGGGCTGACCCGCAGCGAGGCGACCAAGCACATCGTTGACTCGGCAGCGGGCGAAGAACTCACCCGGATAATCCCGTCGCGGCGAGTCGCGGAACCGGAAGAGGTCGCGGAGCTGGCCGTTTTCCTCGCCTCCGACAAGGCGACCTACATCAACGGGGCAAACATCGTGATCGACGGCGGCGTGTCCGCCATGGCCGGCTGAGACGCCAGAGGGAAGAAATGACACAGAGTTTCGTGGTCGATCCGCACCTGCGAGCGATCGCCTCGGCGCTGCCCGGCTTCCACTGGTCGACCGAGGAACTGCTCGCCCACGCGGGCGACCGGCTCTCGCCCAAGCTCGTCGGCATGATGCACAAGCTCGGCGTGGACAAGCGCCACTCGACGCTGGCGAACTACCCGGACGTGCTTTTCGCCGGCGCGGAACCCGAGGTCGGCGTCTCGGCCAGCCGGCTCGCGGTGCGATCCGCCCATCGCTGCCTTGCCAAGGCCGATGTCCCGCCGGACGCGATTGGTCTGGTCATCGGAGCCACCAGCAGTCCCGGCCGGCTACTTCCGAGCCTGGTGTGCGACATCGTCGCGCAGATGCCGGAGATCCCCCGGTCGGTCGACACGCTGAGCGTGGGGTACATGGGCTGCTCGGTGATAGCGAAGGTGGTCGAGACCGCCAGGTGGTACCTGAGCTGCAATCCCGGAAAGTTCGTGCTGGCGTGTTTCATGGACGCCATCACCTCGTTGTCGCCGCCGCTTCCCGGTAGGTACGTCCATTTCAGCGAGGTCGAGGACGGTGCACGACAGAGCACTGTGGACGCCATGCACGGCTTCCTCTTCGGCGATGCCGCGGTGGCGATGCTGTTCGAGGCCGAAGGCGAGGGCCCCTCCTTCGGTCCGAGCGTCAGCCTCACCAACGACCAGCCGGAGGACACCGAACTCGGCACCGTGCCGGATGGCGGCTCCGACCATCCGGTCGTGTTCGGCCGACGGCTTTACACGCTCAGCCCACAGGTCTCGGCGCGGGGAGTGTACTACGCGAGCAGGACCATCAAAGAGGTCATCGCGAACGGGAAATCGAGTCTGGTGGCGCCCGTCGATGCCTCGGCACTGCTGATGCACACGGGCAGCAAGCACATACTCGACGGGCTGTGTGACGAGTTCGACGTCCCCACGGACAGCGCGAAGGTCTCCTCGTCCTATCGGGTGTTGCGGGAGTACGGGAACACGATCGGCTGTTCGGTGCCGCTCATGCTCGCCGAACCGGCACATCGGCCCGAGGGGGAGGCGCTGCTGATGGCATTCGGTCTCAGTTTCTCGGCGGGTGCCCTGTCGATGCGGATACCAGCCGGCGGCTGGACTCCCTAGTGCTTCCGCTGTCGTGCCCCCTGGAGACCCCATGAGTTCACCACTGGACTTCGCCGGCCTCGCGCTCGCGGACCCCGAGGTCTACGCCGACGAGCACCGCCTGCACCGGGCACTGACATTGCTCCGGAACTCCTCGCCCGTCCACTGGGTGAGCCCGCCGGGCTACCGGCCGTTCTGGGCGATAACCAAACACAGTGACGTGCTCGCGATCGCGGGTTCGCACGAACGGTTTCTGAACGCCCCCCGTCCGGTCCTGACCACGACCGCGATGGAGCGGTCCGCGGCCGAGTGCCGGTCCGACCTGCGCACGCTCATCCACCTGGACGGCCCGGATCATCGTGCGCTGCGCACGGTCGGCACCGGGCTGTTCCGGCCGCACGCCCAGCGTTCCCTGCTCACCAAGGTGAGTGAACTCGCGAAACACTACGTCGACCGGATGATCGAGTTGGGCGGCACGTGCGATTTCGTCACCGACATCGCCGAGAAGTTCCCGCCCCACGTCATCCTGTCGGCGCTGGGTGTGCCGAGGGCCGACCGGCAGTGGATCCTCGACCTCACCAAGGAAATGCGCGGGAGCGACCCGCGGCGATTCGCCGCATCCCAGGAAGAGCTGTTCGACTACTTCCGTCGGATGGCCAGTGACCGCGTTTCCGCTCCCGTCGATGATCTCGCCTCGGCCATCGCCACCGCGCGTGTCGACGGCGAACGCCTGTCGGACCGCGACATCACGGGATTCTACGTATCGATCGCGACGGCAGGTCATGACACCCTCAGTGCCGCACTGTCCGGCGGTCTGCACGCACTCATCGAGAATCCGGACCAGCTGGCGCGGTTGCGACGGAACCCGGAGCTGATGCCGCGTGCCGTCGACGAGATGATCCGCTGGGTCACGCCGACCAAGTCGTTCATGCGCACCGCGACCGAGGACTACGAACTGCGCGGGGTCACCATCCGTGCCGGCGAGTCGGTACAGCTGAACTACGCGTCGGCCAACCGCGACGAGGACGTCTTCGTCGATCCGTTCCTCTTCGATGTCGAACGCACGCCCAATCGCCACCTCTCCTTCGGCGCCGGTGTCCACTACTGCCTCGGTGCCTCGTTCGCCAAGAGCGAGCTCCGCACCTTCTTCGCCCAGCTCCTGCCACGGCTGCGTGCCATCCGGCTGACGGGAAAGCCGGTGCTCGTGGCTTCCACGTTCGTCGGCGGACTCGAGACACTACCCATCGAATACGGGATCGCCCGATGAACCACGACCAGCATGTGCTCATCGTCGGGGCGGGCGTCGGCGGCCTGTGCCTGGCACAGGGCCTTCGCCGGGTGGGAATCCCCTGCTCGGTGTACGAGCGATCGCCGGAAATCGCCTGGGGCGGGTACATCCTGCACATGAGCGCCGACGGCGGTTCGGCGCTGCGAAGGTGTCTGCCCGAGCACCTTTATCACCTGTACCGGGCGACGTCACGGCGGTCACCCCGTCGTGACCTCGTCGCCGTGCTCGACCATCGCGGCCACGAAGTCGCCACCATCGCGCACCTGGGGCCCGCCAACGACCCCGTCCTGCCGCATACCAGTGTGCATCGCAGGACGCTCTGTCAGATCCTGCTCAGTGGCGTCGAAGACATCGTCCACTTCGACCACGAGGTGACCGGCTACCGGCATGACGATGATGAGGTCGTCGTCGACTTCGCCGGTGGCGACAGCGCGCGGGGCACCTTGCTGGTCGGCGCCGACGGCATCAATTCCGTTGTGCGACGCCAACTGCTGCCCGGCATCGCTGTGATTCCCCTCGTCGAACACGCGCTGTTGACTCAGGCCCCGCTCACCCGTGAACTTGCGGACTCGCTGCTCCCCGCCTTCGACGACAGCTTCATCATGATTCGCGACCCCCGGGGGACACACCTCGCGACCGGCCTGTTCCAGCCGCGCGAGGTGGTGGCGAAGGCTGCGGTGGACCTCGCTGGAGAGGTGGCACTGGATCCGGTCGACGACTACGTGGCGGTGAGCCTGGAATTGGTGGATCCGGAACTCGGACCACACGACTTCTTCGGCGCGCCCAAGGAATTCCTGCATTCGCTGATGCGCGACGCGGTGGTCGACTGGCATCCCGCGCTGCGGTTGCTCATCGACGGCGTGGCCCCGGCGACGATTGTGCCGCGGACAATCCGTATGCTCTCGCCCGCCGGTGTCTGGCCGACCGGAAACGTGACGCTGCTCGGCGACGCGATTCACGCCATGCCGCCGATGTATGGCCACGGCGCCAACAGCGCGCTGTACGATGCCGCCGAACTCACGACCGCGCTGGCCACGGGCAAGCCGTTGGCGCGGTACGAGGACGAGATGCGCGCCAGGACCGTCCCGCTGCTGGAGCGCGCGATGGCGTCCCTGGCTCCGCACGGTGTCTAGATCCAGCTCGCCACGGGTACGGCCGTCACGAAGCAGCCCCTTCTCGGCCGCGCGCGGCGAAGACGCTGCGCGCCGCGTGGTACGCGTCGACGATCCGCGCGAGCACCGCGTTGGTCGCGTCGTCTCCCGTGCTCGACTCCGGATGTGCGGCGCGCCATTTCACCATGCGGTGAGCAGCGCGATGGAACGTCAGTCCCGGCGCGAACCCCGGCACGAACGTCCGGATCTTGGCGGTGTCGAAAATCGCGCTGTGCCCGATGTCGCCGACCATCTCTCCGGACCAGAACCATTCCGGTGCCACCAGCGGGTACATCTCCGACGCGACGTGCACAAGGCGGGCCGGCACGCCCAGCGCATCCGCGACGATCGTGTAGATCTGGTCCCAGGTGTAGACATCCGACCCGGTGATGTTGAATGTTTCGCCGATCGTCCGGGGA